>CAIZDL010000148.1 GCA_903931735.1 uncultured Rhodospirillales bacterium
CAAGGGCTTCCTTGGAAACCGTTTC
Organism: uncultured Rhodospirillales bacterium; assembly: GCA_903931735.1. Lineage (GTDB taxonomy): Bacteria > Pseudomonadota > Alphaproteobacteria > Azospirillales > Azospirillaceae > BOG-933. The sequence goes on from CAIZDL010000148.1 coordinate 26, forward strand.
ACGCATACTCTTCTTCACGGGTGTTGCTCCTCTTCGTGGATTCGACAACCCGAGCCTACCGGCTCAGGGGAGCGACACCCACCTCAGATTTGCAACAGCCGCCGGGACGATCCCTGGTTTTGGCCGTGGGGGTAATGGTGGGGGTGGCGGAGGGCCAGAGCCTTGATGCGGTGCGTAAGCAGGGTGTGGTGCGCTGCGGCGTTTCAAGTGGGGTTGCCGGCTTTTCCCAGCGCGACGCCGCCGGGATGTGGCAGGGCTTTGATGTGGATTTCTGCCGGGCCGTCGCCGCCGCGGTTTTGAACGACAGCGCCAAGGTCGAATATTCGGCGGCGCCGGTCCAAAAGGGGTTGGTGGCGCTGTCTCAGGGCAAAATCGATATTCTCAGCCGCACCGTCACCATCACCCTTGGCCGGGTCACCGAGTTTGGGCTTCAGCCGGTTGGGGTCAATTTCTTTGATGGTCAGGGCTTTTTGGTCCGCCGGGATGCCGATATCCGTACGCTGCGCCAACTGATGGGGTTGCCGATTTGCTTTCAAAAAGGCACCACCGCCGAGGATAATTTAAAAGAGCATTTCAACGCCCGTCATATATCTTTCGTCGGCGTCGGCAAGGCCGATTTCAAGGAGATGATCCGGGCCTTTCTTGATGGAGCGTGCGTGGCGGTTACCGCCGACTCGTCGGCTCTGGCCTCGATCCGGGTCACCGTGCTGCCCGAGCCCGAGCGCTATGTCATCCTGCGTCAGCAAATCTCCAAGGAGCCGTTCGGGCCGTTGGTGCGCAAGGGCGATGACCGCTGGTTTGAGATTGCGCGCTGGACCCTGATGGCCATGATCGAGGCGGAAGAGCTGGGGGTGTCCCGCGCCAGCCTCGAGGCGATGAAGGGCAGCGATAACCCCCGCGTTCGCCGCTTGCTCGGGGTGACGCCGGGGCTCGGCAAGGCGCTGGGGCTCGATGATGGGTGGGCGGCGCGAATTATCGGGCAGGTCGGCAATTATGGTGAAAGCTTTGAGGCCAATCTCGGCCAAGCCAGCCCGCTGAAGCTGGATCGCGGGCTCAACGAGTTGTGGCTTCGCGGCGGCCTGGTGTTCGCCTATCCGTTGCGTTGAGGGGAGACGGCCGATGAGCATTCGTAGCCGCGCCTATTCGATCCTGGCCGTTATCGCGGTGCTGATGGCTGGCCTTGCGCTTGGCAGCGTGTGGGCGGTTGGGCTGTCGCAAACCCTGGTCAACCGGCTTTATGGCAATGGTTTGCTGCCCTCGCTGGACCTCAAACTGGTGTCGGACGGCTACACCAACGCCGGCATCGTCACCGCCGTCCGGGTGCGCACCGGCGACCTTAGTTGGGATCAGGGCGGGCATATGGTGCGCAAGGCGCGGGACCGCATTGCTCCCGCCTGGGTCGATTATCATAAAGCCGTCGAGGGCCGGACCGCCGCCGCCCTGGTGAGCGAAGCCGAAGCGCGCATGGCCGAAGCCAACGCCGCGCTGGATGAGCTGGCCGATATTTTGGCAGGCCAGGATGTGGCGGGGCTCACCACTTATATTGCGCGGGTGATGTATCCCTCGATCAACCCGCTCCTGTCGGTGATCGAGCGGCTGACCGACCAGCAGGACCGCGCCGGGCTGGAGATTTTTGAGGCGTCCAATCAGGCGATCCGGACTCAGCAAGGCTGGCTCGCGGGCTTGCTGGCGGTGGCTGTGATGGCCTTTGCCGGCGCTTTTTCCACGATTCGGCAGCGGGTGATCCGGCCGCTCGGGGGCATGACGGTTGCGATGACGGCGGTTGCCGGCGGCGATCTCGACCACGAGGTGCCCTCGACCGAGCGGCCGGACGAGATTGGCGCTTTAGCCAAGGCGCTGGCGGCTTTTCGTAACAACGCCCGCGCGCTCAAGCACATGACGGAGGATCTGGCCCTCGCGCGCGATCAGGCGGAGGAGGCGACCCGGGCCAAGTCATCGTTCCTGGCGATGATGAGCCACGAAATCCGCACCCCGATGAATGGGGTGATGTCGATGGCCGAACTGCTCGACCAGAGCGAGCTTACGGAAGACCAGCGCAGCATGTCGGGGGTGATCCGGCAATCGGCCCTGGCGTTGTTGACCATCATCAACGACATTCTGGACTTCTCCAAAATCGAAGCCGGGCGGCTGGAAATCGAGCGCGTGCCGTTTTCGCTGGTCGAGTTGATCGAGGGGACGGCGGAGCTGGTCGCCGCGCGCGCCGATGAGCGCGGGCTGGCCCTGGTGGTCGATGCCGACCCCGCACTGCCCGATCGCTTTGCCGGCGATCCCACCCGGGTGCGCCAAGTGCTGCTCAATCTTTTGGGCAACGCTGTGAAGTTCACCGAAGTTGGCGGTGTGACCCTGGCTGTTTCTCAGGCGGCGGGCGGCGTGCGCTTTGCTGTGTCCGACACCGGTATCGGGCTGAGTGGGGAGCAACAGGAGCGGCTGTTTCGTCCGTTCGTTCAGGCCGATACCTCAACGGCGCGTAAATATGGCGGCACCGGGCTCGGGCTTTCCATTTGTTTGCGGCTGTGCCTGTTAATGGGTGGGGAAATCGGGGTTAGCTCTCAGCCCGGCGCCGGCTCGACCTTTTGGTTCGAGTTGCCGTTGGAGCCGCTGGACTTGGCGCCTTTGCGGCCCGAGATCGCCATCGACGACGCGCTGGTTGGGCTCTATGGGTTTGATGCCAGCGAGGCGGGGGTGCTGGGCCGGGCGCTGGCGGCGGCCGGGGTGCGCCAAGGGGTTGAAAATGCCTCGGTGATGCTGGTGCGCGCGGGCGTGCCGCCGCCGCTATCGCTCCAAGGCGGCGGTGTCCCGGTGGTGTTGGTCGGCAGCCGGGCGGCGCTGGCGATTGCCGAGCGGGGGGGCTTTTTTGCCACCTTGGCGCTGCCGGTCTCGCGCAAGCGGTTGTGGTTTACCCTCGCGGCGGCGCTCGGGCGGGCGCGGCTGGATCAACGGCAGGGCGGGAACACCGGGACAGCCTGGGCGCCGCCGCCGCTTGATGAGGCTCGGGCCGCAGCGGTGGCGGTGCTGGTCGCCGAAGACAATGTTACCAATCAGGTGGTGATCAGGCGTTTGCTGACCCGGCTCGGCTATGCCCACGAAATCGCCGGGAATGGCATCGAGGCGTTGCGTATGCTGGAGCAGGGCGGGTTTGGCCTGCTGCTGACCGATTTTCATATGCCCGAGATGAACGGTTTTCAGCTCACCCATGCCATCCGCGAAAAAGAGGCCGGCACCCGCCTGCCCATTGTGGCCCTGACCGCCGATGCCTTGCCCGGCACTGAACAGGACTGCTTGGAAGCCGGGATGGACGGTTATTTGACCAAGCCCATCGATAGTAAAATGCTGGCGGCCACGCTGGAACGGCTGTTGCCCGAGGCGGCGGCGTTGCGCCGGGCGCCGGAGGCGGGACCGCCCGCCGCCCCGCCCCCGCCCCGCCTACCCGGCATCTGTGTGGCCGCGCCGGACCCGGCGGTGTTCGATCTTGGTCGGCTTGCCGAGTCGTTTGGCGAGTTTGGCGCCGATGCCCGCCAGTTTCTGGCAGCGTTTGTTGCGGGAGTGCCGGGGATGATTGCCGCTGTCGAGGCTTTGCTCGCGGCAAACGACGCCCCCGCCGCCCGCGATGCCGCTCATGCTCTGAAGGGCGCCGCCGCCACCGTTGGCGCGGTTCGGTTGGCGCAGGTGGCGGCGGATACCCAAGATTGTCTCGATGCCGGCGACATGGAGACTGCGACGCTCATGGCCAGCCTGCTGCCTGCCACTCACCAGGAGTTGGCGGCGGTTGCGGCGGCGCTCACTTAACCTGGGAATGTTCGATGCCGACTGTTAGCGACTATGAAAAGCTGAAAATCCTGCTGGTCGATGATGAGGCCTACACGCGCCAGATCATTCGGCAGCAATTGCTGCAAATCGGTATCCGTTCGATCACCGAGGCGGCGAACGGCAAGGATGGCCTGCTGGAACTGCTGCGCACCCGGCCGGATATCGTGTTTTGCGACATTCACATGAAGCCGATTGGCGGGCTGGAGTTTTTGCGTCAGGTGCGGGCGGTGAAGATCAACGCCATTGCGGTAACCCCGGTGATTATGTTGACCGCAGACGCCGGGGCGGAAACCGTTGCGCTGGCAAAAGAGCGGGCCGCCGACGGCTACCTCGTCAAGCCGGTGGCCCTGAACCAGCTCAAGGCCCGGATTGATGCGTTGATGGCTTAACGCCTCGAACCAGATATTGGGTCGCGTAGAGGTCGGTCAAGCGGCCACCGCTGGCGGCGTTGAGCATCCATTTCAGCCGCCACGTCTTAAGCGCGAGCACGGGCGCCACCAAGTCCACCCGCAGGCCGCCCCGGGTGAGCAGCTCAACCGCCGTTTCCCGCACAAAAAACCGCAGGTGGGTGCGATCGAGAATGCCTGCGTCCTGATACTCCCATTTGCCGTTCAGCAACAGGCCGAGAGACACTTTATAGTTGCGAATGTTGGGCAGGCTGGCGATTAGAATGCCGCCGGGCTTCAACAGTGTGACCAAGCGGCCGATCGCGGCCCAGGGGTCAACCAGATGTTCCAGCACATCGGGGCAAAGAACGACATCGAGGTCGCCTTCGGGCAAGCCAAGATCAAGGGTTTCGACATTCCCGCACCAGCAGCGGTCGAGAGATTGCGCCGCCAATGCTTGCGCCGCCGGAGCGATTTCTACTCCGCCGACCCAGGAACACCGCCCGCTCGACTTTAAGAAGTTTAGCGTCGCCCCGGTTCCGCAGCCGATTTCCAGGATCTTTTCCGAAAATGCGGGCAACAGCGCCGCCACGTCGAGGCGGGTGGCGTTGTGGTAGGCGAGTTGGTGGGGCATGGTATCCTCTGCCGGGCGCAAGAGTGGCGGCCGGAGTATGCTGAGTGGCAATGCACGGCGCAAGAGCCGCGACGGCGGCGTAAGGGCGGCCTTGATTCCTGGGGGCGGGACAGAGTAATTGGGAGCCTTAATGGCCCAATTGGCCGGCGGGAAAAAGTGGGCGGCGGGTGGCTATTTCCGGACAAAGTTATCCCATAGTGGCGGAAACCAGAACTGCGGCACGAAGCAGTGCTTTTGTGGTGCCGTTTGCCGTTGGGGTTGGGGTGTTGGTTATCGGGGGGGGCGTCATTGCCGGGCTAAAAGAGATCTGTGCTGTTGGATTTCTTGTCTTGGGGGCAGTTGGCTGTTACCAGATCGGCAAGGTTTTACTGTTTCCGGTTCAGCATTTTTCCCTTTGTGGATTACTGTCTGCCAGCACAATGATTTCATATTTTCTGGCGGGTGGAATTAGTCTTTGGCTGTCGAGCACCGATGCGCTGTTGGTGGAAAATATAGCAGGCGAGCTGGACTTGCTTTCCGCTCTGGTCGCGACCCTCTATATTATCGCATATTGTGGGATTCTTAGCTATTTAGGGGCCTGGGAACGGCCGGGGTGGCGCCATATTATTTGGCGCGCCCAGAATGAGCCCCTTAATCGCCGGTTGGCTCTTTATGTAATTTCGGCAATCGTGGTCGCCAAACTCTATATTATGTACACCGGTGGTTGGGGGTATGGCGGCTATCAGGTGGATCAGGCCGACGAGTCGGGTGCTTTGCCGCCGTTTGTCGCTCTGGTGGCCTTTTTCGGCACCCCGGCTTTGGGGATGATCGGTTGGGTCATTGCTCGTAATCAGCTCCGGCCGACCCTCACCACCGTGATTTTATTGGGCATGATTGGTTTGGAGTTGCTGTGGTCGATCGGGCTCGGTCGGCGTTTCATCGTGTTTCAGCTTGTTGTTTTGATGACGATGTACTTCCTTGGCCAGGGGCCACAGAAGGCGCTCGGCCAGATTATCAAGGGCGGCATCATTGCGTTGATCGTGGTGGCGCCATTATGGTTGATGTATTATTCGATGCGGGTGGTTTACCAAAGTGCAGAGCCGGATGATCGCGAAACAACGGTGGTCAGCCATTTGAGAAGCGCTATGGAAGAGACGTCGGCGCAGTCTGGCGCGCTCATCGACGACATGGCAAGCAACGTTTCGACCCGGCTCTATATTATGGGTTATTTCGCGAGCCTGGTCGCGCGGGCCGATCAGAGCGACCCGGCGTTGGGGCTTGGCGTGATTGGCGACGTGATTGAGGCCATTCCGGGGGTGATGTTCCACGGCAAGCAGGCGTTTCATCAACGTTATGGCCGGGTTGAAGATTTGGTCAATCCGCGCTTCAATCTTGAAGCCCGCGATGAGGCTAATAGCTTAGTGACCGCCAGCTTCGGTGACTTTTTATGGGCAGGATGTTTGATTTATCCCATACTTATTTTTGGCGTCGCGCGCCTTGTTATCTTCATGGTGGCGCAAATGCGCAATCCGTTGTTGCTCGCCTATTGTTTGAGCTACATGATAATAACGTTTGTGTTGGTCGAGGCGGCGCTCACCGATTATTTACTGCCGCTGCGGGTGCTGGCGGTGGTGTTGGTGCTGGCGTGGATGACCGATCGGCGGTTAGCGCAGCAGGCCCAATGCGATCAACCCGCCGCGAATGCCGTACCAAACCGACCGTAATCGTTGGAATAACCAGCTTTCCTTGCGAAGCCCAAGCATTGCCGCAGCGCTAAGCAACCAGCCATCGAGCCGGTAGCGCAGTTTGGTGGTGCGGTGACTGTGATCTTCGCCGATATGGCGGAAATATACCACCGAGCCCCGGTCGAGAAAGCCGACCCGGTAGCGGCTCTGGGCTTCGAGCCGATTGGAGTATTCCTCTTCGGTATCCTCCATCGGTGCGCCTTCAAGGTAAAGTCCGAGCACATCGGGAGCATTCAGCGCCGCTCGGCGGAGGTGCGGAGTATCGGAATAAACGTGTTGGCGTTTATCGTAGCTGGGCGCACCGTGGTCGCAGACGTAATAGTTGCTCCCCTCGAGTCTGCGTGTTTCCAGCGGATAGTAATCGATCGCTCCCGGATAAAACCGAATCATACCAACTTGGGGGTCGTGGCGCAAAATGGCCATCGCCCGGGCAACCGCCCCGTCGGCAAGCTCGGTCGGCAACCAGTCGTCTTGCATCATTAAAATATAATCGCCTGAGGCTGCCAAGAGGGCGTTATTATTGTTGGCGCCGAGGCCCTTATTGTCCCGCGAGAGCACATATTTATCAAAATCGAGTCGGCGGATGCCGTCTTGAACCTTGGCGGGGCTGCCGTCGTCGGCGACAATCCGTTCCATCCGGGGGTAGCGGATCGCGGCGGCAAAGGCGGCGCTGGTTTGGCGCAGCAACCCCAACCGTCGATAGGTGATAAAAACCACGCTCAGCAGCGGGCACGATGCGGCGGGGCCTTCGTCCGGTGAGTTTTCACGCATGAGCGGCCCGTTGGCGTTGCCTTCAAGGGTAGCCTCGCATAAAGCTGGCAAGGGTAGCCTCGCATAAAGCTGGGCCAAGAGCAACAATGCCCCGTACCGGCGGCTTTTCCGGGCGTTAGGAGCGGCCCGTGGTGTCTTCTTCCTCCAGCCGCCAGCGGCCGTTGCGGCTGGCCTACTTGGTTTCCCATCCGATCCAGTATCATGCGCCGCTGTTGCGCCGGGTGGCGGCCGAGCCCGATATCGAGTTGACGGTGTTTTTCCAGTCCGATCTTTCGGTGCGGCCGTTTGTCGATCCTGGTTTTGGGGTGGAAATCGCGTGGGATGTGCCGTTGCTGGAAGGCTATGCGTCGGAGTTTTTGCCCTCCTGCGGCCCCACCGACCAGCTCACCTTCAATCAGCCGCGCAGCTATGGCTTGTGGCCCCGGCTGCGGCAGGGCAACTTCGATGTGCTTTGGGTTCATGGCTACGCCCGTGCGTGTCACCTCAAGGCCATGGTCATGGCCAAGCTGCTGGGAATAAGGGTGCTGATCCGGGACGACGCGATCTTGATCAGCAAGCCGCGCGGGCCGCTCAACCATCTTTTCAAGCGCACATTGTTTGGTGCGATCACCCCGTTGTGCCAGGGGTTTTTGACGGTTGGAACGCTCAATACCGCCTATTTCCGTCATTATGGCGTTTCACCCCGGCAATTGTTCGCGATGGCCTACGCGGTTGATAACGACTTTTTTCGGCTGGCGGCCGAACGGGCGCGCCCTCATCGCGCGGCCCTTCGTGCCAGGCTCGGGCTGGCCTGTGGCGCGCCGGTGATCTTGTTCGCCGCCAAGATGGAGCCGCGCAAGCGGGCAGGAGACCTGCTCGCGGCCTATGCCGCCCTGTCCCGCACGCCGGGGCCGATGCCCTATTTGTTATTGGCCGGCGATGGCGAAATGCGCCCGGCGCTTGAACAGCAGGTGGCGGCGCTGGGGCTGGACCGGGTGCGCTTTCTTGGGTTTCAGGGACAGCACCAATTGCCGCCCTTGTTCGACCTTGCCGATGTCTTTGTTTTGCCTTCGGTGTCGGAGCCTTGGGGGCTGGTGATCAACGAGGTGATGAATGCCTCGACCGCCGTTATCGTCAGCGATGAGGTTGGCTGTGCCGTGGATCTGGTGGAAAACGGCGTTAACGGCTTTATTTTGCCGGCCGGCGACTGTGGCGCGCTCACCAGTGCGCTCGGCCGGGTCCTGGCCGATCCGGCGGTGAGCGGGGCAATTGGTGCGGCCAGCCTCGCCCGGATCGAGCGCTGGAGCATCTCCGCCTCGCTCCAGGGCTTGCGGCGGGCGCTGGGGCTGGAGACCTGACCCATGAGACTTGTGATTTACCGGCTGGGGAGTCTCGGCGACACCATGGTTGCCTTGCCGGCGCTTCGAGTGGTGGCGCGCGCGTGGCCGGATGCCGAGCGGATCGTGTTGACCAATCACCCCCCGGCCAACGGCGCCGCGATGGCGACGGTGCTGGCCGGCTCCGGCCTTGCTCATCGGTTTATGGAATACCAGCCGGGGGAGCGACGCCCCTTGGCGCTTTGGCGGCTGGGGCGGAGTTTGGCCTTGCTTGGGGCGGATCGGCTGATTTACCTGACCGAGCCGCGCGGCGGGCTCGCGGTGTGGCGGGATCTGGCGTTTTTTCGCGGCTGTGGGTTTCGGCATATTATCGGCGCGCCGGTCACGGCCGATCTTCGGTGCCATCGTCGGTTGAGCGAGGGGGGGCTTTGGGAGTCCGAGGCCGCTCGCCTTGCCCGTTGTCTTGCGCCGCTCGGCCCGGCCGGGCTGGATCGGCCGGAAAATTGGGCGCCCGTGCTGAGTGCCGCCGAACAGGCCGAGGCTGAGCGATTGTTGACGGCGTGGCCGGTGCCGGCGGCGGGCTTTTTGGTTCTCGCTCCCGGCCTTCGTCAGCCGGCCAAAGATTGGGGCGGGGAGAATTTGGCGGCGCTGGTCGGCCGTTTGCAAACCGCCTTCCCGACGCTGGGGTTGGTCCTGGTTGGCGGCGATGGTGATCGCGAGCGGGTCCGGCGCTTGGTACTTGGGTGTCGTGGTCCGGTCTTTCAGCGCTGCGGCGCCGATTTGCGCACCACCATGGCCCTGATCGCCCGCGCCCGGCTGTTGGTTGGCACCGATGGCGGCCCGATGCATGTGGCGGCCGGGCTGGGTGTTCCGGTGGTTGCCCTGTTCGGGCTGGCCGAGCGCCCCGGCGTGTGGTTTCCCGCCGGGCGCGGCCATTCGCTGCTTTACCGGTCGCGGCTGGCCGATACCGGGGTGGATGCCGTCTTCGAGGCTTGCGCGCGCCAGCTTAGCGCACCCGGCACAGCATCCCTTGGTGAACGTTGACCGAATTGACCGTGAAGCCGGTGTGGTACTCGATATCGGCCGGAGCACAATGGTCGAGCAGGAAGGCTTCAGCCGAGCGGAGATTGTCGCCATCGGGGGCAAACGTCATGTCTTTGTCGGAGTTATCGAGATAGAGCCAGCCGCCCGGCTTAAGTTTGGGCCAAATATTGCGAACGCAGCGCGCCCGGACCTGCCCGTCCACCACGCAAAAATCGATCGAGCGATCGGCCAGCCCTTGGCAATCGGCGTAGTGCTCGGGCGGCCTCAGCTCCAGGGTCAGGGTGGTGAGGCCCATGAGTGTGGCCTTGGCGGCGACGATCGCGTGCCAGTCCGGCTCATGCTCGATCGATAGCACCTGCCCCACCCGTCCGGCCAGCCACAGGGTTGAATAGCCCGAGCCGAACTCGACCACCCGGAACTGGGGTTGAAGCAGTCCTTCGATCCTCTCGGTCATGCGTGTGGTCCACCAGGGCTCGATCGCCACGGTCCCGCCCAGCCTTCGCCGCAGGTAACGCGCGATGATCGCCGGCAGGCACGGCCATTCGTTGGCGGCGACCAGATTGCCCTTTTCATCGTGAAGCCGGGTGCGCCGTTGGGCGTCGCCGGCAATAAGTTTGCGGATCAGGCGGGATCGGGCCAAGGCGTTCAGCACCAAGTGTGACTCCTCGATACGGCAGGCGCACCAGAGTAGCATTGGGTCGCTTGGAGCGGGGCGCTTTTTCCTGTTAGGCTGGTGCGGGGAGATGGCAGCAAAGGGGGCTGGGTTTGTGCGCAATTGCCGGGATGCTGTCATTGGAGGCCGGAAGGGCGGCGGGTGAAGACGGCGAGCTGACCGCCCTTCGCGATGCCATGGCCGCGCGCGGTCCCGATGGCTGCGGCCTGTGGTTTGGGCCGGAGCGGAAGGTGGGGCTTGCCCACCGCCGGCTGGCCATCATCGACCCCAGCTCCGATGGCGCCCAGCCGATGCGCAGTGCCTACGGTGCCTTGTGCATCAGCTTTAACGGCGAAATTTATAACCACCGCGCGTTGCGGCGCGAGCTTTCCGAGCACGGAGTGGTGTTTCGCACCCAGTCCGACACCGAGGTGCTGCTTCATCTTTACCGGCGTTATGGGGCCGAGATGGTTGGCCGGCTGCGCGGTATGTTCGCCTTCGCGCTGTGGGATGGCGAGCGGCAGGGGGTGCTGCTGGCCCGCGATCCGTTTGGCATCAAGCCGCTTTATTATGCCCGGGCGGGGCATCGGCTGATTTTTGCCTCCCAAGCCCGGCCGTTGGCGGCATTGACCACGGGCGGCGTGTGCGCTGCCGGGCTGGTGGGTTTCCTGGTGTTTGGTTATGTCCCCGAGCCGCACACCGTCCATCAAGGGGTGGAGGCCTTGCCGGCCGGAACCACGCTGTGGATCGGCCCGCAGGGGGTGGGCGCGCCCCGCTCGTATTTCTCCATCGCCGGGGTGTTGTCGGCGGCTGAAGGGGAGCGGGGGCCGGGTGGGAGCGTCGCGGCGTTGCGTCCGGCGCTGTTGGAGAGCCTTCGGCACCATTTGGTTTCCGACGTGCCGGTTGGGTTGTTTCTTTCGGCCGGGGTTGATTCGGGGGTGCTGTTGGCGTTGGCGACTGAGGTTGGCGGTGCCGGCATGGCCACCCGCACTTTGGCCTTCGAGGAGTTTTGCGGCACGCTCGACGATGAAGCGCCGCTGGCCGAGCGGGTTGCCGCTCATTATGGCGCCGCTCATCAGACCCACCGTTTGACCGCCAGCGGCTTTGAGGGCGAGATGGAGCCGCTGCTGGCCGCCATGGATCAACCGTCCATTGATGGTGTCAACACCTACTTTGTCGCCCGTGCCACGGCGCGCTCGGGGTTGAAGGTGGCGCTCTCGGGGGTTGGCGGCGACGAGATGTTTGGCGGCTATCCCAGCTTTCGCCAGATTCCCCGGCTGACCCGCCTGTTGGCGCCGTTCGCTCCGGTGCCGGGGTTGGGGCGGGCGCTGCGCCGGGTGACGGCGCCGCTGTTGCCGGGCCGGGTTTCGCCCAAGCTCGCCGGCTTGCTTGAGTATGGCACGACGGTGCCCGATGCGTGGTTGCTGCGTCGGGCGTTGTTCATGCCGTGGGAGCTGCCTGGGATCATCGAGCCCGCGCTGGCGGCGGCGGGTTGGGAGGCGCTCGATGCGCGGGCGCGGCTGGCGGCCACGGTTGCCGATCTTCGTCACCCCCGGCTTCAGGTGATGGCGCTGGAACTGGGCTGGTATATGCGCTGCCAGCTATTGCGTGATGCCGATTGGGCCGGCATGGCCCATGGCTTGGAAATCCGCACGCCTTTGGTGTGCGCGGATTTGTTCCGGGCGCTGGCACCGTTGCTGGTCGCAGCCTCTCCGCCGGGCAAATCGGCGCTTACGGCCATTGCCCGCCCGCCTCTGCCGGACGGGGTGACGACTCGCCCTAAAACCGGCTTTTCAACGCCGCTGGCCGGCTGGCTGGCGGCACAAAAGCCGGGTGCGCAGCGGCGCGGCCTGCGTGATTGGGCGCTTATGCTGGCGCGGCGGCGGCTTGGTCCGGGGCTGATCACCCAAGGCTAAGCTGCCGCCAAAGTTGCTCAGCGGTGACGCGGATATCCACTGTTTGCTCCGCCCAGGCGCGGCCCCGGACGCCCATGGCGGCCAACTGGTCGCGGGGGAGGGTTTGGGCCTGCTCGATGGCGGCGGCGATGGCGGCGTCGTCGGCATCAAACAGCAGGCCATAGCCGCCGGGTGCGCAGTCATCCCAGGCCAAGCCTCGGGTGGCGAGGATCGGCCGTCCCGAGGCCAGCGCTTCGGCGGCGGCATTGCCAAAATTTTCGCGCAGGTCGCCATGCTCGAGTCCCGAGGGCAACACCAGCAGGTCGCTGCGGGCGAGCACCGCCTGCACGCCGGCCCGGTCGAGCGTGCCGGCCAGCGTAACCGCCTGTCCCGCCATTGTTGCTTCGGCCCTCACCGCCTCGGCATAAGGCCCGCTGCCTCCGCCCACGATCACCAAGCGGTCGTGGTGGCGGCGGAGGCGGAGCCAGAGCAGCAAAAATCGCAAAATCCCTTTTTCAGCCGACAGCCGCCCGACATAACACAGCACCAGTCCATCGCTGGCGGTGCGGGGGGGCAGAAAGGGCCATTCGGCGAGGTCCAGCCCATTTGGCACGATGACCAGCGGCACGCCGGGCAGCAGCGTCTCCAACCCCTCGGCTTCAAGGGCGCTGGTCAGGTGCAGACAGCGGGCGCGGCGCAGGGCGGGCAGGGTCAGCAGGCGGTAGAACAGCCATTTGTGAGGCTTGCGGGCGCGAATCACGGCCAGATGCGGTGCCATGAGGCCGGCTCGCAGCGCCACCAGCATCGGCCGCCCAAGAAGGGCGCATGTTAGCGCGGCAAGGGTGGTCGGCCAAGTGCCGATGCCGTTAATATAAACCGCCCGGGCCCCCCGGCAGGCCCCAAACACGGCGCCAATCGCCCCAAACCCAAAGCCGAAGCGCGGCCACCATTTTGCGTGGTACAGGATTATGGGTATGTTGGGCGGCAGGGCCAAATCGCCGGGGCTGAGGCGCTGCCCGTGGGAAGCGTCGCTGGCGCACACCCGGAAAGCGTGACCGGCGGCGGCCCAAGCGCGCGCAATTCTGCCCCCGGCTTCAGCGACGCCGCCAAAGCCCGATGCGGGCGTGATATGGGTGGTCACGATCGAGGCGATGGGTGTGTCAGTCTCGGTCATGGGGCCTTAGTCATGGGGCGCCGTGCGCAAGGTTTCCCCTAACCTTTTGGACCGCCGGGGCGGGCAGCGAAAGAGGAAACCGTATGAGACTGGTCTATGGCGGTGATTTTTTTGAGCACGGCTCCTGCGTCTACCGGCGGCGGGCAATGGAGCGCCTGGGGTTCACGCTCTTTCCCTTCGATTTTGCCCCCTACATGGCCGCGGGCGGGCCGCTCGCTCGGCGGGTGCGGGTGCGTTTGCTGGTTGGGCGGCAGGTGGAGAGGTTTAACCGCGATTTGCTGGCCTTTGTGGCCGAGGTTCGCCCGGCGGTGGTGTGGCTCGATAAGCCGGTGTTTTTGTGGCCCGAAACGGTAACGGCGCTGCAAGCGCTCGGCGCCGTGGTGGTCAACTACATTACCGACAACCCTTATGGCACGTTGTTTGAGCCGTGGTTCCGGCTGACGCGGCGGACCATCCCGGTCTTTGATGTCAACATCGTGCCCCGGCCGAGCAGCGTTGCCGATTTCACCCGCGCCGGGGCGGGGCGGGTCGTGCTGATGCCGTTCGCCTTCGATCCGGTCCAACAGTTTCCGGTGCCGGTGGCCGAGGTGGCCCGCACGGTGCCGGTGTCGTTCATTGGGGCCCCTTACGACAACCGGCCGCGTTTTTTGGCCGCGCTTGCCGCGACCGGCCAGCCGGTGTTGATCAGGGGGGAGCGCTGGCATCGTCATTTGCCACGCCGGGTTGCCAACATCACCTTCGGGCCGCTGGCGTGGAGTGCCGATTACCGCCGGGCAATTCAAGACTCGGCGATTTGTCTCAGCTTCGTGACCCACCACAATCACGACCCCTATGCCCACAAAAGCTTTGAGATCACCGCCTGCGGGAGTCTGTTGCTGGCCGAGCGCACGCCCGGCCATGCCGCGTTGTTTGAGGAGGGGCGGGAGGCCGCGTTTTTTGGCTCGGTTGCCGAGGCCGCCGAGAAATGCCGGTTTTTGCTGGGCGCGTCACAGCACCGGGAAGACATGGCCCGCGCCGGCTGTCGGCGGGCCTGGCGGTCGGGCTATAGCAACGATGAGCGCATCGCCGCCGCCTTCACCGAAATCGACCCGCCATTCGGCCGGCTGTTGGCCGAGCGCGCCCGTGTGATCATCGCCGGGCGCCGGGCCGAGTTGGGGTTGGATTGAATGGCCTCCGCCGCCAGCGTTGTGGCATGATCGCGGGCGAGTACCCAGCAGCGCCAGAGGGGCCGATGCACCTTTCCGCACCCGATACGCCCCCCTCGTCGGTCGCGATCAGCCCGCCGGGGATCAAGGTCGTCGTTTCGACCATTGGGCGTTTTCATAGTTTTGATCTCGCGCGGCAGTTGCAGCGCAAGGGCAGCTTGGCGCGGGTGTTTACCGGCTATCCGCGCTTCAAATTGTGGGACACCGGCGTTGATCCCGCACAGGTTTCCAGCTTTCCCTGGTTGCAAACGCCCTATATGGCGTTGATCCGCTCCCGGTTGTTTCAGCGCTATGCCGCCCGCAGATGGGAACGGCAGGCGCATTTTTGGCACGACCGTCATGTTGCAGCCTGTCTGCCCGAGTGCGATCTGGTCTCGGCACTGTCGGGCTCGGGGTTGCGCACCCAGCGTGCCGCCGCCGCCCGGGGCGCCCGGTATGTTTGCGATCGTGGCTCGTCTCATATTGTTTTCCAAGACCGCATCTTGCGCGAAGAACACGCGCTGCTCGGCTTGGCGTGCCCAGGGGTGGACCCGCGGGTCATCGATATCGAACAGGCCGAATACCGGCTCGCGGACGCCATCACCGTGCCGTCCAGTTTCGTGCTGGAAAGTTTTGTCGCCGAGGGGGTGGCGCGCGAGAAGCTTATCCTCGCGCCCTATGGGGTGGAGCTGGGCGCCTTTTTCCGGCAGGCGCCGCGTGATCCCGGGTTTCGGGTGCTGTTCGTGGGTCAGCTTTCGGTGCGCAAGGGGTTGCATACCGTGTTGCAAGCGGTGGCGGCGGCGCGCTTGCCCGGGGCGCGGCTGGTATTGGTTGGCGGTGTTCAGGAACACACCGAGACTTTGCTGCGCCGCTTTCCGGTCAGTCAAACCGGGGTGGCGGTGGAGTGTCTCGGCCATTTGCCCCGCGCGAGCGTGATTGCCGAAATGTCGCGGGCCAGTGTTTTGGTGCTGCCGTCGGTGGAGGAGGGGCTCGCGCTGGTTCAGGCTCAGGCGTTGGCCTGCGGTTGCCCGGTGATCGCGACCCCCAACACCGGGGCGGCGACCCTTTTCAGCGATGGCGTCGAGGGCTATATCGTGCCGATTCGCGACCCCGCCGCTATCGCCGACCGTTTGGAGCGGCTTGCCCAGGATCGTGCTTTGCTGGAGCGCATGGGCCGGGCGGCGGTGGACCGGGTGGCGGCGCTGGGCGGCTGGGACCGGTACGGCGATATCATCCACCAGGCCTTTGTCGCTCTGGTTGGGGCTGGGGGCCGGGCTGGGCGGGCGAGATGACCGTAGGAGGATTCGATCGCGGCGGGGTTGGGCCAAGAATCGCGGCGGCCCTTGGCGCCAACATCGCAGGCCGGGTGCTGGCCATTGGTATCCAGATCGCGACCCCGGCCTTGTTTTTATGGTGCTGGAGCGTTGAGCTTTATGGCGAGTGGCTGGTGTTGACCGCGTTGCCGGCCGCCCTTGCGGCCTCCGACCTTGGCTTTTGCGCCGCCGCTTCCAACGATCTGACGATCCGCGCCGCCAAGGGCGACGCTGCCGGTGCGGTCGCCGTGTTTCAGTCCGGGCTGGGGTTGGTGCTGACGGCCAGCGCCCTTGTGACTGTGCTGGTCGTTGGCGTGGTGGCGGGCTGTGATGTGTCGGCGATGCTGGGCCTGAACTCCATCGGCGCCAGCGAGGTTCGGGTGATCCTGGTGGTGCTGACCTTGCAAATCGCCCTCGGCTTGCCCGGCGAACTGTTGCTTGGCGGCTTTCGCGGCGCCAACCGGTTTGCCGAGGGGCTGGTGATCGCCAACGCGCTGACGGTGCTGGATATCGTTGGCACCGTGGGGGCGCTTTTTTGCGTGGGCACGCCGCTGGCGGTGGCTATTGCCGCTTTGGCAGCGCAAGGGGTGCGCCTCGGCATCATGGCGGTTCTGATGCGTCGCCGGCTGGGCTGGCCGGGGGTGCTGCGGCCACGCTTTTCGCTCGCTGACTATCGTCGCCTGCTGCCGCCCGCTCTTGGGTTCGCTTCGGTGCCCTTGGCTCGGGCGGCCGGCAATCAGGGGATGGTGATTTTGCTCGGCTTGCTGGCCGATCCGGTGTTGGTGGTCGCCTTCACCACCAGCCGAACCGCCGTTCGGCTGGTGTCCACCGTGGCGGGGTTGGTGGTCAACTCCATTTCGTCGGAACTCTCGGTCGCCTGGGCGGGCGAGGGCCGGGCCTTGCTGCGGGCGCTTTTGATCGGTGCCGGTCAAGTGACACTGTGGAGCGGATTGGCCGCCGCCCTGTTGTTGGTATTCGGACGCGATGTTTTGGCCCGCCTGTGGCTTCATGGCGCGGTGGTCTTGCCGTTGGCTCTGCTGTTGCCTCTGATCGCGGCCGAGCTTGCCAATGCGCTCGGGCGGGTTGCATTTATTGTGATCGCCGCCGCCAATCGCCATGCGCGCACCGCCTTTGGCACGTGTTTGCTGAGCTTTGGCGGCCTGGGGCTGGCGGCGCTGCTCATTCCCGGCGCGGGAGCGGTTGGCGCCGGCCTTGCGGTGGCATCGGCCGAGGCCGCGATTCTGGTGCTCACCCTTCGAACTGCCGGCAGGCTGGCCGGGATCCCGCCCGGCTTTTTGCTGACCCGATTGTTGGTTCCGCCCTTTTGGGGGGTTCGTTTGCCATCCTGAGAAGGCTCGTCTCGTCATGGTCCGTCCGTCCCTTGCCGCCAGTGCGCTTACCGTCGTGGTTTTGACCAAAAACGAAGAAACACGGCTGGCGCGCTGTGTGGCCGCAATCCCGGTGGCGTATCCGGTGGTGGTGGTCGATTCGGGGAGTCTTGATGGCACGCTTGCCGTGGCCCGGGCCGCCGGGTGCGTGGTCGCCGAAAATCCTTGGCCCGGGTTTGCCGCCCAACGCAATTTTGCCCTTGAGGCCTGCGGGATCGTGAGCCCGTGGGTGTTGTTTGTTGACGCCGATGAGGTTTACCCCCCGGCTTTTTTCGCGTGGTTTGAGGGTGGGGCGCGGTTTCGGGATGATTTCGACGTGGCTACGGTTGCCTCCCGGTTGGTGTTCAAATGGGTGGAGCTGCGCTATGCGCCGGGTTACCCGTTTTATCACCCGCGATTGGTCCGCCGGGGGAGGGCGCGCTTCGTTCCCTCTTACAGTGGGCACGGAGAAACCGTGGCGGCGGGCGCCCGGCTGATATCGGTGGATATTCCGTATCGGCACTATTTTTATGATGGCGATCTTGCGGCCTGGATGCACAAACACATCGGGCTTGCCATGCAGGAGGCTTTCGTATCGGCCGCGCCCGAAGGCCATTTGACCGCCCGCGCCCGGCTGACCTTGATCTTTTGCCGCCTGCCCTTGCGCAGTGTTGCCCGTTTCCTTTATCATTTCCTGGTGCGTGGTGGCTTTCGTGATGGCCGGGCCGGATTGGACTATGCCCTGATGTATGCTTGGTATGAATCAACCAAGGCTCTGATTCGCGCTGCCGGCCGCCCCCCCGGCATCCTGCGGCCATGACCCCGGCTCGGCGGTTCCTGCTCGAATATCGCAAGCTCGCTGGGGTGTTGCCCGCCTTGGCGTTGCTTCGGCTGGTGGGGGCGACGGTGCTTCATGCCCGCCAAGTGCTCGGCTCGCGCACCATGACCGCTATCGATCGCGCCATGAGTGGGGAGTATCGGATTTGTTATCGGGGCAAGCCGGTTGAGCTTCCCCTCGCCGCCATCGATGGTCTGCTGGAGGCGGTGGCCGATAACCCAACCTTCGGCAATTTGCGCGAGATGTTTGCCAATGACGTATATTTGCGCGCGTTTCCATGGTTGCTGGAGGCTGAGACAGTGGTTGATCTCGGCTCCAACCGGGGTTTGTTTCTGGTCATCGCAAAAGCGGTGCTGGGAGCCCGGTTGGCCGTTGGCATCGAGCCTCAGCCTTATTATCAGCCGGTGTTTAAGCTTTTGTGCGAGCGCAATGCCATTGGTCTCGCCGGGGTTGCTCACCTTGGGGCGCGGATTGCGCCGGCCTCCGGCCCTGGCGCGCTAACCATGGCCGAGGTGATCGAGCGCTTTGGTCTCGACCGCATCGATTTTCTTAAGGGCGATATCGAGGGCGATGAATATCCTTTGTTTTCCGAGGCCGGGGATTGGCTGTCCTCGGTGCGGACTCTCGCCTTTGAGCTGCACCCTTGGCTGGGTGATAACCGTGTGGTGGTAGACCAACTGGTGCGTCGGGGCTTTCTGTGCCTCACCACCGATCAGTTCGGCCGCCCGGCAGCGGTAGGCGACGCTGCTTTTGTTTACGCCTCCACCGTTGGCCCCCTGCATTCGGTCTTTTAAGCCCGGCGATGTCCGGAGCCGAAAACATCATCCAAGGTCTCGCCGCCGATGAGGCGGTCAAGCCACTCATCCAGGAGCAAGACGTCTGCGGAACGGACCCGGGGTTCGATCTCCGGCGGAACATCTTTAAATCGGCGCCCGATTAAGCGAAGAAGCGTGTCCGCCTTACCTTTTGACAGCCCCGCTGCCAGCGCTGTTGAGCTGATTTCCAGGGATTTTTGGGTGGCTTCAATGAGGTTTTGTTGAATCTCTGTACATCTACGTTCCGCCTCGTTACTCTTCCGTTCCGCTTCGTTAGCCTTCTGCTCCGCTTCGTTAGCCTTCTGCTCCGCTTCGTTAGCCTTCTGCTCCGCGTCGTTAGCCTTAACTTCAGCGTCAGCGAGTTTCTGTTCGGCTTCGTTGGCTTTTTTGCGGATGTATTGTTGGTCGGCGATCCAGCGTTCGCGGGTTTCGAGGTAGTCCAGCTCTTCTTCTGTCCAGCCCGCGCGGTTTGCCAGTTCGAGCGCTTTGACGATCGCCGGTTCCACCGCAAGCGAGCGGGGGATCGCAGTGAGATCTCGCGCGGTTTTTAGAAAATACAGCCAGCGATCAAGGGTGGTGGCCAGATCGGCTTCGGCTTTGGTGAATTTCGGCAGTTCCGCAAAAACCAGTTCGAGGTCTTGATGGCAGATCGCCGGGTCCTCGTCGGCCCGAAGGCGGAAGCGGCTGACAACGCGGCCAAGGTCCGGGAACATCGTGAAGTCTGTGATTGTGACCGCAACCACTTCCGATAGGATATGGTAGGGATCGCCCTTGCCCAATTGGTTGACGTAAGCTTTGCAGGCATTGTAAAGAACCCGTTTTTCGAAGCCTTCGACGTTGAGTACCTGCATTTCCACGATATACGAGCGTCCGCGTTGGTCTTGAACGCGGACATCGAGATAGGTGTCTTTCATGCCTTCGATTTTGGGTGCGAGGCGGGGGTCGAGAACGGTCACCTCAATGATGACCTCCTCGCCCACCAAGGCAAGAATGGCGTTGAGAAAACTGATCAGAATGTCCCGGCTCGCGTCTGAACCGAAAATCTTTTTAAAGGCGTAGTCGGTCTTCGGATTGAGGAAGCGCATGGCCTGTTCCAGGTTGTCAGAGGTCACGATACGCTGCCCCTCGCGAAAAACCAACGGCGATGGCGGGGGCCGGGAGCGTTGGGGCGGTTAGACGTGCGTGGTCTTTTGCCCTGATAATCGCTATGATCGGATCATGATATTTCTTTTTACCGATTTCGGGGCCACGGGGCCGTATGCCGGGCAGGTCAAAGCCGTGTTGACGCGGGCGGCGCCAACCGTGCCCGTCGTCGATCTTTTTTTGGATGCGCCGACCTGCGATCCCCAACTTTCGGCTTATTTGTTAGCGGCTTATGCTGAGCCGTGCACGCCTGGCGATGTTTTTTTTATGTGTTGTCGACCCCGAGGTGGGCACCAGTCGGCGGCCGTTGGTGGTTTATGCCGATGGCCGGTGGTTTGTCGGCCCCGATAATGGCCTGTTTGAATTGGTCCGGCGGCGCTCGCGGGATGTGCACGCCTGGACGATCGAGTGGGTCCCAACCAACCTTTCGGCGACGTTTCATGGCCGGGATCTTTTTGCTCCGGTTGCGGCGAAGCTGGCGCGGGGGGAGGCTTCGCCCGGTATCCCCCTGGCGCCCGATTCCATTGGGCGGCCGGGTTGGCCCGATGAGTTGGCGCAAATTGTCTACGTCGATAGCTACGGCAATGCGATGACCGGGCTGCGGGCCAAGACGCTTGGGCGCACGACCATCCTCTCGGTCCAGGGGCGGGCGATCAGGCGCGGGCGCACCTTTTCCGATGTTCCGCCCGGCGGGTGCCTCTGGTACGCCAATGGGAACGGCCTAGCCGAGATTGCGGTCAATCAGGGGCGGGCGGCGGAGGTGCTGGGGTTGCGACTTGGCTCCGAGGTGGAGGTTGGGGGGGATTAGGCGCGACTTTTCCGCAGAATCTCAAAACAGGCATCTTGCACGCACCATTCTGGTTTGCTAAGAGTGGGCCGCCCGATGGTGGGGCCGGGGGCTTGGCGATGCGGCTCACTCAGTTTTCAAATTTCGCGGTTCGAATTCTTATGTATGCCGGTTTGAAGGGCCGCAGCCCCAGCTCGTTGCCCGAGATCGCGCGGGCTTATGGCATCTCCCACGATCACCTGAAGAAGGCGTCGGC
>CAIZDL010000149.1 GCA_903931735.1 uncultured Rhodospirillales bacterium
CAAGGGCTTCCTTGGAAACCGTTTCACGCATACTCTTCTTCACGGGTGTTGCTCCTCTTCGTGGATTCGACAACCCGAGCCTACCGGCTCAGGGGAGCGACACCCACCTCAGATTTGCAACAGCCGCCGGGACGATCCCACGTCGGCCAAGGTCGCCTTGGCTGCCTCTTGTTGCGCCTGAAGCTGCGCCATCCGTTCAAGATGGGCCTGCTGTGCTGCCTGCTGGCGCAACTGAAACACGAGGCTCGGGTCGGACAAAACCTCCTTAGCCTTCGCCGGATCATCGGTGCCGGTCAGCGTTTTCACGACTTCCGCGATTTTGGTTACCGAGGCGCTCACCGTCCCCGAGGTATCGCCCTTATCATCGCCAAACCACGAGGCGATTTCGGGGGCGACATCGAGGGCGACTTTCGCAAGGCCGGTGACGGGATTTAACGCAACTCCGGCGGCATCGCCAAGAATGGTCGCGAGGTTCATGTGTGCATACCTTTCCATGTCGGAAACTCAATCCAGGCCGCCCCAAAGACCCAAAGGACCGCCGCTGAGCAAAACGCTATCATGCGTTCTGCTCACTCGTCAACGGACTTAAATCCTTTTTTTGCCCGACACGAAGACTGAATGCAAAGGTATGCCGTCACACCCCAGCCCTAACGGCTATGCGCCCCTTCGGCGCTGCCGAACCATTTCTGATAGAGCTTGGCATACTCGCCATTTTCCCGCAGACGCAGCAATGCCGCGTTAATGGTTCTGCGCAGTTGGCTGTTATCCTTAAAAGCGATCGCGTAATCCTGCTCGGCAAAGATATCGCCGGCCATGCGATACTTACCGGCCCCATCATGGGCGATATAATAAAGCAACATCGGCGCGTCATAAACAACGGCATCGGCCTTGCCATCTTCGAGCACCTTAATCGCGGCGTCGACATTTGGCAAATCCATCGTCTTGACCCCGATACCATTTAAAAAGCGCGCTCCGGTCGAGTCCTTAACCACCGCGACCCGCTTGTTAACCAGATCGCGGGGACCAGAAATATCGCCGCTCAGGCGTTGCACGGTGAGCCCGCTGGTGGCATAAGCCGTGAAATAGGCCACAAAAATGATGCTGCCATAGATGCAGATCAACGAAGTCACCCGACTAATCCAGGATTTGGGATAGCCTTCGGCCTGCCCGCCCGTCGTCGCAACCGCCCAGTACATCGCCTGAAAAATTCCAGGAAAATATGTCTCCGAAATAGGAATATCATTTTCTTCACAATTCCGCCGCTCGGCGAACCAGATAATGTGGGCGGGGATCATCAATATCCCAAAGAATCCCAATATATATTGCAGCATATCCAGGCTGAAATAGCCCGAAATCACACTCATGAACCCCGGCGATCCAGCCTCGGGCGCCAATATGCCAAGCCCGCTTTTAAAGATCGGCAACGAGAAGTCCATGATCTTTTCGCGCTCGGCGGTAACCGAAATCGCCGCAACGGCAGCGTCGTCCGCACCTTGCTGAACGCCGGACAGCAACTCCGCCAGCGTGGTGTGGATATTAAATTCCGAACGAACCCCGGCCATTGTTGCGAGTTGCTGCCATAACTCGATGCTGAAGCCGGTCAGAGCGCCATTTTCCATCATAACAAATGGCTTGACCACCCTGGTGCCAACTTTTAGCACCGGCTCGTCGGTCACGGGTGCGGTTTCGGCGTATCCGCATCGGGAAACGGTGAGCAGCAGCACCGTTGCCACAAACAAGCCGCGCGTTATTTGAACGAAAAACCGGCGCACCCCAGACACCCGTTGGCATTCGATCATAACGCACTTCCCCCGGCTAAGGCCATGAGCCCAGCGCTAACCAGCGCGCGGGCCGTCTCGTCATTCATAACTCTTCTGAATGAATTGAGGCCGGAGGTCAAGGCGCCTATCACCTATCGGCGCCATCGCCCGCGTTTCAGTCCAAAGATTGTGACTCCCAAGCCCGTCTCACGGGAATATGCCGGCAATTCAGGGCGATTTGGTCGCAATATTGAGCGGGGCGTTACCAATCGGGGCTGGCCGCTGCCAGTACCGCACCCGGCCGGTGTCAATATGAATGAAGCCGTTTTGCGGATAATAGCCAACCCCGCCCACCTTGAGCGCCACCGCCTCGGCATGAACCAGGGCCAATGGCACGCCTTCAATATAAATATCCACCGCCCGCCCCTGCATGTGCAGGCTATCAACCGCCACACCTTCGCCAGTCTTGGCCAAGCTGGCGTTGGTCTCGGGCGAGCGATATCCCGACAGAATACAAATAACCGGAGGCTGCTTCTTAGGCCCGGTGAAATGCCGACTAAGAGCGCCCAAGAGTTCAATCAACCCCGGATCAACCAACATTATCTCATTGCGATGATGATCGCGCATTAACCCCGAAATTGCCTGAATCTGCCGCTTAATCGGCCCCCGCTCCCCCCGATAGCCGCCGACAAACCGCTCGTGGGTATGCACATTGTAAAGAACCAAAGGCTGGCCGATTGGATTGACCACCGCATCATCCGGCTCAGGATTGATGCTTGCCTATCCGGTTAACGCAGACACCCACTACATGTTGGGTGCGCCCAATCGCCGGAGTAGAGTTCAGCGTAGGTCGGCGCCTCAGCCCCGCCCGCGATCCCCAGCAATGATCTGAAGGCATTGAACGGGTA
>CAIZDL010000150.1 GCA_903931735.1 uncultured Rhodospirillales bacterium
AGGCCGGGGAGAAGCGGTGCTGAATCAACCATGGCGCGTGGGGTCTCCGTTCGGTCGGGGATCGCTGCACATAGGTGATTTTATACATTATCACAATGAGTTAGGCCACGGGAAACAACCGAGATGCATAATTCAGGTTAGTTAAGTCAGTTGGGGCCTGAATTGAGCGCTTTTTATCCAAATGAGTAGCCCTAGGCGATGCCACAGTTCAAAGCGATTTCATCTTTACGGCGAGTGATCGGTAGTCTACCGGGGCAGATAGCTCTGGTTGCCCTGGCGTATTTCGCGACAGGTGAGCTGGGGTTGCAACTTGCTATCCCTCCGGGCTATGCCACCGCTGTTTGGCCGCCTTCGGGCATCGCGCTCGCTGCCGTTATCGTCTGTGGGTATCGGGTTTGGCCTGGTATCGCATTCGGGTCATTCCTAATCAATGTGTGGACGGGAATCGATACGTGGTCGGTGGCCAACCCCTTTGAACCATTGGTATTGCCAACCGTTATCGCCCTTGGGGCCGCGGCACAGGCCGTCGCCGGCAACGCTCTCCTCAGCCGGTTTGGCGATGTTTCGAGGTCGCTCGATGACCCCGGCCAAATCGGTCGCCTGCTCCTATTGGGTGGGGCCGTCGGCTGCTTGATCAACGCCAGCCTCAGCGTGAGCGCTCTTACCTTTATTGGTCGTATTCCAACGGAAAATATTCTCTATAACTGGATGACATGGTGGGTTGGCGATGCAATCGGGGTAATGGTCTTCACGCCACTGTGTTTGGTGGTATTGCCATCGCCTGAAACATCCTGGCGGCGCGCTGCGATGGTTGCCAGCATCTCGGCCATTTGCTTTACTTTGACGATTACTGCGGTTTCTTACACTCTCTGGAGCGAGCGTGCGGAGTTGGCTACCCGATTCACGAGTGGGAGTGATGCTCTGGCCACCAGTTTGGACCGAATGGTGAGCATGCATGTCGACGCCGTGAGTGCGCTCGAAGCATTGTTTTCTGGCCGTGAGACGGTCAGCCTCTTGGAGTTCCGTCATTTTGCCTCGCGCATTCGAACGCGCCTCGGTAGTATTGCAGTGCTCGAATGGTTGCCCCGCGTGGCCCAAAGCGACCGCGCGCGCTTTGAACGGTGGGCGAAAGGGGAAATATCTGAGCGCTTTCTTATTAAAGACGCAACAGGCGCCCCATCGAGACCCGCTATTGGGGATTCAGACCTTTTTCCGATTTCCTTTGTTGAACCGCTCAACGGTAACCAGCAGGCAATCGGCTTTGATCCCAGCTCTCAGCTATGCCGGCTGACAACGCTGCTCCGGTCGCGGGATCTTGGCACCCTTGCAATCACCGCGCGTATTACGCTCGTTCAGGATGGGCAGCCCGCAGTGTTGATAACGATTCCGGTTTATCATGACGACGACGGAATCGATGATACGGAGCAGCGGCGCGCTTCGCTCAAGGGGTTTGCTCTTGGGGTGGTCCGGCTGCCTGAACTGGTTGACGCCGCCTTTGTCAAGGTTGACCGCCGGGAATTCCGCTTTTGGCTGCGCGACGAAACCAATTCCTCAGAACCGACGCTTTTATATAGCAACGCCGAGGGTGAGCCGACTCCTTTTGCTTTCCAGAGTCATGGCTTGTTTGGCTCCGTTACGACCATCGGGTCCAATATTCCACTCGCTATTGGTGGTCGGTCTTGGGTATTGCACACGGCACCGACCCAAGTCTTCCTCGGACACCACATTACATCGACAGCTTGGCAGGTTTTGCTTGGGGGACTGTTGCTCACCGGCCTTGTCGGCGCATTTGTTCTCGTGGTAACCGGGCGTGAGCAATCTCTTCGGCGGATCGTGAACGAACGCACCAGAGAACTTCGCGGTAGCAAAGAGCGCTATCGCGATATTTTCACAGATAGCCCGTTGCCGATGTGGGTGTTCGACGAAAATACCCTGAGTTTCTTGGATGTCAACGACGCCGCAATTCGACACTATGGGTATAACCGCGACGAATTCTTGGCGATGACTCTTCGAGATCTTCGACCGCCCGAAGATATTCCCGCCATGGAACGAGCCCTCGCCAATCGAAACTACCGGGACCGAGAGGGTACGTACCACCATCGCATTAAAAACGGCGCCATAATCGATGTTCACGTCTGGTCGCGGCGGCTATCGAGCGAAGGACGCGCGGCACGGATCGCGCTCCTCCTCGATATCACCGAGCGGAATCGGCTGGAAGCGAAGATCACTGAAACTCACGCCTTCCTTGATCGTCAAGCCAGGGAGCTTCAGACCGCGAAAGACCTCGCAGAAACCGCTAACCAGGCAAAATCAGCGTTTCTTGCCAATATGAGTCATGAAATTCGGACCCCGATGAATGGCGTAATTGGGTTAACTCATCTGGCGCTCAAGACCAGTACGAATAGCAAGCTAACCGACTACCTCCGAAAAATCATGTCGTCTGCCTCGGCGTTGCTGAATATTATCAATGATGTTCTCGATGTTTCCAAAATTGAGGCCGGAAAGCTCACTATCGAGCAGGTGAGGTTTAATCTTAACTCGGTTCTCGACGGTGTATCCGATGCAACGGCGGTGCGGGCGGCTGAAAAGCACCTCGAGCTGGTCTTCACGGTCGCACCGCATGTGCCCTTGCGGCTGATTGGCGATCCACTGCGGCTCGGCCAAGTGTTACTCAACCTTGTTCATAATGCGATCAAGTTTACAGATCGGGGCGAAGTTGTTCTTTCAATCGGACTAAACAGACGACAGGATGATGAAGAAGAGGCCGAGCTATTCTTCTCAGTGCGTGACACTGGAATCGGCATGACCGCTGAGCAGCAAAAGAGATTGTTCCACCCCTTTAGCCAAGCCGATGCCTCGACAACGAGGCGCTTTGGTGGCAGTGGTCTCGGGCTTGCCATCAGCAAGAGAATATCTGAGATGATGGGCGGAACAATCGTTGTGGAGAGCCAACCCGATATTGGCAGCACATTCACCTTCACCGCAACCTTTGGCATTCAGGATGTGATGAGCGATGCCGATGGGTTGTTGAGTCGTCTGCCCGCCGAGCTTCGGGTGTTGGTGGTCGACGACAATCCGGTAGCTCTCGACCTGCTTTCTACAATCCTGAAGTCATGGTCGATGGAGGTTGAGACCGCATGCAGTGGCTGGGAAGCAATCACCAGTATCTACAGCGCCTCGGCGCGCCGCCGGCCCTTTGATTTGATCCTGCTAGACTGGCAAATGGGCGATCCAGATGGTAGTATGACAGTAAAAGTTATTCTAGAAAGCGATAATTTAGAGAAGAAGCCTCATATAATTATGACAAGCACTAGCAATGATGATGCAATGACCAAAGACAAAGAGCCAGGCGTTGAT
Source organism: uncultured Rhodospirillales bacterium (assembly GCA_903931735.1). Lineage (GTDB taxonomy): Bacteria > Pseudomonadota > Alphaproteobacteria > Azospirillales > Azospirillaceae > BOG-933. Next base: position 3,358 of record CAIZDL010000150.1, read on the forward strand.
GCTTTCTTGTTCAAGCCGATTGAAAGCGCTATTCTTCTTGAAACGATTGCAAAAATATTTGCTGTGATTGACCGCACGGTAGATTTCGCCCAACACAGTCTAGTTCAGAATCCGCCAACTGCGCTTCGGGGCGCGCGGGTGCTATTGGCGGAGGATAACGATATCAACCAACAAATCGCCATCGAACTCTTAACCGAAGTTGGGGTTCATGTCGATCTTGCGGTGACCGGGCGGGAGGCCGTCGCCAAAGTGTTGGACCCGGACAGCCCCAGATATGATGCGGTGCTAATCGATGTCCAAATGCCTGAAATGGACGGGCTTGAAGCAACTGCGTATATTCGGCGCCATATCAGCTACAATCATCTGCCGATTATTGCGATGACCGCCCATGCCATGGAAGAGGAGCGGCAACGGTGTTTGGCTGCCGGGATGAATGATCACATCGCCAAACCAATTGACTCCGAGGTCATTTACCAAACCCTTGGCCGCTGGATCAAACCCCGGGATGGGGAGGCGTTCTCCACGAGACAGCGAATTACCGATCAAGTATTGCCTATTGCACCGATCGGCGGCGCCACCGACCATTTGCCTGCTACTCTTCCCCCCTTCGATCTTGTAGCGGCGGAGGCCCGCATGGGAGGAATGCGCGATCTTTTATGCGACGTGCTTGTGAGTTTTCACGCCAACTATGTTGGCATGGGCGAGGAATTAGATAAGCTTCTGGCTGAGAGCCGTGCCGATGAAATGCACCTTATCGCCCACACTCTCAAGGGCTTAGCGGCTACCCTGGGGGCAAATGCGCTCTCTCTTGCGGCAGCGGCGCTGGAAAAAGCGCTCCGCAGCGGTCGGATCAGTGAGGTCCCCTCATTGGTTGCTATCTTGAAAGCCGAACTCGCGCCTTCTGTTGCGGCTGCTGGGCAAATTACGCCGAGGGGCGGGGAGGAGCCAGATGGGCTCCTCCCCTTGATCCCAGAATCCGCGCTTGACCGTGATGAAGTAAACCATGCCGTTGGTGAACTGGCCGCACTGCTCGCGCGAAATAGTGTTAGAGCCAGCAAGGCGCTCACTGTTCTTAATAAACTTCTCCGCGGCCATGGCGTTCACCGCCATTTAAACGCTCTCTCAACAGCTCTCGATAGGTTCGACTTTCGGGGTGCTGAAAGATGCCTAAGCGCGCTCGCCGCCGATCTTCCACCAGAAGCCTTCCGATCATGACGATTTCTGGCAAAGGCCCGATCCGGATCGCTTCGATCAGCAGCGAAGAACCGTTATTATCAAGCACGGCACCACCAAAGCCCCCCCCTTGAGGAACCTTCTGATAAAACACTTGGGATCTGGAGGACGATATGGGTGCAGAGCATCGGGGCAAGATCACGACAGAGTTCAAGCGGGAGGCGGTTTGTTTGGTATCGACAAGGGGCCGGACGGTGTCCTTCGCGCCGCTGGGGTGGGTCATCACAGTTTGCGCCATGCTCGGTTGGGTTGGGCAATGCGTGGCTGTGGAGAGGACGATTCGGTATTTTCCGTCCGGATCGATCTATGAGTATAGGTGGAAGCTTCTGGAAATCGCCCTGGCACACACCCAAGATACCGACGGGCCGGTTCGGCTGGCGCCGTACCCCGAAGAGGTGACGCAAAATCGCGGCGTTGTTCTGCTTCAGTCCGGGGCGATCGATGTTATCGCTTTGGGCACAAATGACGAGCGAGAACAAAAGCTATTACCCGTCAAGATCGATATTCTGCGTGGCATTATTGGGTTCAGGCTGTTGGTCGTCCGGTCAACGGATCAAGCGCGCATCGCCGCAATGGATGATATCGCGCTGCGGACACAGTTAACCTTCGGTCTTAACAGTCAGTGGGCCGATTTACCTATAATGCGTGCCAATGGTTTTTCGGTTGTCACCTCTCCCAGCCATGAAAATCTGTTCGGCATGTTGACGGCTGGCCGGTTCGACGCTTTTCCGCGCGGCCTTAATGAAGCCCAGCGAGAACTCGATGAACACAGAGACGCCTATCCCCAACTGATGATCGAACAATCCAAAGCTTTGTATTTCCCGTATCCGGTTTATTTTTGGGTCAATAAAGCCAATGCGACCCTCGGTCAAAGGATTGAACGAGGACTCCGGCGGTCGCTAGCGGACGAGTCTTTTCGCACTCTCTTTGAAAGCTATCATAAAGCGGAGATTGCCGAGATAAATAAAGCAAAGCGTCATGTAATTCGGCTGGAAAGCCCTATATTACCGGCGGGCACCGCACAACCGGATACCAGTTGGTGGTGGCCCGGAGGCATCATCAATCGTTGACGACGCTCGCCTTGAAATGGTTGTCTCATAGAGCCGATGGTGCAGGGATGGAAACGCACCGTTTTTGAGGGGAAGCGATGTTTTCAACACAGACGCTAGCCCGACGCCTGCTCTACACAATGTTTCCCTGGTATCTGCTGCTAGCGCTCAGCATGACCGGAGTCCAGCTCTCCATCCAGTATTACACGGCCGACGCCGCGATCATCGACGATCTGGCTTCTTTGGGACGCACGGTTGAACCGGGGGTCACCGAAGCGGTGTGGGAACTGGACTCGACGCGACTTGGCTCAATGGCACGAGGACTGAGGCAAAACGCGATCGTGACCGGGGTCCAGATTAAAACAGCCGATGGCTCCGTCTTGATTGCCGATGGAAAACTGCCGGTGCGGAAGGATAAGAAAGAAATTGTGTCGCTGTCTCACCAATTGCCCGGCGAGGAGCGCCGGCTGATCGGCTATCTTTATCTATATTCAAGCCAGGACGTGCTCTGGGATCGAATTAAATACAGCCTGTTTGTGGTTTTGCTAAACTCTGTCATCGTAACGGGTGGCCTGTGGTTCATCTTTTCTTGGAGTATTCGCTTCCGGCTGTCGGACAGCGTAACCCGGATGGCCCGGACCGTGGCGGGCTGGCGAATCAAGTCGGGAACTATGGAGGTCGAAGAAATCGACTACCCGTACCACGATGAACTTGGCGAACTGGTCCATGCCCTCAATCAGGGGCAAGCGCAACTGTTTCAATCAATGAAGACGCTCAACGCGGTCAATCAGAACCTCGAGGCCATCGTTACGGAGCGGACCCATGAGTTGCAGCAGGCTAAGAACACGGCGGAAGCGGCAAATCAGGCCAAAGGGCAATTCCTGGCCAATATGAGCCATGAAATTCGCACGCCGATGAACGCAATTCTTGGTATGCTTTATCTCGCACTTAAGGCAGAGCTGTCACCGCCACTGCATAATTACCTAACAAAGGCGCGGAGCGCGGCAAATTCGCTACTGGGGATTATCAATGATATTCTCGACTTTTCGAAAATTGAAGCAGGAAAATTGGAGATCGAGGCCGTTGAGTTCGGCCTCGACGCCGTACTGGAACAGATCACCGATGTCGTCGGGTATCAAACGGGGCTCAAAGGCGTTGAATTCCTGATCCGCTACGATCCAGAAATTCCCCCGGCTCTGATTGGCGACCCGTTGCGGCTGGGTCAGGTTTTGCTCAACCTCTGTGGCAATGCGGTCAAATTTACCGATCAGGGCGAAGTGGAACTGGCGTTCCGCGCACTTTCCTCGACGCAAACCGACCTCACCATGCAAGTGTGCGTGCGCGATTCGGGCATCGGCATGACGCCAGAGGTGATACAGAAACTATTTGAGAAATTTACTCAGGCCGACCAGACGACCACGCGTCGGTTTGGTGGCACGGGCCTTGGATTGGCGATAGCCAAGCAATTGGTCGAGCTGATGGGCGGCCGCATTTGGGTGGAGGACTCCCAACCCGGCAAGGGCACGACGATTTGCTTCACGGTGCACCTCAAGGTTGCTTTGCAGGCGCAGGCTCACCGCCAGGAATTGATCGAACAGGTCGGGCCATTGTTAAAAGGCATCCGCGTGCTGGTGGTCGATGACAACGAGGTTTCACGAGAAATCATGGCTGAGATGCTGCGGTTTTTCCATCTTGATGTCGGGGTGGCCGCCAACGGGGCCGCCGCGCTGGAGGCGCTGGAGGCCGCAACCGAAAAACCGTTCGATCTGGTGCTTATGGACTGGCGGATGCCAGGCATGAACGGCGATGAGGTGACGCACCGCCTCCATCGCAACCCGACCATCGTTACTCAACCAAAGGTCGTGATGATTACCGCTTACGGCCGCGAAGATGTTATTCGACTAGCGGAGCAAGCCGGCGTCAACGGCTTTCTGATCAAACCGGTATCGCCCTCGACCTTGCTCGATACCCTTCTCTCGGTCCTCGGCCGGGGACGGGTGCTCGGCGGAGAAGAACGGACCCGGGAGCGCGCTGCCGAATCAACACCATCCGGCCACCTGACCGGCGCGCGCCTTTTGCTGGTCGAAGATAATGACATCAACCGGGAATTCGCTCGGGAATTCTTGCGAGGCGAAGGCGTGACTGTGGACGAGGCGCTGAACGGCGAAGAGGCCGTCGATAAAGTCAGGACCGGTGCTTACGATGCTGTGTTGATGGACATCCAGATGCCGGTTATGGATGGTCTGGAAGCGGCACGCCGTATTCGAGCGCTGGCCACCACCGAAGAAAGCGAACACTTTGCCACTCTGCCGATTATTGCCATGACAGCGTTGGCAATGGCACAGGATGCTGAAATAAGCCGCGCTGCCGGAATGAATGACCACGTAACCAAACCCATCGCCCCTGAGCGGCTGATCGCAACGCTGCTCAAGTGGATCAACGTGCCGAAGGATCGCGCGGCGATGCTCCATCCGGTTGCGATGCCAACCTCTTCGGCGACGGAGGTTCCCGCTGATTTGGCGGCGCTGGGGAGCATCGACACCCGCGAGGGGATTCGCCGTATCGGCGGCCGAGTGGAAGCCTATCGTAAACAACTGCGGCGCTTCCGCACCCATTATTCAAATGCGGCGACGGAGCTAACTCGTTTAGTTAAAGAACAGAAATTCGATCGCGCCGGTGAATATTGTCATGCTCTGAAAGGAGTGGCCGGAAACATCGGCGCGACGGCCCTCTATGAAAAAATCAACGAACTCGATTGTTGTCTCAAGACCACCAGTAGGCTGGACGATGCAGATGTGGAAGCAATGAGCACCATGCTGAAACACGTGATCGCCGATATCGACAGTCTGGCCGCCGCCACCGCCCGGGCGCCGATGGAGGAGCGCGCCTTGTTGAGTCCCGCAGAGCTTATTGACCGGCTGAATCGGCTGGATCACGCGCTTCAATATGATCTGGGCGCGATCGAGGAACTGCTGGCGGACTTGCGCTGCGGAGTGACCGGCAACGCCAACGAGACGGTCATTTGTGAGATCGCCGAGAAGGCAGATATATTTGCCATCGACGAAGCGCTGGCGTTGGTTCAAGCTCTGCGTCACCGTTTGCAATCCGCTCCCTGACGGAGATATGGATCAATGACCGAATTGGCCGAAGGGCGTCCGCGTATTCTGATCGTCGATGACGCGCATGAAAATTTGCACGCGTTAATGAACATTCTGCGCACCGATTACGCCATTGTCGCCGCGACCAATGGGGAAAAGGCGATTGAACTTGCGCGACGCAGCCCTCAACCCGACCTGATCCTGCTTGACATCAAAATGCCGGGGATGGATGGCTACGAGGTCTTGAGCCACCTGAAATCTCACTCGGCAACGGCGGACATTCCGGTGATGTTCGTCACCGCGTTGGCGATAACGGCCGACGAGGCTCGCGGTCTCAAACTCGGCGTGGCCGATTACATCACCAAGCCGGTCAATCCCGAGTTACTGCGCACGCGCATCGGCACTCAGCTTGAATTGCGGCGATATCGAAGCCGGCCGGCGGTTGTGGATATCGCGCCCCCGCCCGACCCTTCTCGTCCTCCAACTTTGCTGGTTGTTGACGATGTTCCGGAAAACATTCACGAATTGCTCGAAGCCCTGAAGGATGACTACCGTATCATGGTCGCCAATTCCGGCGCCAAGGCGCTCGAGTTGGTGCAGGGCGCCTCTCCGCCCGACTTGGTTCTGCTCGATGTTTTGATGCCTAAAATGGATGGCTATGAGGTCTGCCGCCGTCTCAAGGCCTTGCCGGGGGGCAATCGGATTCCGGTCATTTTCGTCACGGTGGTGAATGCTTGCGACCAAAAGGTCAAGGGGTTCAGCCTGGGGGCTGCCGATTACGTAACCAAGCCGTTCGACATCGATGAGGTTCGCGCGCGGGTTCGCACCCACATCGAATTGAGCCGGTTACAGCGGTTTCTTGAGCACTTGGTGGCGCAACGGACAACCTTGCTGGAAAAGAGTGAGGAGAAGTATCGCATTTTGGCAGACTATTCGCCAAATTGGGAATATTGGTTGGCGCCGGATCACAGTTATTTGTATGTATCCCCTGCCTGTACCAAGGTATCGGGCTATGTGCCGGCCGACTTCTTCGCCGATGCGGGGCTGATGGAAAAAATCATTCACCCCGACGACAGAGAGGCGTGGCGAGCACAAGAACCAAGGTGTGCCGCTTCCGATGACGCCCCGATGATTTTGCGCATTCACAATAAAGATGGCCGCGAGTGCTGGGTCGAGCACGCTGCGGAGCCGGTTTTCAATGATGCAGGGCAACCGCTGGGGCTGCGAGGCTCGTTTTGCGACATCTCGAAACGCCGCCATATCGAACAAAAATTAGACTTTTTTGTCCACCGCGACCCTTTGACTGGGTTGCCTAATCGCGCCTTGTTCGCAGAATTTCTGGTCCATGCCATCCGTCAGGCCGATCATACCCAGTCGGAATTTTCGCTCCTGATCGTTGATCTCGACAACTTTAAGACTATCAATGATAGCCTCGGGCATAGTGCTGGCGACCGGTTACTGGTGGAGGCGGCCAATCGGCTGCGAAACCTGTTGCCCGGAGTCGAAGCCATTGCTCGCATCGGTGGCGATCAGTTCAACATCATTGTCGAGCATGAGGCGAACATCCCCGGCGTTGACCTGATCGCTCAGCGGGTGATCGATGCGTTGTCCAAGTCGTACTTGCTCGATGGTGATAGCGTCTACATCGGAGCCCGTGTGGGTATAGCGCTTTATCCCGCTGACGGTCGGGATGCGGAGACGCTGCAAAGCAATGCCGATGCGGCTCTTCACCAAGCCAAGGCTCATGGGCGCGGCATTTTGCGCTTTTTCTCGCCGGAGATGACCAGCCGTTCCAAGGAGCGATTGTCCCTTGAGGCAGACTTGAGCCGCGCTTTGGAGCAAAGTGAACTTTGTCTATACTATCAGCCGCAGGCTGATCTTCTTAGCGGAGAAATTGTCGGCGTCGAAGCCTTGATGCGCTGGAAGCATCCATCGCGCGGGATGATCTCGCCCGCCGCATTTATTCCACTGGCCGAAGAATGCGGTTTGATCATTGAGTTGGGCGATTGGGCGCTGCAAACCGCCTGTCGCCAAATCAAACGATGGTCCGACGCCGGGCTCGCGCCTTGCCAAACTGCGGTTAATGTCTCTGCTGTTCAGCTCAGCCGGGGCCGTCTGCTCGAATCCGTCAAGACCGCACTGAAGGACGCCGGTATTTCCCCCGAGTGGTTGGAACTCGAGATCACGGAAAGCTTCGTCATGGTCGATCGTGACCGCTCTTTCCAATCACTTGCCGACATAAAGGCGCTTGGGGTCCGTCTTTCGATCGATGATTTCGGCACCGGCTATTCATCGCTCGCCTATCTTCAACAGTTGGACGTGCACAAGCTCAAAGTTGATATGTCCTTCGTGCGAGATATGACCAGAAACAGCGGCAATGCTTCGATCGTTAAGGCCGTGATCGCGCTGGGCCATAGCCTTGGCCTAGAGGTCATCGCCGAGGGTGTGGAAGAACTGGAACAAGCCGACCTCCTGCGTTCTTTGCACTGCGATGTGATCCAGGGCTATCTGGTCAGCCGCCCCCTGCCGGCCGAGGAAATGACGCATTTTCTCACCTCGAAAAAAGCATGAACATTTTCTTCCTTGATCGCGCCCCCGTCGTGGCGGCCCAATTGCACAGCGACCAGCATGTGGGCAAGATGGTCCTCGAGACAGCCCAAATTCTGTGCTCTGCACTCTACCGGCACGGCATAGCCACGCCATATAAGCCGACCCATGCCCGCCATCCGAGTGTTTTGTGGGCAGGCGACAGTCTGGCCCATTGGCAATGGACCCGAAGCTTGGGGATGGCGCTCGGCGACGAGTACACTTATCGTCGGGCCAGGACCCACGCCTCGACCTTGATACTCTCGGCCCTTCCGGAGTCTCCCCCCATAGCCGACCACGGCTGGACCGACCCTCCGCAAGCCATGCCCGAAGCTTGGCGAGGCCCGGACACGGTGATCGCCTACCGAACCTATTACGCTGCCGAGAAGAACCATTTTCCGGGCAAAGGACCGGCCCGGTGGACAGCCCGCCCCCGCCCTGACTTCATGCCGTGAAAGAATCGGTTTGAATTTGCGTGGGAGGCCGTTGCGAGCGCATCTCAAGTGAGATCGGTCTTTCGCTGGACATCACCGGGGAGGAGGTGGGCTGTTGCAGAACCGAATCATGCTCTAACCTTTTGTTTTTAGAGCGGATCAGCGCTACGGGGTGAGCCCACCTCTTCGCACCCCGCTCTAACGGAGTGCCGCGATTTTATTGGGGCAAGGACGGGCTGGCGGCACAACAACCCGGCTAAGGCGAACCGGCGCCAAACCGGTAACGGCTGGATACTTGAGGACGATGTCCGACAATTTTACGACCGGCCCAAACCTCAATTCCAACGCTTCCAATCCAGGAAACCAATCGGCCGGTTTGCCTTTGGGGACGCTATCCATATGATCCATTTCACGGAATCGGCCGAGGTGGTCGGCTTCCCAAACAATCACGGCTCCGGTCTCGCGGATATCTCGATCGGACATCCAGGGAGCCATCGTGCGGTTCGCTTCCGTATAGACCCGAGGCCGCTCCGGCAGCCCGTATGAGGCCGTCCCCGCGAGCCAACTGTCGCCAACCACCGCCGGAACCGGCCCCTGACACACGGCGCGCCAACTCTCTGAAACGCTGGCGGACAGTTCTCGAACCGGAAAACGAGCCCACTCTGCTTCCGCCGTCAACGGCAAAATACCCGAATATATGGCGAGATATACCAAGATCATCGCAACCGACAACCCAGAAACCCAAGTTAAAAATCGGTTGATTTGGCGTGCCATTGGGGGGGTGTAGAACAAAAGCATAAGCAAAGTCGGCAACATAACAAAAAATGGTGTTGCCCATTCATTTTTAACCTCGCCACCGGTTAGGAATGATAACAAAACGACAAGGATAACCGGGCCAAGTGTCATAACAATAAGAAATTGATCGCGGCTGCGAAGACCCGATAGTTGCCAACGCGGCATCCCCAGGCCCCCAACGATCGCCACCAGCAACGAAGCGCACATGCCAAGCATCTTTAACAGCCCGCCAACCGGGTTGATAATATGCAAAATTAGCGAATTGCCACCATCGGTGCCAACAGCGTTGGCAAGATACTGCAAAGTCGGGAAGCCCGTTCGTATCAGCCAAACTAAATGAGGCATAACAACGAGGAGGCACACCGCCACGCCAAGCCACAACGCGCGTTTGGAGAGCAGGTCACGATGTCGGGGAGAGCTAATGATATATGTAAAAATTAGCGTTGGAAGGATCAGGATCGTATATTTACCGAGAACACCAAGCCCGATGCACAAGCCCAGCCAAACCCAGGCCCAAGAGTTCCGCTCCTCAATTGCCTTATAAGCAAAGAACGTTGTTAAAGCCCAGGCAGGAATTATAATTATGTTATGATTTAGATGTGGCACGAGATAACTATAATAGCCCATAACAGGCAGCGCCATCACCGCCATTACAGACTGCATCTTTGTTAGGTATTTCATCGATAGGCGATAGACAGCATAGAATGATATCAACATCAGCAATTCGCTGGTCGCATAAATAGCAATATCACTACCTCCAAATATCCGCACAACTGCTTCGGTGATCCAGCTAATAAGTGGCGGCTGTTTAAAATAACCCCACTCCAGCTCTCGCCCCCAATATACAATTTGAATTGTATCCCTATTGATTGAATTCCCCAGAATCGCGGGGAGTAGTGCCCACGTAGCAACGTAAAATATTATGAAAGCTGACCCAATTATTTCAGCGTATCTTTCAACGCTGATCGATGCCGCAGGCAGCGAGTGTCTTTCATCAATTGTGTTAACGCACGGGTTATATGTCACAACAATCCCCAATAGGCACTGGTCAACTTCTGCGGCGGTAAGGTAGAATGATTCAAGTCCGCGCCGTCAAGAGATTATATTCAAATCTCTACAATCATGGCGGTCGATTTGTCATTGAGTGACGATAATATCACGGTTCTGGCAACCGTGCGACAGTCGCATCGTTCAATAATAGCTGCACGGTCAATAGCCCCGGCCTTATGGGCTCAGGCTTAAGAAAATGTGCCGCGCGCACCCTCGGTTTGGGTTGGGGCTAAACTGCTGTCCCGAAAAGCCGGGCTGCACAGATTAAATGCAGACGTCTCCAATCAAGGCAGCGTAATGAGCGAAATCTAGTCGTAAGATCAAAATCTACTCAGAATATCCAGCATAACCGCCACTTTCGGCATGGCATGTGCCTTGCAACGCTGTTGGCGCATCTACGATCGCTTGGAGTTCTGGCAATGAAGAAGATCCCTCTCTATAGTCTCGCCACCGCGTGCCTTATCGTTAGCGCGGCACCGGCAACAAGCTGGGCGGAAGACGCTGCCCCACCGGCCCCACCTGTACTACAGCCGACCATGATCGGGCCACTGACGGCGAATCCGAACCCCTATAATATTGATAGTGGGATACTCGGCAAAGTTTATTTCTCTGGCGTTCTGAGCGGTTTAGGTCAGGTGCAAAATCACTCTCAGAGCAATTCAACCTTTGGCGATCGAAGCAATCTAACAGATATCAGCAATGCACAGGTCATAGCTCAAACGACTGAAGGGTATGTGCAGTTCTATATGCAGGCGGGAGCATATTCCATGCCTTCGCTGGGGACGCCATATATTCGGTCTTCAAAGGCTGTCGATAACTTTTACGGACCGATCCCGGTCGCTTATGTTAAGCTCGCTCCCACCGACGCGCTATCGCTTCAAGTTGGAAAGCTGCCGACGCTGATCGGCGCTGAATATACATTCTCGTTCCAAAACCCGAATATCGAGCGCGGCTTGTTATGGAACCAAGAAAGCGCTATTGGGATCGTCCCGGCGGCTGTTGCAAATCTGAGGTGGGTGTCGCTCCCCTGAGCCGGTAGGCTCGGGTTGTCGAATCCACGAAGAGGAGCAACACCCGTGAAGAAGAGTATGCGTGAAACGGTTTCCAAGGAAGCCCTTG
>CAIZDL010000151.1 GCA_903931735.1 uncultured Rhodospirillales bacterium
CGTGAAGGGGTGGATTCACCCCTTCACGACCCACACTAAAATAAAAAGTTAGTTCGTCGTCCTGTGGGTAAAGAGTTCGGCGCGTGCCGAGGCGAAGTCGCGGAAGATTGGCAGCCATTTGGTGATTCCGGCCAGCCGAAGCCGTTGCTCGGTCGCCTCGCGTGCGACGACAGCAAAGTTGGTGCCGCGTCTTTCACGAGTGAGGCGAACCCAAAGCAGCAGCGAGTAAAGCGTCGCATCAAACATTAAAACATCTGTGAAATCAAGGGTGCAGCCGCCACTTAGCTCGCCAATGCAGGTATAAACAGCGCGAAGGGCGGGTTTGTCTTCGGCAACGATAATGCCGACAAAACGCAGGGCCTTTTCCTCGCCGTTTTGAATGAAGTCGCAGCGCAACCGCTTGGTCGTCAGGATGATATCTTCGCAAAATTGATCTGTCACGGCTGACTTAATGCTCCTTTAAGGGTAAGCAGGGCGGCTTCGGGGGGCCGGTCTGTGTGATGGATGTTGAAGCTCCAGCCTGCGGCGCGGGCGATGAAGGCCAACCCGGCGCGATGATCGGCTAGGCGGGCCATGTAGGCACTGCGCACCGCTTCCACTCGCGGCACCAGCAGCGGGGCTTCGCCTTCAAAGCCGGTGAAGGCGACCCGGCCCGAGAAGGGCAGGGTCTCTTCTGCCTGGTCGAGGACCTGAAGCAAATGGCCGCGCACACCTTGGGCGGCCATTTGTTTGACCAGGCGTTCGATCTCGGGCAATGGCGAGAGAAAATCGCTCAGCAGCACCAAGCGGGCGTGGCGCGGCAAGCCATCTGGCTCGGGCAGGCTTTGGGTGCGCCGGGGCAGCGTCGCCGCCAGCCGTTCAAAAGCGCGCTCACCGGTGTCTGGACGGGTCTGGGTGCCCAAGACGGCCACCCGCTCCCCCGCCCGGATCAGCAGCAGGGTCAACGCCAGGAGCAGCACTTCGGCGTGGTCGCGCTTGCAACCGAGCATTGCTGCGGAGGAGCGATAATCCATCGATCCTGAGCGGTCCGCCCATACCCACACCGATTGCGCGGTGTCCCGCTCGGTTTCGCGGATATAGAGTGGCTGGGAGCGGGCCGATTGGCGCCAATCGATCAGTGAGGCGGCATCACCGCTCTGGTAGCGTCGGAATTGCCAAAACCCCTCACCCCGTCCGGCGCGGCGCCGCCCGTGGCTTCCCGGCGCGACGGTGGCCGCCACCCGATAGGCCGCCACCAGCAGCGGCGGCAGGCGCGCCGCCAGCGCTTCAGCCCGGTGCCGGAGTTTTGTTGCTGGGGCGGTGGTGATCACGGCTCAGCGACCGATTCTCGCAAGGAGCATCTGTCGGGTGGAGCCGCGCAGCACTTCGAGCCGAACCTCGGTGCCCACCGGCAACAGGCCCACCCGGTTGCGCAAGTCCCCCGCAGTTCGAACCGGCTGCCCGTCGATGCCTGTCACGATGTCGCCCGGTCGCAAACCAGCCGACGCCGCCGGTGAGCCGGACAGCACTTTGGAAATAAGCGCGCCCTCGATGGCACCATCACCGCCGGCCGGGGTGTCGAAGGTATCGGCGAGATCGGGGGTGAGGTCCTGGATTTCCACGCCAAGCCGGCCGCGCCGCACCTCGCCGTTGTCGGCCAACTGCCGGACCACCGCCTTGACCATGGCGCTGGGCACGGCAAAGCCAATGCCAACATTGCCACCCGAAGGGCCGATGATCGCGGTGTTGATGCCAATCAGTTGGCCCTGAAAGTTGACCAGCGCCCCACCCGAATTGCCGGGATTGATCGAGGCGTCGGTTTGAATAAAATTTTCGTAGCCCTCGATCTTGAGGCCGCTCCGCCCCAGCGCGCTCACGATGCCAGCGGTCACGGTTTGACCAAGGCCGAAGGGATTACCGATTGCGGCCACGAAATCACCAACCCGAAGCTGTTCGGAGTCGCCAATCGCCAGCGCGGTCAGGTTATCCGAGTCGATATGAAGCAGGGCAATGTCGGTGCCGGGGTCGGCGCCCACCAACTGCGCCCGAAAACGCCGCCGGTCCTTGAGCGTGACCATGATTTCGTCGGCACCCTTAACCACGTGGTTGTTGCTGACAACCAGCCCGCGCCCGGCATCGATAATCACCCCCGAGCCGGCGCTCATTTGCACCCGCTGTTGCGGGATGTCCTGCATATTGAAGAACTGGCGGAAAAACGGGTCTTGTAACAGTGGATTGTGCACTGTCGTGTGGGATTTCACCGCGATGTTCACCACCGCCGGTGTTACTTTTTCAAGCATTGGAGCGATGGAGAATCCGTCGGCGCCAGCAAGGGAAAACGCCGTTGCGGGCCAAGTCGCCAGCGCAATCAGCACCAAGCCAAACAAGCTCCCGACCACTCTTCGCACCCGCATTCCCGCCTCCCGCACTGCAATTCTGCCGCAGCACAAAGGTGGGGAATTATCGGCGGCGGGTCAAGGGGCTAAGCGGTCAGCCTTGAATACCCTGCCAGCGCCTCAGCAACTTCGTGCATTTCGCTGGTGCGGCCAATGGTGATGCGCAGGCAGTGGGACAGTTTATAAACGCCCATTTGGCGCACCAGAATTCCCCGGTTTTTGAGATAAAGGCGGGCCGATTCGGCGCTGCCCCAAGAGCTGAAATCCACCAGCACGAAGTTGCCGGCGCTGGGGTAAACGGTCAGCCCAAGAGCGGTTAACCGCGTCGTAAACCACTCCCGGCAAACTTGATTGTGCCGGCGGGCCGCATCAAGGAAGGGCAGATCGTCGAGAGCGGCGATGCCAGCGGCTTGGGCTGCGGCGTTGACGTTGAACGGCCCGCGCACCCGGTGTAACACGGCGGCGATCTGGGGCGGGCAATAGGCCCAGCCCAACCGCAACGCGGCAAGGGCGTAGAGCTTGGAGAAGGTGCGAACCATCACGACGTTGTTCGCGCCCCGCACCAGATTTTCTCCGGCGGTGTAGTCGTCGGCGTCGACAAATTCGGCGTAGGCGGCGTCGATCACCAGCACGGCGTTGCCCGGCAGGCCGGCATGAAGCCGCGCCAATTCGGTTGCCGAAAGATAACTGCCGGTCGGATTGTTGGGGTTGGCCAAAAAGACGATGCGGGTTCGGGGCGTCACCGCTGCCAGCAAGGCGTCGACGTTGGCGGTGAGGTTGGTTTCGGGCGCCGCCACCGGCGTTGCCCCAACTGTGCGTGCCGCAATCGGGTACATCAAAAAGCCGTGGGCCGAATACAGCACCTCGTCGCCCGGGCCGGCATAAGCGCGGGTGATCAGGCTCAGCAATTCATCGGAGCCGGCGCCGGTCACGATGTGCCCGCCATCCAGGCCATGAACGCGGGCCAGCGCTTCAATCAACGCCGAGGAGCCGCCGTCGGGGTAGCGGTGCAGATCTCCCGCGAGCGCCTGATAGGCTGTGGCAGCGTTGGGGCTGGGGCCGAGCGCGCCTTCGTTGGAGGCCAGCCGAATCAACCGTTCGGCGCCATCCGACGTGGCTTCACCGCCAACATAGGGGGCGATATCGAGAATTCCGGGGCGCGGAGCCGGTGCGGTCATTGCCGAACCACCAATGTGGAGGTGTGGGGGATGTGGAAAAAGGAGAATGGGGCGACGGATGGGACTCGAACCCACGACCACTCGGACCACAACCGAGGGCTCTACCAAACTGAGCTACCGTCGCCGCAAGGAACGGCCGTGGTATGCCTCAATCCTCCGCGCTCGTCAAGAGCCGATATCTTCCGCGATCGAGCTTCATCTCGTGAGGCTGCACTCGGCATTGGCGCCTCGCCTTTGCAGGACCGGCCGTGCTCCGAAAGGCTTGGTGCGCCGGGGCATGATCGGCTATGGTCGCCGCCTTATCTTTTGAACAGCCACGATGACGTTATAATCCCATGGTCCAAATGGAACCCTGTCCTGCTACGGCGCCGCGCGCTGATTGGACGGTAGACGAACTACTGGCGATTTATGAGACCCCGCTGCTCGATCTTATCGATCAGGCCAGCCGCGTGCATCGTCAGCACCACGATCCCCGCGCTATCCAGCGCGCCAGCCTGTTTTCAATCAAAACCGGGGGGTGCCCCGAGGATTGCGGCTATTGTCCGCAGTCGGCCCACCATGCCGAGGTTAAGCTCACCCGTGATAAAATCATGGACCCGGCCCAGGTGGTTGCGGCGGCTCGGGCGGCCAAGGCCGGCGGTGCCGCTCGTTTTTGCATGGGGGCCGCCTGGCGTGAGGTTCGCGATGGCACCGAGTTCGATGCCGTGGTCGAAATGGTGCGGGGTGTCGCTGGAATCGGCATGGAATCTTGCGTTACCCTCGGGATGCTCAAACCTCATCAGGCCGAGCGCTTGGCCGAGGCGGGGCTGACCGCCTACAACCATAACCTCGATACCAGCCCCGAATTTTATGGCCGGGTGATCGGAACCCGCTCCTACCAGGACCGACTCGATACTCTGGCGGTGGTGCGTAAGGCCGGAATCAAGTTGTGTTGCGGCGGTATTATCGGCATGGGCGAAACCAATCGCGACCGCGCCGCGCTGATCCAGGTGCTTGCGGCCCAAACGCCTCACCCGGAAAGTGTGCCGATCAACACCCTCGTGCCGGTGCCGGGAACGCCGATGGCGTTGCGTCCGCCGGTCGAGGCGCTTGAGCTGGTGCGGATGGTCGCCACCGCCCGTATCGCAATGCCCGCCTCCCAAGTCCGGCTTTCCGCCGGGCGCCGGGATCTTTCGCCCGAGGCGCAGGTGTTGTGTTTCATCGCCGGCGCCAACTCGATTTTCGCGGGTGATCATCTGTTGACCACTCCCAATTGTGAGGAAGACGCCGACACCGCTCTGCTCCGGGCGGTCGGTGCCCACCCCTAGGTCTCGCCCCTTTGAGTCATAAGCAAAAAGGCCCCGCCCGGGGTCCAAAAGGCCCTCGTACCGTCTGGTTGTTCGGGTTGCACCCGGTGGCGGCAGCATTGCTCAACCCTGCCCGCGAAGTGCGCCGCTTGCTGGCGACGCCAACCGGGTTGGAGGCGTTGGAAGGCATCCTCCACCAAGCCAAAGCCGAGGGGCTCAGCCGTCCGGTGCCGAATTCGGTTGGGCGGCCCGAGCTGGAAAAAATGCTGCCGGCCGGCGCCGTTCACCAGGGGGCTGCGGTGGAGGTGGACCCGTTGGAGGAGGTCGATCTCGAAGATATCACCGGCCTGCCCGAAGAGGACCGTCCGGGTGCGGTGGTGGTCCTGGATCAGGTTACCGATCCCCACAATGTTGGCGCGGTCCTTCGGTCCGCCGCTGCTTTTGGGGCCGGAGCCGTAATCGTTACCGAGCGCAACGCCCCCGAGACCACCGGAACCCTGGCCAAAAGTGCCTCTGGTGCGGTGGATGCGATTCCGTTGATCCGGGTGACCAACCTTGCCCGCTCGCTCGGCGAGTTGCAGCAGGCCGGTTATTGGTGCGTTGGTCTCGATGAGCAGGGCAAGCGCACGTTGCCCGAGCTTAACCTTACCGGCAAAATCGCCATCGTGCTTGGGGCCGAGGGGACGGGCCTGCGCCGGTTGACCCAGGAGCGGTGCGACGAATTGGTTCGGCTGCCCACCGGCGGGGGACCAATCTCGACCCTCAATGTCTCGAACGCGGCGGCGGTCGCGCTTTACGAATGGGCACGCGCCCGCAAGCGCTGATCCTGCGGCTTTTGCTTCCGCTTCTTCTGCTGGTGTTGGGCAGCGGGGCAGGGGGCGCGGTTGCGGGCGAGCCTTTTGCGGTTAACGCCCTTGAATATCCCTGGAGCGCGATCGGCCGGCTTAATGTTGGCGGGCGCGGGCATTGCACCGGTGTGCTGGTGGGGGAGCGCCATGTTCTCACCGCGGCCCATTGTCTTTACGACAAACGGCAAAAGCGCTGGTTCCGGCCCGATGAGTTGCACTTTGTGGCCGGCTACCAGGGCAGCACCTTTCCGTTTCACGCGCGGGTCAAGGGGGCCACCCATGCCGACGATTATGGCTCACAGGCCCGGCCAGTCGCGGATAATGACTGGGGCCTGCTGGAGTTGGCGGCGCCAATTGGTCGCGGGGCGGGTTGGCTCGGTGTCTTGCCTCTAAGCGCCGCGACTCTGCCCACTTTGCGCCGGCCCGAGGTTGCGATCGTGCGGGCCGGTTACCGCGCCAACCGCGCCTATGTACTGACCATTGACCAAGGGTGCGAGCTTCGCGGTTTTTTTCAAAATAGCCGGTTGTTTATTCACGGCTGCGCGCCGGTTCAGGGCGATTCCGGCGGGCCGGTGTTGGCATTCGTGGATGGAGCGGTGCAGGTGATCGGCGTCACCACTCTTTTGCTATCCCGCTCGGGCGCGCTTTCCGGGGCGGCGATCTCAACGTCGGTTCTCACGCAAGGCCAGGAATGGCCCGTGGCGGCGGCGGAGATCAAGGCCGAAGGGTTCACGCCCGCTCCTTTCGGCAACGCTCCGCCCCCCGGCGGTGCCGCCGCCTCCACTCCCGGAATGACGATAGCGCGGTTGTTGCGCATATCCATCGGTGATAGTTCTAAGAATGGCAACCGAGCACTGTCCTCAGCGATTGAAGCGGTTGAACACGCGCATGGGCTGCCGATTACCGGTGCGCCTTCACTCGGAGTGTTGGGGGTATTGCTCCGCGGGCGTTAGAGCGGATCATCGCTACGGGGTACATCCACCTTTTCGCGACCCGCTCTAAGGCGCAGCTCTTAATTTCTTGCGCGCATTTCGGTTGCTTGATTCCTTTATGTCTAAAAACCCTGGACAGCAGGGTTTTGATGTGGTAGAGCTATTAGTTAACGGTGTCAGAAGACACTGTCGCTTTTGGAGAAGTCCAATGTCCGCAGACCCTAAGTCCGGCCAAGTGCTAGGCTTCGTCACCGGCAAGGCGCTCTCCCCGGCGTGGGGGGGTGCTACTCACGGCGCATCCCTGATATATCTCTGCTCCTTGGGAGCGGTTATGGCCCGCGAAAACGTGGGGGGTGTCGCATGGTAGACCTGAGCACAAGCATCGGCATCACTCCGCACACCGCGGCTTATGCGGCCCCGACTCCGGCGCCAGCGCCAGCAGTCCCCGGGGCATCACAAGGTGTTCCACGAGTCGGCGCCGCCAATGGTTCGACCGCGCCCCCGACTCCGGCGGCTAGTCCCGCATCTGGGGCAACGCCCGCCGCGACGGCAGCCGCCGCCCGTCAGGCTCAAGGAGGAGCCGCTACCGCTACCGGAAAGCCCGAAAAGAGCGATATCACTGCCGGGTTCAACCCTTCGGTCACCATCGATCCCGATACTCACATCATGGTGATGACCATTCGCGCGCCGGACGGAGAGACCCTTCGTCAGATGCCGAACCAACATGAATTGGCCGCGTATAAGGCGAGCGCCGCCGAACAGAAGAAGTGTGTTTAGCGAGGCTCGCCTCCTGCTCCGAAAGGGGAAGGGGGCGGGCTTTTCGCGGTCGATTCCCGTCTTCTTGCTCAGGTTGCGGCCTTGCTTGGGCGCGGCCCAAAAGCGATTCGCTCCGGTGATTTCGCGGCGCGATTCGCTCCGTTGTTCCCGCCGCTAGAGCGAGTCGCGAAGGCGTGGGCTCACCCCAAGCGTGAAATCTGCTCTTAAAACAAAAAGTTAGAGCATGGATCGCACCATGCTCTAACCCCGACGTTTACATGTTCGGATAATTCGGCCCGCCGCCGCCTTCCGGCACTGTCCAGTTGATGTTTTGCATCGGGTCTTTGATGTCGCACGTCTTGCAATGGACACAGTTGGCGGCGTTGATCTGGAGCCGGGGGCGTGAGCCGTCCGCCTCGGTGAAAAACTCGTAGACTCCCGCCGGGCAATAGCGGGCCTCCGGGCCGTCGTATACGGCGTAGTTGATTTTCACCGGCACCGTGTGATCGCGCAACTGAAGGTGGGCCGGTTGGTTTTCCTCGTGGTTGACGCTGGAAAAAGCAAGATTCGACAGCCGGTCGAACGTGATCACGCCATCGGGTTTGGGATAAGCGATCGGTTTGGAATCAACCGCCTTTTTTAAGGTTTGGTGATCATGGTGCTGGAGATGCAGGGTATAGGGCGCCTTGCCGCGCCAGATAAAGGCATCGATCGCCGAGTGGGCAATCCCCGCCACCAAGCCCCACTGGAACGCCGGGCGAATGTTGCGGGCGATCTGCAACTCCTGCCACAGCCACGTATGCTTGAGCCGGTTGGCATAGGCGACGATTTCGGTTTCCACCGCCTCGGTGCGGAAATGATCAAAGATCGCCTCGGCCGCCGTCATCCCCGATTTCATCGCGGTGTGGGTGCCTTTGATCTTAGAGATATTCATGGTGCCGGCGCAGTCGCCGACCAGCATTCCGCCGGGGAAGGTCAACTTGGGGAGAGCCTGGATACCGCCCTCGATCAGCGCGCGCGCGCCATAAGCAATGCGCCGCCCGCCTTCCAGCAATGGCCGCACCGCCGGATGAGTCTTGAAGCGCTGAAACTCCTCATAAGGAGAAAGATAGGGGTTCTGGTAATCCAGCCCGATCACAAAGCCAATCGCAACCTGATTATTTTCAAGGTGATAGAGGAACGAGCCGCCATAAGTGCTGAAATCAACCGGCCAGCCGATGGAGTGGGAAACCCGCCCCGCTTTGTGCTTTGCGGGGTCAACCTCCCAGATTTCCTTAACGCCGAGCCCATAGGCTTGGGGGTCTGCGTCGCGGGCCAGGCCGAACCGATCCATCACCACCTTGGTCATTGAACCCCGACAGCCCTCGGCAAACACGGTCTGACGGGCGCGCAACTCAACACCGGGGGTAAAGCGATCGGTCGGTGCGCCATCTTTGCCAATGCCCATGTCGCCGGTGGCGACGCCCTTGACCACTCCTGCTTCGTCGTAGAGCACTTCGGCCGCCGCGAATCCGGCATAAATTTCGACGCCCAGCGCCTCAGCCTGTTGCGCCAGCCAGCGGGCGAGCAACCCGACACTGGCGACATAGTTGCCCTTGTTGTGCATGGAGGGCGCGACCGGCAGGGGAATTTGCCAGCGCTTGGTCATGAAGTAGAAGCTATCCTCGCTCACCGGGGTGACTATCGGCGCGCCCTGGTTGCGCCAATCGGGGAGCAATTCATCAAGAGCCCTCGGCTCGATAACCGCGCCGGATAGAATATGAGCGCCGATCTCCGAGCCTTTTTCGAGAATGCAGACCCCAACCTCGTGACCATGCTCGGCCGCCAGTTGCTTAAGCCTGATCGCAGTGGCAAGCCCGGCCGGACCGCCACCGACGATCACGACATCGTACTCCATGACTTCCCGTTCGATAGTCCTCGACATGCCTCAACCCCCTCGCCACCGGTTGGTTCGGACCAGATGTCCCGACCAGACGTAACGACATTATACAAACTCCGGGCGGTTTTGTATCATCCGTATCCCGATGCCCCAAGGCCAAAGCCCCAACCCTGAGATTTAACCATGACCAGCCATAGCTCGACCCGTCATGCTCGACCAGAGTGAGATTATCGCGGCGCTTTGTTGGCAAGGGGAGATTGGCGTCGATGAGGCGCTGGACGATCAGCCTGCGGATTGGTCCAGCTTCACCGCTCGAAGCGGGACGGCCCAGCGCCCGGCCGCGCAGTCATCAGCGTTGGCGCCGGTGCCGACTCGGCCCCCCGCATCCAGTCGTCCCGTTATTTCCGATGCCCCGGTTCCAGGTTCGGCCGAGCTGCGCCAATCTCTTGCCGGGGTAACCGATTTGGCGGGGCTGAGGGCGGCACTCTCCCAGTTTGAGGACTGCTCTCTTAAGCATACCGCGATGACTCTGGTGTTTTCCGACGGCAACCCCGAAGCCCGGCTCATGCTGGTGGGAGACCCGCCGGGCGAAGACGAAGACCGGGCCGGATTGCCCTTTGCTGGCGCAAATGGCCGCCTGTTAGATCGGATGTTGGCCGCGCTCGGGCTTGATCGAACCAAGGTTTACCTCACCAGCGTTCTGCCCTGGCGCCCGCCCGGCAACCGCAGTCCGACACACGCGGAGATTGCTCTTTGCCTGCCCTTTATCGAGCGTCATATCGCGTTGGTCAAACCACAAGCCCTCGTGTTGTTTGGCAGCGTCGCCGCCAAGAGCTTGTTAGGTCGCTCCGAGGGACTTCCTCGTTTGCGTGGTCAATGGTTTGATTTTCGGCCACCCGGGACAACGCAAATACTACCGACGATGGCAACTTACCATCCCTCATATTTGCTGAAATCTCCCCTTCATAAGCGGGAAGTCTGGCGCGATTTACTTATGATTAAGAGCAAGTTAACGTAGACAATCATTGTGCACCAAACGGCATCACCTGTGATGCTGTTTGGACACATCGATTTTTTCCTGACCTTTGCCACTTGCCAAGAACGGCATGTGGCGATATGTCGGCAAGATGGATGGAATTCGCCTCATAACGAAAGCGCGTGGAGCGCGCACACGGTCATCGCCTTGGGGCGTGATGACGGCGGTTGTGCTCTGCGGTCTTTTGTCACCAGCAACGCCACCCCAACCGCAGGCGATGATCGGCGCGGCATTGCCGTCCGCAGCCCTCCGGCCTGCCACCAATGCGATTGCCGTCAACACGACGAATACGGTGGCCGACGGAGCGTCGCCGGCAGAAGGTATGTCTGACGACGATTTGATGCCGCCTCACCCCAAGGGGCCGGTGCAGGCCAGTGTTGCTCTTTTGGAAGCCGATTTGCCGGAATTGCGCGGCGTGCGCCTGGGCGACGACGATGCCCGCCGCTATCGGCATATTTTTGAGCTGCAAGCCCGCGCCGCCTGGGACGATGCCGACACCGAGATGACCGGCATTCATGACCGCCGGTTGATCGGGCAGGTGTTGCGCCAACGCTATCTTCACGCCGGCTCGGCCCGGGTTAGTTACGAGTCCCTGCGCGCCTGGCTCAAGCGCTACGGCGATCAGGCGGGGGCCGGGCGTATTCTTTCGTTAGCATCGGCTCGTCAGCCCAAAGGCGCGCCGCCTCCGCCCCAGCTCGCGGATATCGCCCGCCTTGATGGCGATCTTGAGGTTCAGGCAACATGGGGGTTTGGGGTTGCCCCCCGCTCGCGCTCAACCATGGGCCGGACCTCGGACGGCCCGGCCGTCGAGCGGATCGAGAATTTCCTGCACGCCGGGCGGCCTTCGGCGGCGCTGCGGGTGCTGGGAAACGACGAGGCCATCGGTGGCCTGAAAGACGCCGAGTTCGATTCGCTCCGTGCCCGCATTGCTGCCGGGCTCTTTTACAGTGGCGACGCGCATACGGCGCTGGTTCTGGCCAAAGCCAGCGCGCACCGCTCTGGTAATGAGGTGCCGGGCGCGCACTGGATCGCCGGCCTCGCGGCATGGCGCACCGGAGATATCGAGACCGCCGGCCGCCATTTTTCAGCGATGGCTGCCACCAAATCGCTGGCGCCATGGGAGGCCGCCGCCGCCGCGTATTGGGCCGCGCTGGCCGAAAACCGCCTTGGCCACGCCGCGCTGGCCGATGCCTGGCTCAACCGCTCGGCCCGCTTCGATCGCACTTTTTATGGTCTGATCTCCTGCCGAACCCTTGGTCGCGACACGGTTTTTCAGTGGCAGGTGCCAACGCTGACCACCGCTCACCTCGCGGTTATCGCGGGCTCTCCCGGGGGCTCGCGTGCGCTTGGCTTACTCCAAATCGGCCAGTCGGACTTGGCGGAACAAGAGTTGCGCCGCGTTCATCCCCACGACAACGCCCAGTTGGCCGAGGCCTTGGTGGCGCTGGCCGATGATGCCGGTTTGCCGGCGCTGGCTCTTCAGGTTGGCAACGCCGTTGCCGCACCCGAAGGCCGGACCTACGATGCCGCGCTCTTCCCCTTGCCCCACTGGACGCCGCTGGAAGGCTTCACCCTCGATCGGGCGTTGTTATTCGCGATCATGCGTCAGGAGTCGCGCTTTGAGCCGCGCTTGGTCAGCCATGCCGGGGCGACCGGGGTTATGCAGATCATGCCCGAGACCGCTCACGATGTCGCCAACGATGGCGCCGATTATCAAGGCCTGGACCGACGACGCCTTTTCGATCCGCAATGGAACCTGTCGCTCGGGCAACGCTATATCGCCGGCCTGATGACCAGCCCTCGCGTTGCCGGCAATCTGGCCCACCTCACCGCCGCCTATAATGCCGGGCCATCGAACTTGCTCCGCTGGCGGCGCGATCTTGATGAAATATCCGATCCGCTGATGTTCATCGAGAGCATTCCCATGCGCGAGACCCGCGACTATGTGCGCAAGGTTCTGACCAACTACTGGATCTATGAGACTCGTCTCGGCCAGCGCACTCCCACCCTGGATGCCCTTGCCACCGGCAATTGGCCGCTTTATACGCCGACCCCGGAGCAAACGACCCAGGTGGCCGATCGTGCAGGAAACTGAGGACCCGGAGACCGGGAAAGCCGAGACCCGAAAGCCCTATCCTCATAAGCCGGCGCCGCCCACCCTTACCGCCGAGCGGTTGGAGCGGACGGCATTGCGGTATCTTGAGCGTTTTTCGGCCTCCGCCGCCAGTTTGCGGCGAGTGCTGGCGCGGCGGCTCGATCGCTCGATGCGCGACCATGGCACGGACCAAGCCGAGGGGGCCGCCTGGATCGAGGCGTTGATCGAGCGCTATCGGCAAAGCGGCCTGCTCGACGATGCGGTGTATGCGGAAGCCAAAGCCCACAGCCTGCGTCGCCGGGGCGCCTCGGCACGAGCGATTCGCGAGCGGTTGGCGGCCAAAGGTGTGGATGGGGAAACGGTGGCGAGCGCACTGGCTCGCACCGATCAGGATAGCGGCTATGCCGGCTCATCCGACCAAGCGGATCAAACAGCGGCCCATGCCTTAGCCCGCCGCCGCCGGCTTGGCCCGTTTCGTCCCGAATCGCAACGCGCGGAAAACCGCACCCGCGACCTCGCCACCCTAGGCCGCGCCGGCTTCAGTTATGAAACCGCACGGCGGGTGATCGACGGCGGAACCGATCTGGAAGACCAACCCTAACGCACCCGCAACCCGATCGTGTATCAGGCTGCGGGGGGGGGGTGGTTCAGATCCGCATCACGCTGCTGCGGTGGCCTGCGCTGCTTCGAGAGCCTTGGCGATCTGACGCTTAAGGCGCCGGGCATCCAGGCTCAACACATCATCCTTGGCCTTCAGCAAAAAATTATCAAGCCCACCGCGATGCTCGATCGAGCGAATGGCGTTGGTTGAGAGGCGCAGACGCACCGACCGGCCCAGGACATCGCTCAGCAGCGAGGTTTCCTGGAGGTTGGGCTGAAACCGCCGACGGTTTTTGTTGTTGGCATGGCTGACGTTGTTGCCGAACTGAGTGCCTTTGCCAGTTACTTCGCACCGACGTGCCATCGGACGGTCCTCTTATTAAAAGCCGATCAAAACAAACCCAGCCACCGAACGGTGACCGATCGGCGTGAGGCAGTCCTTGTAATCCGCGTTGTCACCCGCCGTCAAGCCTTGCGTGTTCCGGCCTAGGCGCTATGGTCGTCTTTGACAGTCGTTTTCTATCTTGGATGGTCCCATGATCACAGTTTTCCTGGCGCTCGGCAGTAATCTGGGGGACCGCGCGGGGCACCTGGGGCGGGCGGTGGCGGCGCTCGGGGCGCAGCTACGGGTCACCGCGATCTCGCAGCTCTGGCAAACAGCGCCGATGTATGTCCTTGATCAACCAGCATTTTTAAATATGGCGTTGGCCGCTGAAACCACCCTTGCACCGCTGGAGTTGTTGAAATTGGCAAAATCCATCGAGGCCGATCATGGGCGGCAACCGGGGCTTCGGTTTGGGCCACGGGTTGTGGACATCGACATTCTATTTTATGGCGAAGCCGTTATCGCGCTTCCGGATTTGGAAATTCCTCACCCCCGGCTTGGCGAGCGCGCTTTTGTGCTGGCGCCATTGGCCGAGATCGCCCCCGATTTTCGCCATCCGACCCTTGGCTGCCGAATCGCCGAGTTGCTGGCAGTCTTGCCCGGTTTTCATGGCAGCCCAAGAGAGGGGGCTCATGGGGGGGATAGCGGTGATGATGGTATTTGCGTGCGTTACTCCCTATTGTCCGGGGCACGAGCCCAACCCTGAGAGAGTGCGAGGATAGTTCCGGTGGCCGATCCCCTTCCTGCCGTTTACCGGATTTTTTTGCGTGATCTTGTGGTCCGGCTGTCGATCGGGGTCCATGACCACGAGCACCGACGCCCCCAACAGGTTCGGATCAATGTTGAGTTGACGGTGAGCCATCCCGGTCGCGGCTTTCGCGATGAGATTACCGCCGTCGTCTCCTATGAGGGGTTGGTGGATGGCATCCGGAGCGTCGCTGCCGATGGCCACATCAAGCTGATCGAAACCTTGGCCGAACGCATTGGCGACCTGTGCCTCGCAGACCCGAGGGTGGTCCGGGCCGAAGTTGGGGTGGAAAAGCTGGAAGTGTTCCCCGATGCGGCATCGGTGGGCGTGGTCATTATCAAAATTCGCTAAAAGAAAAACGTCCGCCTGTCGTTTCGGGAGCCTTCACGGCGCACTTTTCACCCCATGTTATCGGGGGGCTGGCGTTGCTTGCTCGGGCTAAAGATATCCGTCACTTCTATGCGCTATGACCCCCGGGGGGGAGGGCACCAATGGACGTTGTTGGAATGACGCGAAGGCTGGCGCTGGCGATGACGGCGGCCTTGGTGATGATTGCTCCCGGCGCCTGGGCCGAGACGACATTGCTCAATGTCTCCTACGACCCAACCCGCGAGCTTTACGCCGCGATCAACAAGGCATTCGCGGCCAAGTGGCAGGCTGACACCGGAAATGGTATGCGCATCAACCAGTCTCATGGTGGGTCGGGCAAACAGGCCCGCGCGGTCATCGATGGTCTTGAAGCCGATGTGGTGACGCTGGCGCTGGCCTACGACATCGATGCCATTGCCGACTCAGGGCAGACCGCCCTCGATTGGCAGCGGCGCTTGCCCCAAAATAGCACCCCCTTCACCTCGACCATTGTGTTTTTGGTGCGAAAGGGCAATCCCAAGCAAATTCACGATTGGGATGATCTGATCAAGCCCGGCGTTGACGTGATCACCCCCAATCCCAAAACATCGGGCGGTGCGCGCTGGAACTACCTTGCAGCTTGGGGGTATGCCCTAGCAAAAAACCAAGGCAATGAGGAGGCGGCTAAGGAATTTGTCGCAACATTGTTCAGTCATGTCCCGGTTCTCGACAGTGGCGCTCGTGGCTCGACCATTACTTTTACCCGGCGCGGGCTTGGTGATGTTCTGTTGGCCTGGGAGAACGAGGCGTATCTCGCGCGGCAAGAGCTTGGCGATGATTTGCAGGTTGTGGTCCCGTCGATCAGCATCCTGGCGGAACCGCCGGTAGCCGTGGTGGATAAGATCGTTGATCACCGTGGTACGCGCGCGCTGGCCGAAGCCTATCTCAACTATTTGTTTACTCCTGAAGCTCAAATCATGGCCGCTGAAAACTATTACCGGCCCCGGTTGCCCGAAGTCGCCGCAAAATTTAAAGATCGCTTTCCCGAAATCAAACTTTTTACCATCGATGATAGCTTTGGCGGCTGGCGAATAGCCCAGCAGAAGCATTTTGTCGATGGCGGAGTCTTCGATCAGATTTTTCGTCCGCATCGTTGATCGGAAAAACGAACCCGAGCGTAAGGAATTTGGGGGGCATGGAACCGCAGGAGGCCAGCATTTGCCTTGCGCCGCCGCTTTCAGCGGTGAAACCTCCGTGGTACGCCTTCGTTCTAGGGCTTGCCAAAGTGGTCAGTCTGTCCCATGAGAGAGGGCTATTTCGAGCCACCAGGGGAAGCAGGGGGATGCTCGTCCGCTATTCAATCCTACCCGGCTTTGGCCTGACCCTGGGGATCTCCATGGCTTGGCTGGGGCTGATTGTGCTGGTACCGCTGGCCGCCCTTGCCATTCACGCCGGTGGGTTGGGATGGAGTGGTTTTTGGGCTGAGGTGTCGACGCCCCGGGTGCTTTCTGCCTTTCGGGTTAGTTGCACAACGGCGTTAGCGGCGGCACTTATCAACGTAGTGTTTGGTTTACTTGTCGCCTGGGTATTGGTGCGCTACCGCTTTCCCGGCCAACGGTTGGTCGATGCCCTGGTGGACTTGCCTTTTGCGTTGCCGACAGCCGTTGCCGGCATTGCGCTTACCTCGCTCTATGCCACAAATGGTTGGATTGGATCAATTTTAGCCGAATGGGGAGTGAAGGTGGCGTTCACACCACTCGGTATCGTGGTGGCGCTGACCTTCATTGGCCTGCCCTTTGTTGTGCGTACGGTTGAACCGGTGCTCCAGGATCTCGCGCCTGAAGAAGAAGAAGTCGCGATGAGCTTAGGGGCGAGCCGCTGGCAAACATTTATCCGTGTTATTTTGCCAGCCTTGACACCAGCCTTGTTGACCGGCTTTGCCCTGGCCTTTGCGCGCGGGCTTGGCGAGTATGGCTCCGTCATTTTTATCGCCGGAAATATGCCGGGTATTTCGGAAATTGTACCTTTACTCATCATCATCAAGCTGGAGCAATTCAGTTACCAAGGGGCGACCGCCATCGGTACTTTAATGCTGGTGCTGTCATTCATTCTGCTGTTGGTGATCAACTTGCTCCAGGCGTGGATGAGGGGGCGTCATCATGTTAGCTAAATCAACCGCCTCGGCTTATGGCGGGCGTCCGGCGCTCCAAGACCCAGCATGGCTTCGCTGGACGCTGATTGGTACGGCGTTGGCCTTCCTTGCTCTCTTTGTCGCGTTGCCACTATTAACGGTATTCATCGAAGCATTGCACCGTGGCTTTGGTGCCTATTTTGCCGCGCTGGTCGAGCCGGATGCCCTTTCGGCAATGTGGTTGACCCTGTTGGTCGCGGGGATCGCGGTGCCACTTAATTTAGTATTTGGAATTCTTTCAGCGTGGGCCATCACCAAGTTTGAGTTTTTGGGAAAAAGCTTTCTGATCACACTGATAGATCTCCCATTTTCAGTATCCCCCGTGATCTCGGGCATGGTCTATGTTTTGTTGTTTGGCTTGCATGGCTGGTTCGGACCGTGGCTGCGCGCCCATGATCTCCAAATCGTGTTTGCCGTTCCTGGCTTGGTGTTGGCCACAATTTTCGTGACCTTTCCCTTTGTTGCCCGTGAACTCATTCCTTTGATGCAGTCCCAAGGCATTGAAGAGGAGGAGGCCGCAGCGTCCCTTGGGGCTACCGGCTGGCAGATTTTTTGGCGCATTACGTTGCCGAACATCCGCTGGGCACTGCTTTATGGTGTGCTATTGTGTAACGCACGCGCAATGGGGGAGTTTGGCGCGGTATCGGTGGTTTCCGGTCATGTTCGGGGATTGACCAATACCATGCCCCTCCATGTCGAAATTCTTTATAACGAGTACAACTTTGTTGCCGCGTTTGCGGTGGCCTCTTTATTGGCGCTCTTGGCGCTGGTAACGTTGGCCGTCAAATCGGTTGTGGAATGGCGTTGGGGTGAAGATATTTCCGGGCGCCGAGATCAGGGTTAAGGGGCAACACGCTATGGCCATCAACATATCGGGCATTTCCAAGCGCTTTGGCGCATTCCTGGCGCTCGATAAGGTGGACCTTCATATTCAGTCGGGCGAGTTGTTGGCGTTGCTTGGGCCTTCTGGCTCTGGTAAGACGACATTGTTACGAATACTCGGTGGTTTGGACCGGGCTTGTGGTGGCACCATCACCTTTTTTGGCGAGGCGGCGCTGGGTCTTACACCGCGTGACCGGCAGGTTGGCTTTGTTTTTCAGCATTACTCACTTTTCCGCCATATGACGGTGCGTGACAACGTTGCTTTTGGTCTTGATGTTCGCCCCCGCCGCGACCGGTTACCGCGCGCCGTCATTTCAGAGCGAGTGGCGCGGTTGTTGGAGTTGGTTCAATTGGCCCCATTGGCCGATCGCTATCCCGCTCAACTCTCCGGCGGTCAACGACAACGGGTGGCATTGGCTCGTGCTTTAGCCATCGAGCCAAAAGTATTACTGCTAGATGAGCCCTTTGGGGCGCTGGATGCCAAGGTTCGAAAAGAATTGCGCCGCTGGCTAAGGCGCCTTCACGATGAAATGAATATTACCAGTATTTTTGTTACTCACGACCAGGAGGAAGCTCTTGAAGTCGCCGACCGCGTAGTGGTAATGAATAATGGACGTATTGAGCAAGTTGGCGCGCCTGGGGAGGTATATGACCATCCGGCATCGCCATTTGTTTATGATTTTCTTGGGAATGTTAATCGGTTTGAGTGTATTATTAGCGATGGCACTGCAAAAATTGTTTCTATTGGGCTGACCATGCCGGCAATTGGGGCCGAGCCCGGGCCGGCGTTGGCCTTCGTCCGTCCCCACGATATTGAACTGATTCGCCTCGATGCCGCAACTGGCGACGCGGGCGGGGGGGGGGTGGCGTGCGCCCGGGTGCGTCATATTCACGCCATTGGTCCGACCGCCCGAATCGAGTTGGATATTGAGGGGCACCGCTTTGAAGCGGTGATGGACCAGGATCGGTTGCGCTGCCTGGGGGTGCGCGCGGGCGATTGGTGCGGGGTTCGGCTTACGCGGCCGCGGTTGTTTTCATCAAATTCGGCGGCGTTGATTCAGGAGTAACACCGGCCTGCATTTCGGAGTAGAGAAGGAGACTTTTCCCCGACTGAATGAGCCTGAGCCGTGTTGCGCAACATCCTTTCCGTGGGCGGGCTGACCTTGGTCAGCCGGGTGGTTGGTT
Source organism: uncultured Rhodospirillales bacterium (assembly GCA_903931735.1). Taxonomy (GTDB): domain Bacteria; phylum Pseudomonadota; class Alphaproteobacteria; order Azospirillales; family Azospirillaceae; genus BOG-933. The sequence goes on from CAIZDL010000151.1 coordinate 18,725, forward strand.
TCCTGCGCGATATTCTTATCGCGGCGATCTTGGGCGCGGGGCCGGTGGCCGACGCCTTTTTTGTCGCCCTGCGCCTGCCCAATCATTTTCGATCATTGTTCGCCGAAGGGGCCTTTAACTCGGCCTTTGTGCCTGTATTTGCTGAACGCTTGGTCCGCGATGGACGAGACTCCGCCCGCGCTTTCGCTCAAGAAGTTATGGCGGTCCTGGTTTCGGCGCAATTGGTGTTCTTGAGTGTGGTCATGGTAGCGATGCCTGGGTTCATTATGTTGTTTGCACCCGGGTTTGTCGATGATCCTGCAAAGTTTGATCTTGCTGTGTTGTTTACCAGAATCACATTTCCATATTTACCACTCATCTCAGTTGTCGCATTGCTGGGGGCGATGCTAAACAGCATTAAGCGTTTTACGGCAGCCGCTGCCGCGCCAATCTTGCTTAATCTTTGTCTAATCGGTGCTGTAGTTGGGCTGACGCCCTTTATGCCAACCGCCGGTCATGCCCTTTCTTGGGGTGTTCTTGGTGCGGGGGTGGTTGAGTTGGTCTATCTTGCCTGGGACGCCAAGCGCGCGGGCATGGGAATCGGGCTGCGGTGGCCGCGCTTAACCCCCGGAGTAAAGCATTTTTTGCGCGTTCTCGGACCGGCGGCGCTGGGTGCGGGGTTGGTTCAAATCAATCTCTTTGTCGATACCATCATCGCCTCGTTTTTGCCCACCGGCGCGGTATCTTATCTCTATTATGCCGACCGTCTTAATCAATTGCCGCTCGGTGTAATTGGAATTGCCGTCGGTACTGTTTTGTTGCCAGAAATGGCGCGTCAATTGAAGAGTGGTGACAATATTGCCGCCTCCGACAGCCAGAACCGCTGTATGGAAATTTCGTTGTTATTGACCTTGCCGGCAACCGCCGTCTTCATGACATTGGCGACACCAATCATGGTTGTATTGTTTGAGCGCGGTGCTTTTCACGCTGTAGACGCTGCGGCCTCTGCCGCAACACTGGTGGCTTATTCGTTTGGCCTGCCGGCTTTCGTGTTGTTAAAAAGTCTGATCCCTGGTTTTCACGCCCGTCAAGATACTGTGACCCCCGTACGGATTGCGTTGGTTGCGGTTGCTATGAATGTTTCCCTAAAAATTGTCTTGATGGCGCCACTGGCTCAGGTTGGATTGGCCCTTGCCACCTCGGCTTCGGCTTGGGTTAATGTCGTGCTGCTAAGCTGGGCGCTCGGTCGTCGGGGCTTCCTCAAAATCGATCAGCGCCTCTGGCATCGGGCACCGCGCATTCTGTTTGCCACGCTTGCTATGGGGGGGGCGCTTGCCGTGGGCCAGTATTGGGCCGCGCCGGCCCTTGCCGACCCGCATTTGTTCGTCCGCGCCGTCACCCTTGGGGCGCTCTGTACCTTCGGGTTTGGGGTGTTCGGTGGGCTGATACTGCTAACCGGCGCTGTTTCCCGCCACGATCTCAACCGGTTGCGCCGCCGGGGATAATCCTCCCCGCGCGTGCACCGCTATTTCGGGGACCGTGAGTCCGCCAAGCCAGGATAAATGGCCATGGCCGCTATCGGCTCGTAAGTAACAGCGGTGGGTTGTTGAAATGGATTTCCCTGGACCAACACAATCGAAGCCGTGGGGGCTGCTGCGGCGGCGAAGAGTAAAATCGCTAGAAACTCAGGCTTCGGTTGATCAATATGAACCATTACCAGCGAGACCATCATCAGCAGGCCAAGAAACGCCATGCCCAACCATTTTAAGGGGTTAACGTGGGTTTGGCTCAAGGCGACGCGTAAATCCCGCAGGATGCGCACTTGAACCACCTGTTGTAGAATCAACGTATGAACGCTAGACCCCAAAGCAGCCCCCACCGCTTCACTTGCTAGATTTCCTAAAAGATTATCAAGTTCAGCCGTCGCTTCCAGACTACTCCGACGCTCGGCAAGAAGGGGCCATTCGGTGATTGTTGCAAGGCGAGCATAGTTGCGCACGCTATGTTCAACTTTACTGCGGATCGGTGTTGGTAAATTGTCTGAAAGGGCAACGATAATGCGTAAAGCCCCGGCCTCTTTAAACACCGCATCAAGGGCCAAATCGTGAGCGTGCCAAGTATCGTTCGCCAAAAATACTAAGTTAAGCGCAAAAAGCACCCCAATTACGCTTAAAAAATTTGGCGCGACCCCGCGATAGCTGTGGAGCCAGGCGGCATACCGCGAATGATGGGTCAACCAAAGCAGCCCGGCCGCACCCAGAACGGTGCCGATCAGGCCAAATATCGCCAGAAAATAGTGATCGAACGCCCCGATGTCGATCATCTTGCCCCTCTTGTTACAAAGCAATACCCGGCCGTTGCATTGTAAAGCCCCAGCCGGGTTGCACATTTAATGATTAGTGGTGGAAAAAGTCACCGCCCTTGTCATCGACGATAATAAAGGCAGGGAAATCGACGACTTCAATTCGCCAAATCGCCTCCATCCCCAGCTCGGGATACTCGATACATTCTACCTTTTTAATGCAGTCTTGAGCCAACCGTGCCGCCGGGCCACCGATCGAGCCGAGGTAGAAGCCGCCGTGTTTCTGGCAGGCTTCGCGCACGACCGGGCTTCGGTTCCCCTTGGCGAGCATCACCAACGAGCCGCCGGCAGCTTGGAACTGATCAACAAAGCTGTCCATCCGTCCTGCGGTGGTCGGACCAAACGAGCCCGAGGCGTATCCTTCGGGCGTTTTGGCCGGGCCAGCATAGTAAACAGGATGATTCTTGAAGTATTCTGGCAAGCCTAAGCCGGCATCGAGCCGCTCGCGCAACTTGGCGTGGGCAAGGTCGCGGGCGACAATCACCGGGCCAGTCAACGAAAGTCGGGTTTTAATCGGATGTTTGGTTAGTTCCGCCTGAATTTCCGCCATTGGCCGGGTAAGGTCAATTTTGACAACTTCGCCCGCCAGCTTTTCCGGGTTGATATCGGGCAGGAACCGGGCCGGGTTAACCTCGAGAGCCTCGATGAACACGCCCTCACGGGTGATCTTGCCAAGGGCCTGTCGATCGGCCGAGCAAGAAACGCCAATGCCAATCGGCATAGAAGCGCCGTGGCGGGGCAGGCGGATAACTCGGACATCATGACAGAAATACTTGCCACCAAACTGTGCGCCGATCCCCAGTTCTTGGGTCATCTTGTGGATGATCGCTTCAAATTCAATGTCTCGGTAAGCGTGCCCAGTCTCCGAGCCCTTGGTCGGCAGGCCATCGAAGTAGCGTGCCGACGCCAGCTTGACAGTTTTGAGGTTCATTTCGGCGCTGGTGCCGCCGATCACGATAGCAAGATGGTAGGGCGGACAAGCGGCAGTCCCGAGATAGTGAATTTTGGCCTTCAGAAAGTCTAGCAACCGATCGCGGGTAAGGAGCGATGGTGTTTCCTGGTAGAGAAAAGTTTTGTTAGCCGATCCACCACCCTTGGCCATAAACAGGAATTTATAATAATCCTCACCCTCCGAATAGATATCGATCTGGGCAGGAAGATTATTACGTGTATTCTTTTCCTCAAACATTGAGAGCGGGGCAAGCTGACTGTAGCGGAGATTTCGCTTCAGGTAAGCAGCAGACGCGCCCTCGGCCAGGGCGTTTTCGTCGCCGCCATCGGTCCAGACTCGCCGGCCTTTCTTGCCCATAACAATAATCGTGCCGGTATCTTGGCACATCGGCAGAACTCCACCCGCCGCGATATTGGCATTTTTCATCAGATCGTAGGCAACGAAACGATCGTTGGGCGATGCCTCCGGATCATCGAGGATGTTGCGGAGTTGTTGGAGGTGCCCAGGACGGGAGAAATGGTTAATGTCGCAAAAAGCCGTCTCGGCCAACAAACGCAACGCCGCAAGATCGACCTTGAGGACATCCTGGCCGGCAAAGCGATCCACGGACACATGTTGATCGGTAAGTTTCCGGTAAGGCGTGGTGTCGGGACCCAACGGGAAGAGAGAAAAGCCTGCGTCGACCATCGTCCAATCCACTGATTTTTGTTGGCGGAAAAGCTTGCCGTTTATCGCACAGAGCGGGGGGCGCCCGCCACCATGACGCGCCCCATTTTCGCCATCAATCCGCGAGGACCACCAGCAGGTCTTTGACATCAACCTGGGTTCCCACCGGGGCGACAATTGCCTCGATGTGACCGGCCCGCTCTGCTGCAATTGCGGTTTCCATTTTCATGGCCTCAATGGTCATCAGAATGTCGCCGGGCCGGATCGGCTGCCCAACCACCACCGCGACAGTGCCAATCACCCCCGGCATCGGCGCCGCAACATGGCGAGGATTCCCATCCTCGGCTTTGGGGCGGGCCTTGGCAACGGCGGTGATCTTCGTGTCGGCAACCTTGACCAGCCGGGGTTGGCCGTTAAGCTCGAAGAAAACCTCGCGCATCCCATCGGGGCCGGGCTCGCCCACCGCAAGGCACCGAATAACCAGCGACTTCCCCCGTTCCAGGTGAATCGAGATCTCCTCGTGGGGCGCCATGCCGTAAAAAAACACCGGCGTCGGCAACACCGACATATCGCCAAATTTCCGGCGGTGGCGAACATAATCGAGGAAGACTTTGGGGTACATCAGGTAGGAAGCAAATCCGGCATCATTGAGCGGACGGTGCGTTTCAGCCTCGGCCTTGCGGCGCAGCGCCTCCAGATCGGCGGGCGGCATACAGGCGCCGGGCCGGTCGGAAAGCGGCTCGGCCCCGCGCAACACCTTGGCCTGTAACGCCTTGGGAAACCCGCCCGGCGGCTGCCCGACATCACCCCGAAAGAACGAAACCACCGAGTCGGGGAAGGCGATATCCTTGTGCGGGTCAAGAACGTCGGCCTCGGTGATACCACTGGTAACCATGTAAACAGCCAAATCCCCAACAACTTTTGACGTTGGGGTCACTTTGATAATATCGCCGAACATACGATTGACGGCGGCGTAAGTCTCGGCAACCTGGGTCCAGCGATGATCAATACCAAGCGCCCGGGCCTGCTCACGAAGATTGGTATATTGCCCACCCGGCATTTCGTGGAGATAAACTTCTGAAGTCCCCGAGCGCAGATCGCTTTCAAACATATGGTAGCGGCGCCGAACATCTTCAAAATAACGTGATACACCACGCAAAACACGGCCATCGAGCCCTGTGTCGCGCTCGGTTCCGCGCAATGCTTCAACGATCGAACCCAGATTGGGTTGGGAGGTGGTGCCACTCATGCTGTCGATGGCACAATCCACCGCATCGACACCGGCCTCAACCGCAGCCAGCACCGAGGCGGCGGCGGCGCCGCTGGTATCGTGGGTGTGAAAATGGATCGGCAGCCCCACCTCATCCCGCAGCGTCTGAACCAATTTGCGGGCGGCGCCGGGTTTGCAGAGCCCGGCCATGTCCTTAATTGCCAGAATATGAGCCCCGGCGGCTTCAAGGTCCTTTGCCATGCCGACATAGTATTTGAGGTCGTATTTGGCCCGGTTGGGGTCGTTGATATCTCCGGTGTAACAAATCGCGGCCTCTAGCAACTTGCCACTTTCCAACACCGCATCCATGGCCACCCGCATGTTGGCCACCCAATTCAACGAATCGAAAACCCGGAATAAATCAACCCCACCCTTAGCCGCCTCGGCCACGAACAGGCGCACGACGTTATCGGGATAGTTGGTATAGCCAACCGCATTGGCCGAGCGTAGCAACATTTGGAGCAGTATATTTGGCACTTGCTTGCGAATTTGGGCCAAACGCTCCCACGGGTCTTCTTTCAAAAACCGCATCGCGACATCGAAGGTGGCGCCACCCCAGCACTCCAGCGACAAAAGCTCCGGCAATCCATGGGCGTAAGCGGGCGCGATTGCGGCCATGTCGAAGGTGCGTAACCGGGTCGCCAACAACGATTGGTGGGCATCGCGCAACGAGGTATCGGTGATCAGCAACCGCTTTTGCTCGCGCATCCAGCGGCCAAATTTCTGTGGCCCCAGTTCCCCTAACAATTGCCGGGTGCCGGGGCGGATCGTGGCCGGAAGATCGGTGGGCAGCAACGGGTCGGGGCCGGGGCTGGGCAAGGTGCCGCGTGCCTCGGGGTTGCCGTTGATTCGGGTTTCGGCAATATAGCGCAGCAGGCGCGTCGCCCGGTCGCGGCTGTCGCTCGGCTTCAGTAGGTCCGGCGTTTCATCGATAAACCGGGTGGTGTAGTCGGCATTGAGAAAGCGCGGGTGGTTGATCAGCTTTTCGAGGAAGGTGAGGTTGGTGGCAACCCCACGAATGCGGAATTCACGCAACGCCCGATCCATCCGCCGCGTCGCCTCTTCGGCCGTGGGCGCCCAGGCGGTGACTTTAACCAGCAGCGAATCGTAAAAGCGCGTGATCAGGGCGCCGGTATAGGTGGTGCCACCATCGAGTCGGATGCCGAAACCGTTGGCGGCATGATAGGCGAGAATCTGGCCATAATCGGGGATAAAATTGGCTTCCGGGTCCTCGGTGGTGATTCGGCACTGAAGGGCGAAGCCGTGGTGGGCGATCTCGTTTTGCCGGGGAATCCCGACACTGCCGATTTTGTAGCCCTCGGCAAGATGAATCTGCGCTTTTACCAGATCGACGCCGGTAATTTCCTCGGTGATGGTGTGCTCGACCTGAATGCGCGGATTAACTTCAATGAAGTAAAAGGTGTTGGTCTCGGCATCAATCAGAAACTCGACGGTGCCGGCGTTTTCGTACTTGGCTTTGGTGGCAAGGGCGAGGGCGGCGTCGCACAGGGCATTGCGCTGGCCCACCGTGAGGAATGAGGCGGGAGCCCGCTCAACCACCTTTTGATGGCGACGCTGCACAGTGCAATCGCGCTCAAAGAGGTGGATGACGTTGCCCTTGCGGTCGCCGAGAATTTGCACCTCCAAATGGCGCGCCTGGCGCACCAGTTTTTCGAGATACACTTCGCCCCGGCCGCAGGAGAGCACCGCCTCCCGCCGGCCCGCCGCCACCGACGGGATGAGCTGGTCGGCAGACTCGATCACCCGCATTCCCCGGCCGCCACCGCCCCAACTGGCCTTCAGCATCAAGGGGTAGCCAATTTCTTCGGCGAGGCGCGCAACTTCGTGGTCGTCATCTTCGGGCAGGACTCCGGTCGCTGGCATCACCGGCACGCCCGCTTTAACCGCCAACGCCCGCGCCGCCACCTTGTCGCCAAGGGTGCGCATGGTTTCGGTGCGCGGCCCGACAAAAATAATCCCAGCTTTGCGCACCGCCTCGGCAAAATCGGGGTTTTCGGAGAGAAAACCATAGCCGGGGTGGATGGCATCCACCTTGGCCTCGCGGGCCACCCTGATAATGTCCTCGCTGTCGAGGTAGGCTTTCACCGGCCCACGCCCCTCACCGATCCGGTAGCTTTCATCGGCTTTGAAGCGGTGGAGGGCCAGTTGGTCCTCCTCGGAATAAACCGCGACGGTGGCGATTTTCAGCTCATTGGCGGCGCGGAGCACCCGGATGGCGATTTCGCCCCGGTTGGCGATCAAGAGGCGCCGGATCGGGGTGACGGTATCGGCCATAGCGTTGGGTCTCCTCTTTGGGCATGAGCTTTGTGGAGTGTAGAGAAAATTGGGTCACAGAGAAATTCGCTTCGGTGTCTTTGCGCTATTTAAGCGGGCGCGGAGCAGGGGTGCGGGGCATATTGCCCCTTCATGCTTGCCAAGGAGGCACCGATGGTGATGTCTGGGGCCGATCAAAAAAAGGTGCTGCTCAAATGACCTCCGACTCCGACACCATTCTCCGGCCCACCCTGCTTGGCCCAGTCAACTGGCTCGGCTTTTGGACGCTCTATTGCCGGGAGGTGAGGCGCTTTTTTAAAGTGCATATGCAGACCATTTTTGCGCCCGTGGTGACGACGCTGCTGTTTTATGCAGTGTTCGCTCTCTCGCTGGGGAGTAGCGTGCGCGTGGTTGGGGATGTGCCGTTTTTGATCTTTCTTGCTCCGGGCCTTGTGATGATGGCCATGACCCAAAACGCCTTCGCCAACACCTCGTCGTCGCTGATCATCGCCAAGGTTCAGGGCAACATCGTCGATGTGCTAATGCCGCCGCTCTCAGCGGGCGAACTCATGGCCGGCTTTGCTCTTGGGGGCGTCACGCGCGGTCTGGTGGTCGGGGTGGTTACCGGGCTGACGATCTGGCCGTTTTTGCCCATTGGCTTGCCTCACCCCGGCTTTGCGCTTTACCACGGCGTGATGGCGGTGACGATGCTTTCCCTTCTTGGGCTGATCGGCGGCATCTGGGCCGAAAAGTTCGACCACATCGCAGGCGTGACGAACTTTATCGTCACGCCGCTATCGTTCCTCTCGGGCACCTTTTATTCGGTGAAAAGCCTGCCTGAGCAGATCCAATGGCTGGCCTATGGCGACCCATTTTTCTACATGATCGACGGCTTTCGCTACGGCTTCACCGGTCATGCCGACGGCTCGCTGAATGCCGGCCTATTGGTGATGCTGCTGGGCGATCTCGGCCTTGCCACCCTCGCGTGGCGGATGCTGAAAACCGGCTACAAACTTAAGGCGTAACGAATCACCGGGGGCCGTAGGCCAGATCTCGGTAAACCTCCAGGGTTTCGCGGCACATTTGCTCTTTATGGAAATGAGAGGTGGCATGGGCCATGGCGCGCTCGGCCACCTGCATCCGCTCCTCGGCGGAGAAGGAGAGGGCGTGAGCCAGCGATTCGGCCAGCGCATCGGGATCGCAGGGCGGCACGATCTCGGCGGTCTCGCCGGGGATCACGGTTTCCATCACGGCGCCGATATTGGTAACGATCACCGGCTTGCCCATGGCTTGGGCCTCGACAATCACCCGCCCAAACGCCTCGGGCTCGCGCGATGCCGAAACCACCACCGTCGATAGCATATAGGCCGCCGCCATATCCGAGCAGTGATCAACCAGATGTACGACGCTGCCCAGATCATGGTGGGCGATCCGGCGTTCCAACTCGGCGCGATACCGGCGGCGTCCCTGATCGCTGCCCACCATCAGGCAGACCACATCGCGTCGCTTCAGTTTTGCCAGGGCGTCGATCAGGTCGAGTTGGCCTTTCCAGCGGGTCAGCCGGCCGGGCAGCAAAATCACCGGACGATCATCGGGCAGGCGCCATTGCTGGGCAAGCTGGATCAAGCGCGGCTGGGTAACCCGGTCGGGATGAAAAATCGCATGATCAATCCCCCGGTGAATCACCCGAATAGCAGAGGGTGAAACATCGTAGTTCTCGAGAATGTGCGAACGGATGAATTCCGAGATGGCGATAATCCGCTCGCCCTTGGCCATGACTGAATTATAGCGGTGCTTCAGCGAGCCGCCCAAATTATAGGGGGCGTGAAACGTGGTCATGAAGCGGGCGCCGGTCCGCTCGGCCGCGAGCCATGCGCTCCAGGCCGGCGCGCGCGAGCGGGCATGAACCACCTCGACCCCCTCATCGCGGATAATTTCGGCGAGTCGGTCGGCATTCCGCCAAATCGTCCACGGATTCTTGCTGTCGAGTGTCAGTTTTATGTGGCCAACCCCGGCGCGATCAAGCTCGCGGGTCATGGGGCCACCGGCCGAAGCCACCAGCGTTCGTACTCCGGTCGCGGCCAGAGCCACGGCCACATCGACGCACCCCCGCTCGGCGCCGCCGGTTGTGAGGCCAGGGACCACCTGTAAAACCACAGGCGGCTTGCCTTGGCTGTCTCCGGTGCTAAGCTGCACGCCTGAATTCATGCCTGTCTCTTGCGAGGAACATCCGTTCATGACGGAACGAGAGCACCATAGTCTGCGAATCGGTCCGGCTTCCATAGCTTTTCGTCGCACGGAAGGAACAAGTCCGGGAGTGATGTTTTGTGGTGGCTTTCGGTCGGACATGACCGGGACCAAAGCCACCGCGTTGGAGGCGTGGGCCATCGAGCACGGACGGGCCTTCGTCCGCTTCGATTATCAGGGGCACGGCGCTTCCAGCGGAGGGTTCACCGATGGCACCATCGGCAGTTGGGCGCAAGACGCGCGCACTGTGTTCGATCAGGTCACCAGCGGCCCGCAAGTGATCGTGGGGTCGTCCATGGGCGCGTGGATCATGCTGCTCGTGGCGCTCAGTCGGCCGGAGCGGGTGGTGGGTCTGGTTGGCATCGCCCCGGCGCCCGACTTTACCGAAGACCTGATCTGGGGCACCCTTTCCCCTGAACAGCGCTTGGAACTGCTCGATAACGAAGTCTTGTACCTGCCGTCCGAGTTTGGTGAACCGGAACCGATCACTCTTAAGCTAATCGACGAGGCGCGGCGGCACCTGTTGTTGCGGGGCCGGATTGGGCTTACCTGTCCGGTGCGGCTCATTCATGGGATGACAGATATGGACGTGCCGTGGATCACCAGCATTCGTCTGGCCGAGCGTTTTTCTAGTCTTGACGTTCGGCTCTCGCTGATCAAAGACGGAGATCACCGTCTTTCCCGCGATCAGGATATTGCCCTCATTCTCGAGGCCGTGTCGGAGTTGGTGGTTACGGCAGGGCGTTGACCAGTTCCACGCCCCAGGCCGGAGCGGAGCCGTCGTCGGAAGCAAAATGGGTAAGACGGGTGAGCGAGAGGTTGCCGACGCTGAAACGCAAAGCTGCCTCGGGGTCGATCCCAAGCGCCACCGCGAGCGCCGCGCGAATCACGCCGCCATGGAGCACGGCCACAATGTCGCGCCCGGCATGGTCTTGCGAAAGCACCTCGATGGCCGCGCCGACCCGTTCCACCACTTCGGCGAAGCTTTCGCCGTTTTCCGGGTGCTCGCGGGCCGGGCTCAGCCAAAAACGGTGAGACTCGGCGGCCCGCTGTTCCTGAATTTCGGCGTGGGTCAGGCCTTGCCAAACGCCGAAATTCTGTTCCATGAGGTCAGCTTCAACCAACGGACTGACCAAGCCCGATCGCTCACCCAGCGCCGTCGCCAACGCCGCCAGGGTTTGAACCGTGCGTTTGAGCGGCGTTACCAGATAAATCGGCTGGGTTGGCAACATCGCCGCCAACGCTAAAAATGCCCGGCGGTCGCTGGTATCGGCATCCACATCAATGTGCCCGTAAACCCGCCCGCCATAGTTGACCACCGGCGCGTGCCGGATCAGCCACCAGCGCGTAACGATGGTCATCGCACCCCCGCCATCATAACCAACACCAAAATTTCCACCACCTGCTGGGTGGCGCCGAGCAAATCGCCGGTTTGACCGCCGACATAGTGGTTGGTCAGCCGAATCATGCCCCAGATGGCAACCAGCACCACCGCCATAACCAGGGCTGCTTTGACGCCGAACAGCAAAAAGCCGATGCCAAGCGCCAGCGCCAGCGCCAGCATGGTGGCGCCCTGGGCCGGGCCGCCGAGGGTTGCCGAAAGGCCGTCGGTCCGGGCGGGACGCTGCCAGTGGCTTTGGGCGACCATGGCCGCCCGCGACATTGCACCTGCCAGCACCAACACCTTGATTGCGACCCACGTTGAGGGCAGGGCGGCGATAGCGGCGACCTTGATCGTTACCGCCAGCACCAAGGCCAGCACCCCAAAGGTCCCGACTCGGCTATCGTGCATAATTTCCAGCTTGCTCTCGCGGTCCTGGCCGCCGCCAAGCCCGTCCGCCGCGTCGGCCAAGCCGTCTTCGTGCAACCCGCCGGTGATCATCACCAACAAGGCAACCACCAGAGTCGCCGCAACCAGCGACGGCACACCAAAAGTTCCGAGCAGGCCAAAAACGATCCCGGCAACGATGCCAAGCCCGGCGCCAATCAGCGGGAACCAGCCCATGGCCCGGCCAAAAAGCTCGGGCGTGAGCGGCCCCTTAAGAGGAAAGGGCAGGCGGGTGAGGAAGATGCCGGCCGCCAAAATCGCCGCCACCATCGGGTGATAGGCCGGCGGTTCATCCATCGGGTTCGGGGGCGGGGGCGGGTAGCTTTCCTCGGTCTCCACTCCCTCGCCCCCCGGTCCCTCGGCCCCGGTTTGCGCGGCGCTTGGGTCTTGGGGGGCGGCCTGGGGCTGCTCGAATTCAGGCTCAATATCGATTGGGAGCTTACGCTTAGCCATTATGGTTCCCTCGGGCGGGGGTCTTGGGGGCGGATGGAGCTGCGCTTAACGCAGGGCGGCGGCGATATTGCCGCCATCAACGGTGGTGATACTGGCGGTGGTGCGCAACGCAAGCGCCTGATGAACAAAAGCCTGCGCCACGTCTTCGGCGGTCACCTCGCGAGCGAGCAAGTTTCCGGCCATGTAGTCGCGCTCGTCAAGGCCCCGAGCCTGGGAGCGGTTGGCAATCATTTGAGGGGTTAGCATTCCACCACGAATCCGGTCGGCGTTGACGCCGTTGGCGCGAATGCCATCCCGGCCATGATCGAGGGCATATTGCCGGGCGAGGAACAAGGTTGCCGCCTTGGGCAGCCCATAGGCGCCAAAGTCAGGGCCGGGATTAACCGCCTGCTTCGAGACGTTATAAAGCAACGCGCCGCCCGTGCCCTGCCGCCGCATCACCCGCACCGCATTTTGAGAAACGGTTTGGTGGGCAAAGAAGTTGATCTCAAAGCTTCGGCGCAGCGTCTCATCGGGCAAATCCCCGATTCGGCCCTGAAGCGCGATGCCGGCGTTAGAAACCACGATATCGACACCGCCGAAACGCTCGCAGGCGCGATCAAAGACCGCCCGCACCTCTTCCGGTTTGGTAACGTCGGCTCCAAGCCCAAGCGCGTGGGGACCAAGCCGGGCCGCTGCCGCAACCACCGTACTTTCATCCAGATCGACCAGCACCACCTCGGCTCCTTCGCGCTGAAAAGCGGTGGCGGTGGCAAATCCGATGGTGCCGGCGCCGCCGGTAATGATCACCACCTGCCGGGCCAGCGGCGGCTCGGCCGTCTTGCCCAGCTTGGCTTGCTCAAGCGACCAATACTCCATTGCGAAAAGATCACGCTCGGAGATGGATTGAAAGGACCCGACCCGTTCGGCGTCGGTGATGGTGAGAACGGCGGAATGGGCGATATCGGCGGCAATGGCAGCGTCCGCCGCGCTTTTGCCAACCCCGAACAACCCAAGGCCGGGCACCAGAATCACCCGTGGCAACGGATCAAGCGCGATCAAAAGTCCGGCCCGCCCGGTGTCGTTGGCACGATTCCGGTCAAAATAGGTATGATAACGGGTGGCGTAATCGGCGATCGCCGTGCGGGCCCGGGCCTTGAAACCATCCAGATCGCCATCAAGCGGCGGCGTCACGATCAGCGGCCAACCCTTGGTACGAATGACATGATCGGGAGTAACCACCCCCGCCCCCGCCATGCGTTCCAGCTCCGGCGAATTGACGTAGGCCAGAATCTCGGGGCTGGCCCGAAAATCGAGCACCCACCGCCGCCAGTCGCCATCGCCAAGGTCTACCGCCAAGGCACCGCGCAGGATCGGCGCGATCTGGGCCACCGGGGGCGGCGTTGGGGCAGGGCGCAGCGCTTGAACCAAACTCCGGCGGCTTTTGGCGAGCCGCGTCTCGGCGAGGCTGACCAGCATCACCATTCGTTCGTAGGCCTCACGGGCGCTGGCGCCCATGGTGAAAACGCCGTGGCGGAGCAAAACAAGCCCGATAACCGACGGGTCGGCCTCATAAACCTCAACGGCGGCAGAGGCTAGCGGTAACCCCGACATGACATAGGGCACCAGCCCAACCTGCCCGCCGAAAACCTCCTGGCAGATCGCCTCGCCATCGGGCTGCGCCGTCAGGGCCAGCACGGCGCGGGAATGGGTGTGATCGACATAGGTGTGGGGCAAAAAGGCGTGGAGCAACACCTCAACCGAGGGACAGGGCGCGCTGGCGTCCAGCAGGTTGGTCCGCAGCAGATTGACCATGTTAATGTCGGACAATTCGGGCAGCGCCCGGGCGCGCACCAACGGCTCCAGACGGACCGCCGGCAACCCGGCGGGCTCCAGCGTCGACAGATCCCAGCCACTTCCCTTGATGCACAGTACGTTCACCCGGTCGCCAAGCAAATCGGTGGCCGTGGTCTTGACCGAGGTGTTGCCGCCGCCGTGCAGCACCAGTTGGGGGTCGCCTCCAAGCAGCCGCGAGCTATAGACCCGCAGCGCCACGTCTTCGCCGATGCCCATGAAGGCATAGCGGGAAACCATTTCGGCGGCATCGGTATCGGACCACAGGCTCTTCATCGTGATGTCAGTTTCATCGTGGACCCCATCAAGGCTGACGGCAGCCGGCAGATTAGCGCGCCCGAGCCTTCGGGGCTACGATGTTCGCGGGGGTGCCACCGCCGGGGGAAACTTTCCCGCGCCGATCGTATCGGTTTTTGACGAAGGCCCCGGTTCCTGGCATGGTGCACGCTCATGGGCACTCAATCTGTCGCACGCTCAATCTGTCGCACGAAGGCTTAGGCGATCATGTCCGATCAGGAAACCGTTCCGAATTTCGATGAGATACGCGCCATTTTGGCGGCCTTTCCCGGCCCCGATACCGCAGCCGGTAGCACCGCGCGTGCACGGCAAGATTGCCTGACCAAGCCTCAGGGCTCGCTGGGCCGGCTCGAAGAGCTTGCGACCTGGATGGCCACGTGGCAGGGGCGCGCCGTCCCTGAATTGCGCCTGGCGCGGGTGGCTGTGTTTGCCGGCAATCATGGTGTGGTGGCGCAAGGCGTTTCGGCCTTTCCCGCCTCGGTCACCAAGCAAATGGTGAGCAATTTTTCCGCCGGGGGCGCGGCGGTTAATCAGATATGCGGCGTGGTCGATGCCGAACTCCGAGTCTATGAGCTGGACCTTGACACTGCCACCGACGACTTTACCACCGGCCCGGCGATGGCAGAAGAAGACTGCGCCCGGGCCATGGCCTACGGCATGATGGCGGTGGACGGTAATTTGCACCTTCTGGCGCTCGGCGAAATGGGCATTGGCAACACCACCTCGGGGGCGGCGCTGTGTCTCGCTCTGTTTGGCGGCACCGCGGCCGATTGGGTTGGACGGGGAACCGGCATAGACGACGCCGGCGTTGGGCGGAAAATAAAGGCGATTGAAGCGGCGATCGCGGCAAATGGAGCCGCGCTCGGCAACCCATTGGAAGTGCTGCGCTGTTTTGGTGGGTTTGAACTTGCGGCGATCGTCGGCGCCGTGATCGCGGCGCGGTTGGCTCGCACCCCGGTCGTGCTCGACGGCTATACCTGCACCGCCGCCGCCGCTGTGTTGTTCGCCATTGATCCGAGCTTCCTCGACCATTGCGTGGTTGGTCATTGCTCGGCTGAACCCGGTCATCTGCGGTTAATGCACAAGCTGGGAAAAACGCCGCTGCTCGATTATGGGATGCGGCTCGGCGAGGGCTCGGGCGCGGCGTTGGCGATTCCGATCATCCGTTCGGCCGTGGCCTGCCTCACCCGCATGGCGACCTTCGACCAAGCCGGGGTGAGTGGGCGGGCCGAGTGAGCGGAGAGGCTGGCGCTTCGGCCTGATTTTTATTAGACTTCGAGCAGGTTATTTTGCGGTAAAGGACGGGAGAGCGGGCATGGGTGAGCGACGGAAGCTGATTGCGGGGAACTGGAAAATGAACGGGCTCCATGCCGATGGCGTGGCGCTGGCGGCTGGCATCGCTGAAAAGCTCAAGGCTGCCGGCGTGGTTTCCTTCGATCTGCTGATTTGCCCGCCCGCGACGTTGATTTGGCCGGTATCGGCGGTGGTCAAAGGGTGCGGAGTCGCGGTCGGTGGCCAAGACTGCCACCCCAAAACCAGTGGCGCCCATACCGGAGATATCAGCCCCTCGATGCTGGTCGATGCCGGGTGCTCTTACGTTATCGTCGGCCATTCCGAGCGTCGCCAGGACCACAAGGAACCCGATGCGCTAATTGCGGCCAAGGCGGCGGCGGCTCATGCGGCGGGCCTGACTGCGATCATTTGCGTTGGCGAAACCTTGGCGCAGCGCGAAGCCGGGCAGGCGGGGGCCGTGGTGGCCAGCCAGTTAAGTGGCTCGATTCCCGCGGGCTCCACCGCCGCCAACACCGTGGTGGCCTATGAGCCGGTGTGGGCAATCGGCACCGGCCGCAACGCCACCCCCGCCGATGTTGCCGAGATTCATGCGGCGATTCGCGCCGATCTGATTAAACGGATTCCCGGCGGCTCGTGTGTGCGCATCCTTTACGGCGGGTCGGTCAAGCAATCCAATGCCGGGGACCTCATGGCGGTTCCCGATGTTGATGGCGCGCTGGTCGGCGGCGCCAGCCTCAAGGTCGACGATTTCTGGGGCATTGCCGCGAGTTGCTGCTAGCACTTACGGCCGGGATTGTTTAAGAAACACCGATGATCCACGGCGGCGTTGGCGCGGCCGGGGTCAGGTGGTGTTTGAGTTTCATTCTCAAAGTCTAAGGGCGGGCCATGGAAACGGTGGTGCTGGTGATTCATTTGCTGATCGCGGTGTCGCTGGTCGGCGTCATCCTGATCCAGAAGTCTGAAGGCGGTGGTCTCGGCATCGGTGGCGGTGGTGGCATGGGCGGCATGATGACCGCGCGCAGCACGGCCAACCTGCTCACCCGAACCACCGGCATTCTGGCTGGCTGCTTCATGTTTACCAGTATCACCCTGGCGGTTATGGCCGGCCATCGCAATGTGCCGACATCTTTGATCGACGCTATCCCCGCTGCGCAAAGCCCGGTTGCGCCGGCCGAGTCGACAGCGCCGCCAGCGTCGTCCGTCCCGGCTGCTCCAACGGAGCCCGCAAAGCCTGCCGCCCCGGTCGCTCAGTGAGTATTGCGTAGTAAAGACCCATGACGCGCTTTATCTTCATTACCGGCGGTGTTGTTTCTTCCTTGGGTAAGGGGTTGGCTTCGGCCGCGCTTGGGGCGCTGCTTCAGGCGCGGGGCTATCGTGTGCGCTTGCGCAAGCTCGACCCCTACCTCAACGTCGACCCAGGCACGATGAGCCCCTACCAGCACGGCGAGGTGTTCGTCACCGATGATGGCGCCGAGACGGACCTGGATCTTGGCCATTATGAACGGTTTACCGGCGTTTGTTCGCGTAAAAGCGACAACATCACCACCGGTCGTATCTACTCCCAGGTCATCGCCAAAGAGCGACGGGGCGATTATTTGGGCGCTACGGTGCAGGTGATTCCCCACGTCACCGACGAGATTAAAGAATTTATCGGCGCCGACCTGTCGGGGGAAGATTTCGTGCTGTGCGAGATCGGCGGTACCGTGGGCGACATTGAAAGCTTGCCGTTTTTGGAGGCGATTCGTCAATTTGGCAATGAAATGGGGCCAGAGCGGGCGCTTTTTATTCATCTGACGTTGCTGCCCTATATTCCAACGGCTGGCGAACTCAAGACCAAACCAACCCAGCACTCGGTTAAAGAGCTTCTTTCGGTAGGCATTCAGCCCCAGGTTTTGTTATGCCGGGCTGACCGACCGATCCCCGAGGCGGAACGGCGCAAGATCGCTCTTTTCTGCAATATCCGCCAGGAGCGGGTTATTGCAGCGCTCGATGTCGACACGATCTATCAGGTGCCGATTAGTTATCACGAGCAAGGGTTTGATCACCAAGTTTTGGCATATTTCGGGTTGCCGACCGACCATGCCCCCAATCTCGCGCGCTGGCGTGAAATAACGCGGCGGGTGCGTGGGCCTGAAGGCGAAGTCACCATCGCCATCGTTGGCAAATACACCGCGCTGAAGGATAGTTATAAGTCGCTGGTTGAAGCGTTGGCCCATGGCGGGATCGCCAATAATGTTCGGGTTGACATTAAGTGGCTCGACGCCGAAATTTTTGAGTCGGAAAATACTATCCATTATCTGGAGGGTGTTCACGGCATTTTGGTCCCCGGCGGCTTTGGCGAGCGCGGAACCGAAGGCATGATTTGTGCAGCCCAATTTGCCCGCGAACGCAAGATCCCCTATTTTGGCATTTGTTTTGGGATGCAAATGGCGGTGATTGAAGCCGCGCGCAATCTGGCCGGGATTCCCAACGCAGGGTCTTCAGAATTTCAACGCAATCATGATCCGGTGATTGGTCTGATGACCGAATGGACCCGGGGCAATGAGGTTGAGCGGCGCGAGACGAGTAGCGATCTTGGGGGCACCATGCGCCTCGGCGCCTACCCTGCCCATTTGCGCGAGGGAACTCATGCCTATCAGATTTATGGCGGCGCCCTGATCAGCGAGCGCCATCGCCATCGCTACGAGGTTAATATCAACCTTAAGCAGCGGTTGGAAGAGGCCGGGCTTTGTTTTTCCGGGCTATCTCCCGATGGTGAGTTGCCTGAAATCGTTGAGAGAGACGATCACCCTTGGTTTGTCGGCGTTCAGTTCCATCCCGAGCTGAAATCCCGTCCGTTCGATCCACATCCATTGTTCAAGGATTTCATCCGCGGCGCGGTGGAGCAGAGCCGGTTGGTGTAAAATATCCGGGCTTGAATCCGCGCTGTTTGTCAGGAGATGTCATGCCCCCCCGCACCGTTACCATCGGCACCGTCGCTTTCGCCAACGACCGGCCGTTTTCCTTGATCGCCGGACCGTGCCAGTTGGAAAGCCGGCAGCACGCGCTGGAGATCAGCCAAGCGCTGGTCGAAATTACCGGTAAGCTTGGGATCGGGTTGGTCTATAAGTCTTCCTTCGACAAGGCGAACCGCACTTCGATTTCGGGGACGCGGGGTGTTGGTATGGCTAAGGGACTGGAAATCCTGGCCGAAATTCGGGAGCTTCGCGGTTGCCCGGTGTTGACCGACATTCACGAGATCAGCCAGTGCGACCCGGTGGCTGAGGTGGTGGATGTGCTCCAGATCCCCGCGTTCCTCTGCCGGCAAACCGATCTTTTGGTTGCGGCAGCGCGCACTGGTAAGACGGTCAATGTAAAAAAGGGGCAGTTTTTGGCGCCCTGGGACATGGTTAACGTTGTGAAGAAGCTAAGTTCCTCCGGCAACGACAATATTTTGGTTTGCGAGCGTGGTGCCAGCTTTGGATATAACACGCTGGTTTCTGATATGCGCTCACTGCCCATTATGTCGAAGATGGGCTATCCGGTGATTTTTGACGCCACCCATTCGGTGCAACAGCCGGGGGGCCTCGGGGGCGCTTCGGGTGGCCAGCGGGAGTTTGTGCCGGTGTTGGCCCGTGCTGCGCTGGCCATTGGCGTCGCCGGCCTGTTTTTGGAGGTCCACGAGGACCCCGATCGCGCGCCCAGTGATGGGCCAAACATGATTTCTTTAAAAGACTTATACAATCTTCTTGAGACATTGGTAGAATTTGATAAGCTCGCAAAGGCGCGGCCATTGCCGCCATTGATCTAATTTGGGGCCACCACCATGGGAGCGTTTCGCTGGACGGGGATTGCAATCCTGGTGCTGGCGGCGTGCCTCGCGCTTCCCGCTGGTGCCACCGTGGTGCGCACGCTCGGTCAGGCGGGCGACGATAAAAATGAGCGACTGACCGTTCGGACTTATGAGGGCGCGGAAGTCGCCATCACCATGATTGCTCACGACTGTGCGCTCGCCGAGGGGGGCGATTCGGCGGCGGCTTACCGGCTTGGGCGGCGCTATCTTTTCGGCATGGGCGTGAAGCGCGACCAGCGTATGGGCGTGGCGTGGATGGCTGCATCCTCCTCGCGGGGGTATGCGCCGGCCCTTCGGGTCATGCTCCAGGTTCCGAGTAGCATTGGCCGCATCCGCCCATGGTGCCGGAACAATCTGGAACCGGTCCGCGCCGTGCAGGTCCCCGAGACCGATATTGTGGGGTTGGTCGAACGGATGGCTCCGGAATATGGCCTCGACCCGCGCTTGGTGTTGGCGCTGATTCAGGTCGAGTCGGCATATCGGACCGATGCGGTTTCACCGAAAGAGGCGGCGGGGTTGATGCAACTGATCCCGGCGACCGCGGCGCGATTCGGCGTCAGGGATGTTCTCAATCCGGTGGAAAATATTCGCGGCGGTATGGCCTATTTGCGCTGGCTGCTGGCCTATTTCCGGGGCGATCTTTCGCTGGTGCTCGCTGGTTATAATGCGGGTGAGGGTACGGTCGAGCGCTATCAAGGCGTGCCGCCATATGCCGAAACTCTCGCTTATCTCAAGCTAATCCGGGCAATTTATCCTGAAACCGCTCACAGTTATGACCCTGGTGCGTCGTCTTCATCCGCATCGTTTCTGCGTTGAGGGAATCGGTGGCGGTATTGAGAAATCATCCGAGCTTGCCTCTCCCCCCCCCGTTGGGTCTATTTATTCTCCCGCCTTTCCCTCGTTAGACCGTGATTCCGGCGAGACCCTGATCCCAGCGAGACCCTGATCCCAGCGAGAACTGATCAATGAGCGCGATTACCGACATCCACGCCCGTGAAATCCTGGACAGCCGTGGAAACCCGACTGTTGAGGTTGATGTGACCCTCGAGTCCGGGGCGGAAGGGCGCGCTGCCGTGCCTTCGGGCGCCTCCACCGGTGCCCACGAGGCCAATGAACTCCGCGATGGCGACAAGGCTCGCTATCTCGGCAAGGGCGTGCTGAAGGCGGTGGAGTCGGTCAATGGCGAGATCTTTGATGCGCTCGCCGGCCTTGATGCCACCGATCAAATCGCCATCGACCGGATGATGATCGACCTCGACGGCACCGTGAATAAGGCCCGTCTTGGCGCGAATGCGATTCTCGGTGTCAGCCTCGCCGTTGCCAAGGCCGCAGCCGAGGACGCTGGTTTGCCGCTTTATCGCTATGTTGGCGGCGCTTTTGCCAACGTGCTGCCGGTACCGATGATGAATATCATCAATGGCGGCGCCCATGCCGACAACCCGATCGATATCCAGGAATTTATGATCATGCCGGTGTCGGCCGAGTCGGCCGCCGATGCCATCCGTATGGGCGCCGAGGTGTTTCACGCCTTGAAAAAGAAGCTGAAGGATGCCGGTCACAACACCAATGTGGGTGACGAGGGCGGGTTTGCCCCCAACCTTGCTTCCACCGAGGACGCCATTGGTTTTGTGATGAAAGCCATCGAGTCCGCCGGCTACAAGCCAGGCGAGGATATCTATTTGGCCCTGGATGCCGCATCGACCGAGTTCTATAAGGACGGGAAATACCACCTGGACGGTGAGGGCAAGGTTCTATCGTCGGGTGAGATGGTCGATTATTGGGCCAACTTGGTCGGACGTTTTCCGATTATTTCAATTGAAGATGGTATGGCTGAAGATGACTGGGAGGGCTGGGCCGCTCTCACCCGGGCGATTGGCAAAAAGACCCAGTTGGTGGGCGACGATCTTTTCGTCACCAATCCGAAGCGCCTCGCCCGTGGCATCAAGGCCTGCACCGCCAACTCGATCCTGGTCAAAGTTAACCAAATCGGGACCCTAAGCGAAACCTTAGAAGCGGTTGATCTGGCTCATAAGGCTGGGTACACGGCGGTGCTTTCGCACCGTTCGGGCGAGACCGAGGACTCAACTATTGCCGATCTTGCCGTTGCCACGAATTGTGGGCAGATCAAAACCGGGTCGCTTTCCCGCTCCGATCGGCTGGCAAAATACAATCAGTTGATCCGTATCGAGGAGAGGCTCGGCGCCGCCGCCACTTACGCAGGCCGGCGCATCTTAAAGCTGCAAGCTTAATTTGGCTTAGTCGGTTGGTTGGCGGCGTCAGCGTTTCGACGGCGCCAACCAATTCATAGCCTTGGCGGTGTGCGCAGGCGCGCGCACCGGCGGGGGCGATGGCTGTGTTGGGTGGGGCTGCTGTAAGAGTTGCTGCGGGCCTGGGTTTGATAACGCTGGGGTGAGTGGCGGATTGAACGGTGCCGGAGTCTGGCGCGTTAATCGTTGTTCAATCGCCTGGCGCTGCTCATGAGCGGGGGGCGGGGCAGGGGGCGGCATAACCGGCGCGCTTCTTGGTGGCAGCGACGGAGCCGTTGGCTGTCGTTCGGTAAATGAGCGCCGCAGCGTTTGCTCGATCAACTCGGCCGCCGGGACCTGGGGTTTGGGGTCTGGGGTCCGGCGCGCGATGGAGGTTTCCAGCCGGCGCGAAGCGTCGCGAATTTCGGTCAATGCCGCCATGGCATCGCTTAACAGCGGTGATAATTTGGCCGAATCCTGGCTCTCGGTCGCGTCAAGAGCGCCCAAGCGCTGGCGCACCCGCTCAACTTCGTTTTCAATCAATATTTGGAGATCGGCCGTTCCGGTCAGGATTCGGGTGATTTCCTGGCGCAGGGATGAAATCTCGCACGCCTGCCGGAGCTGGTGAAAGCCAAAGGTGGGCGCCGATTTCCGATCGGCCGAATCATTTTGGGACATGGCAATTACCGCTAAAACCCGGAAGCCATGCACGAGCCTCCGCCGGGGCTATCATAGCTGATTTCGCCTTTGCCATAGAAGACGGTCGTTGAGGGCGGGAATCCATTTGCTTGCGCTCGGTCGATAATTTATCTATGCGCACTGGAGCCTCGCGAAGCCATCGCAATCCCAGCCGAACCAATTGGTTCAGATTGTGAACTATTATCGGAGCGTCGGTGTCGCTAAAACTGACGGTACTGTGGAAAGGGAGCAAATCGGCCAGCGCCTCGCCGCAGGCGTTGGAGGATATTGTTTCAAATAATGTCGTTCAGGGCGTAATTCAGCAATCGGGGCGGGCAGCGGCTGTGACGATCAAACGCGATGATCTCGAAAAGTTATTGGCAACACGGACCGGTGGTGCGCGGAGTGCGCTTCAATCGGTTAAGGACGCGTACGCCGAAATTGGTTTGATGCGGGAAGAGGGCGTTTCCTGGGCCGAAATTGCCGAATTGCTGGGGCAGAACGGCGCGGTTGGTCGCGACGGGAAGCCTTTTGCTGCGGCGACGGTCCGGGCGGCATTCTTTCTGGTTGGCGCCGAGGTTCGCCAGGGGCAGGCCGAGGGTGAGGATGTTCCGCCCGATTCGTTTGCCGAGCCGGCAGCGATCAAACCTGTCGTGGTCGCCAAGGCGCAGACGGACGAGACTGAGAGCGCGTCGGGCTATGAGCCGGCCGAGTTGCCGCCCTTGCCCCCTCTCAGGTCCAGCGCGGCTTGTCTCGAGTCTGAGCCCATGAGTGCGCTCGATGTCCCCAAAGTCGTCGAGTCGGCTCAAATTGTGGAAAATGCGGTGGTGGAAGACGTGGTTGAGACACCGATCGCGGTTACCATCGCCGAATTGGTGCCCGATGACGAAGCAGCAGCTCTTGTTATCTCTGAGCCCGAACCCGAACGGGAGCCTGAGCCCGTTTTTGTTCGCGAGCCAAAGCCAGAGAGCGTCCGGCCAGCCCCGCCAATAGCGGCCCGCCCGGCCCCCTCTGCGCCGCCCCCCCTCCCGTCTGCGCCCCCCCCTCGCGCGTCTGTGAACGACATGTGGTTGCTACGGCCGCTCAGTGAGCCGGTGAAGGAATGTTTGCCGAAAGACGAATCGGCGCCTTCGGTTGTTCGCCGGGTGGAGCCACCGCCGATTGTAAAACCCGCAGCGGCTCCCGCTCCGGTTCGCGTCGCACCGCCACCACCACCGTTCGTGCCCGTGGCTCCGGCGCCAGTCCCCGTTACTCCGCCGGCTGCGGTGCCCGAAAGACCCCGGGACAAGAGTTTATTTACACACGAAAGCGCGATGAGCTACGACTGGTGGACGCGGCGCATTGATAGCTCGACGTGACCATACCAATTGCGCTAATAAAAATCTTACAAGATGCCGCGCAAGGACGACGGAAACATTTGAAAGGCTTCATCCCATGCTTGGTTCGATACTTGTCCTGAATGATCGCGGGGGTGTGGGCAAGACGTTGCTGTCGCACCACCTCCTCGCCACCGCGATGCTGGAGGGGCTGGCCCTGCGCGTTGTCGAGTACGAGGTTAATGAACGTCTTGCTCGGCTGTTTGGTCCGGAAGTGGTGGAACATCGGCGAATTTCGCAGGATTTCGTCAACTTGATGGGGTCCGGCGGCGACGGGTTCTTTGAGTTCTGGGATAATATTGGCCCGGAACTTCAACGTGGCGGGCGGTTGTTTGATTTTGGCGGTAATATCAGTCAGTGGTTCTTCAATTGGGCCGAAGTTTCTGGCTTTGATTACTATGTCGGCGATGGCTCGCGCCTAGTGTTCATGGTGCCGGTCACTGTCGATCTCGCCTCCCTTCAAACCGGAATGGCAACGTTGGAGCGTATCGCGGCTATTGCGCCCGGAGCCAAGCGGGTTTTGGTCGAAAATGGCTTCTCCGGGTCGTTCTCTCAGCTTGAGGACACTCATTACGCCCGCCGCAAGGCGGAAATGGTCGAGCGTGAGAATGTTGCGGTGATCACCATGCCGGCCTGCACCGCGCCGGCTTGGGCGCGTTTGACCGGACATCGGTTGGATCAAATCGCGACCATGACTCGTGAGGATTTGGTGAAGCTCGGTATGTCACCGCCGGTTGCATCGCGGTCGCTGATCGTGATTCATGATTGGTTGCGCTCGATTCGCCAGCAGTTGACCCCCTATCTCGCCGATGCTTTCCGTTCGACCCCCCCCGGTGCTGCGACGCGCACCGGCAAAGCCGGGCGGCAAGCGGTGGTTTGACTTTTATGTGAATCGCAGCACTCCCTCGACTCGTCGGCCGATTCATCGGCGCGACCGGTTGGGGGTGGTGGTGTGCGAACTTTCGCGGCGCGCAGACTTCCGTTGCCCAGGATTGCGACGGTTGGTAAACTCGGTGGCGAGGGGAGGCGGAAG
This sequence comes from uncultured Rhodospirillales bacterium, assembly GCA_903931735.1. GTDB lineage: Bacteria > Pseudomonadota > Alphaproteobacteria > Azospirillales > Azospirillaceae > BOG-933. The sequence continues at coordinate 43,344 of CAIZDL010000151.1, forward strand.
CCATGCCCCATTGCCGTCCGCCCATAGAGGGTGGTGAAACGAGAGGAAGCATGGCGCGGAACCTCGTGGCACTCGGTCTGTGGCGGAAAGCGCTGGTGGCCAGTGTCCGTCAAGATGGCCCAGATCTTTCGGCGCGCCAAATGGCGTTGTTGCTGACGGTTTATCTGTGTGATCCTCCCCACACCGTGCGTGGCCTTGCTGAAGTTCTTAACATCTCCAAACCCGCTATTACGCGGGCACTGGATCGCCTTTCGGTGTTGGGTTACATCCGACGCAAGCGGGATACCGAAGATCGTCGGAACGTTCTTGTTCAGCGAACCGTACAGGGTTCCGTATTTCTTAGCGATTTCTCTGAGCTGGTCGTAAAAGCGGGTGCAGTCTCTCCCGGCGATCTTGCGGAAATCGTGAAGAGTGAGGAGCTGGGAAAGTTGGCGCAGGCTGAATTCAATCGTCTGCGCGCTCAGACGGTGGCCGGAGATGGTGCATCGTGACCGCACCGTTATGGGAGCCCGACCCGCGACGCCATCCTTGGCGTAATGATCTTGCCGCCATTGGGCTTGAAGGCCGGGTGCCGTCGTCTCGGTTCGTCGAAGGGCAGGTCCGGCAGGTTCGCCAAGGCTGCACCAGTTTAAAGGCCGCGCCCAACGACGGCGCAGTGCAAATAAGCCAACTCCTATTTGGTGAAATTATCACAATTTATGAAGACATAAATGGCTGGGTATGGGGCCAGAACAGTACAGATGGGTATGTTGGGTATATCTTATCGTCGGCATTGGCGGCAGATATTCACCGACCGACCCACCGTATTGCCGCACTGAGGAGTTTCCTTTATTCAAAACCGACTCTTAAGCTCCCCCCCCTTGATGTATTCAGCTTTACCACTGAAGTTCGGGCGGTTGGGGGGGCAGAAAATGGCTACGTTGAACTGGCCACCGGGGGGTGGATATTTGCCGGACATCTGGCGCCACTGGCTATGGTTGAGCCCGATACTGTTGCAACTGCCCTGAGGTTGCTCGGAATACCCTATCTTTGGGGGGGGCGGAGTAGTCTTGGCATTGACTGTTCGGCATTAGTTCAACTTGTGCTTGCCGCTGCCGGTATTAAAGCGCCGCGCGATAGCGACATGCAGCGTGGTGAGGTGGGCATTTCGTGCGGCCCGGTGCGGCCCGATGGCGCGGGCCTCATCGTTCAGCGCGGAGATATCGTCTTTTTTCCCGGCCATGTGGGACTCATGATCGATCACGAGCATTTGGTCCACGCCACCGCATTTGTGATGGCGGTGACGGTGGAGCCGTTGGCGGCTGTTATTTCGCGCACCGACCCGACGCGGGGTGGCGGTTTGCTGGCAGTTCGACGCCTCGGCTCACCTTCAGCGGTTCTGATGGGTTGATTGCGCGAGGCATTCCTGTATAAGAGCCGGGGTGATATGGGTTAAGGAGGCTCCGATGGACCTGGGTTTTCTAACGGTTCCGCTGACTATGGCGGCCATGGCATTTGGGTTCGCGGTGATTACCGACACTCAAACTGTCCACATTGAGAAGATCAACGTTCCAGCGTCGGTGTCCGGTCCAACGGGATACACGCCTGGCGTGATTATTGCTCACCTCGCCGATGAAATGCGGGTGATCGAGCGCGAAGCTCATACCGGAGCGCAAGCACGGTCGATCCAACTTCAAGGGCAGAAAAATTGGCTGATGGTTTTGGCCGATTACGTCAAAGTAACGCCGCTTATTCGTGTGGCGCAGGAGTCGGCTGGTCTTATTCCGTTCAGCTTCAGTGGCGAAATTGTTTTACACGATAACGATCTGGAATTTGTACTGCGCGGTTTCGACGACAACAGTAAGCCAGAATATATCGCGACCAGGGGACACCCCGACCAACTCCCCGCTTTAATCAAAGAAACCGCCTATGAGGCGATGCGGGTAATTGATCCCTATATCCTAGCCGCTTACCAGTTCAAACATGATTACCGGACTCGGGATTTCTCGCCAACTCTCGAGATTATTCGGAGAGAACTTACCAATACCGATACCAGAAACCACAAGTGGATGTATAATTTGTGGGGAATGGTTCTTTATCAACAGGCTGATCGGGCTGGCGCGATCGACAAGTTTAAAGCGGCGTTGGCGCTTGATCCGAACTTTGCCTCGCCATTGCTCAATTTGGGCGTTGTTCTAGCCCGCCAAGGCAATAATCTTGAGGCGATCGATAAGTTCAAACATGTTACAACGAATCGTCGTGGCGATGCCAATCAGGCGACCAAGGCCGCCGCCCATGCCGAGTGGGGGTTCTCGCTGGCGTTGCTGGGCCACTATGATCAGGCGTTTGCAAAGTTTAAAGAGGCTACGAGTGCCGACCCCGGTTTTGCCGATGTCTATTCAAGTTGGGCCGAAGTGTTGAGCGTGCTTGGCCGCACTGAAGATGCGTCGAAGATGACGGCTCGGTCTTTGAAGCTGGCACCGAACGAAGTGGTCTACACCGAAAATTTGATCGGCTCCGTACAGAATCTTCCCGCCACGGCCTCGATCGTTAACTGAGGATTCCCGGTATCCTTCCCCGCTTTGGCGGGGAAGGATCGGGTGGTAAACTTAGGCTGACGCGAGGCGGGCTGCGGCAGCGTTCCAGTCGACCAGATTTTCAAGGAATACCTTGAGGAAATCGGCACGACGGTTTTGATAATCGACGTAGTAAGCGTGCTCCCAAACATCGGCGACCAAGATTGGTGTCTTGCCGTGGGCGAGCGGAGTATCGGCGTTGCCAGTCTTGGTCACCGCAAGCTTACCTCCATCCAAAACCAGCCATGCCCAGCCGCTGCCAAATTGAGTGAGTCCGGCTTGGGTGAATGCTTCCTTAAAGGTGGCAACACTACCAAAATCGGCGATCAATTTCGCTTCCAGTGCCGCAGGGATTTCTCCACCGCCCTGTGGCTTCATTGAATTCCAGAATAAGTTGTGGTTATATACCTGACCGGCGTTGTTAAATATTCCCTGTTGATCAGCTTTGCCGGCGGTTGCCTTGACAACCTCTTCCAACGTGAGGGTCGCCAACGGCGAGTCTTTCGTCAGGTTGTTGAGGTTGGTCACGTAGGTCTGGTGATGCTTGCCATGGTGGAGGTGCAAGGTCTGCGATGAGGTGTAGGGCTCTAGAGCATCGTGAGCGTAGGGTAACGGGGCAAGTTCGAACGCCATGGGAAAACCTTTCGAGTGGCTGAGGAGATGGAAACTCAAAATGGCCGGGACGGGATCGTCTGGACACCTCGTCGGCTCGGGCCGATTATCGATGAGATATTGCGCATGATTGTGGATTTGGGAAGGCGCAAAAGCATTATCTGACGATAAAAAAACCAAACGGCCATCGCGATTTCAAAGATTTATCGCTAAGTTTCGAAGGAGTCCAGAGAAGGTACGCCGCCCCCGAAAAAACCCACCGTTGGAAAGGTGTTGTCTTGGCCCCAGCCCGCCTGTCGCCCTGTGGAGAGGAAGCCCGCAGATCTGATCACGACCGTTATCTTACCTGCCTGTTTGCCCCGGGCGATCGGCGCGAGGCGCTTTTTGCGCTATTGGTCTTCAACGCTGAAATCGCCCAAGTTCGCGATTCGGTGCGGGAGCCGATGATGGGCCGGATTCGGCTGCAATGGTGGCGCGATACCATTGACGCGCTCTGCGCGTCCGATGCTCCACGGCTAAATCACCCCGTCGCCAAACCGTTGGCCGATGCGATCGCTCGCCACGGCCTTAGCCGCCATCATTTTGAAACTTTAATCGACGCCCGGGACTCGACGATCGAGGGGCTGCCCACCGCCAACCTTGCTGATTTTATCGATTATGCCGAGGCCACCTCGGCGCCGCTGGCGGCGCTTTTTCTAGAGGTGTTGGGAGCGACCGATTGGCCCGAAGCGGGCAGGGCGGCGACCGCTGCCGCAGGGAGACATACCAGCATCGCTTGGGCGCTAACCGGCTTGCTGCGAGCACTGCCGTTCAACGCCGCCCGGGATCGGACGACTTTGCCGGCAGAGCTTTTTGCCCGCCACCGGGTTCTACCGTGCGCGGCCACAGGCAAGACCCACGATCCCCGCGCGCTGGTGCCGTTGGTGGCCGAGGTGGCGACCCTCGCTCATTCCCACATCGACGAAGCCCGGCGCTTGGCCGGATACGTCCAAAAAGCGGCCTTGCCGCTATTGTTACAAGCGACCCTTGCCAAACTATATCTCGATTCTTTAGCAAAATCCGGCCACGATGTTAGCGCTGCCTGTGTCCAGCGCCATCCGTTAGCGCCGTTGCTGCTAACATGGAAGGCCGTGTGGGGGCGCTATTAAACGTTATAATGGGGTAGGGGGGCTCACTATATATACTACATATTATACGACCCACTCAGGTTCTTTCTTCACGCTTGGCCTGTTGCCAAAGGGCTTCCATTTCTTCGAGACTGGCATCGGGTGGGGCGCGATTTTGAAGCGCTAAAAGGGTCTCGATACGATGAAACCGACGCTCAAATTTGGCGTTAGCCCCCCGTATCGCGCCCTCGGGGTCAACGTCTAGCCGGCGAGCGAGATTAACCAAAACAAAGAGCAAATCTCCAAGCTCATCGGCCACCCGGTCATGGACGGCCCGGCTTGGCACCACCTGATCCGCCATCGCCCGTAGCTCGACTCGAAGCTCGCCAACTTCCTCCTCAATCTTATCAAGAATATCGATGGTTTCGATCCAATCGAAGCCAACCCGCGCTGCCCGTTTTTGCAGTTTTAATGCTCGGGTCAGGCCCGGCAGTCCGAGAATAACGCCGTCGAGAGCGCTGGGGACGCGGCCATTGACCGCAGCTTCGGCCGCGCGTTCTGCCGCCTTATGATCTTCCCACCGCATGGTTTGTGCGGCGGCATCCGCGACCTGAACGTCACCAAAAACATGGGGATGGCGACTAACCATTTTGTCGCAGATCGCGGCTGCAACCGCGCTAAAATCAAAAGCCCCCATCTCGCGCGCAATTTGAGAGTGAAACACCACCTGAAACAAAAGATCACCAAGTTCAGAGCGAAGCGCTGGCAAATCATCGCGCTCAATAGCGTCGACAACTTCATAGGATTCTTCAATAGTGTGATGTGCGATGGTGCGGAAGCTTTGCTCTACATCCCACGGGCAGCCCGCCACCGGGTCGCGTAATCGGGCCATGATCGCGAGCAACCGATCAATTTGGCTGGCGGCTAAAATTTCTGAGGACATAGCGTCAATCACCGAAAACGACCCAAGAACGGCGCCCATCCTAGCAAATGTCGATCGCGGTGAGCGACCACTTCGTGGCAGGCTCCGCATAATGTTGTTAGCGCGTCGACGGTTTCGGTCCCCAACACCTCGGGATAATACCGGTGATGCACCTGAAGCGCCCCGCCAGCGTTACAAAGACGGCAGCGCTTGCCGTCGCGCTCCACGGCTTCCCGGCGCAAACACCGCCATACTTCGGAGCGCATATACTCCCGATACGCCTTCTGACGCGCGCTGAGCCGATGCTGCCATACCACGGCAAACACTGTGCGCAGGACGAGCGCACCAATCAATAATCCACCCAAGAGCAGATATGGCTCAGAAGTTTCAGGCATTAGCTGTCAAATCACCCATGTGTCGCATTTGGAGCGTGTTGCGAAACTAACAGAAAAGGTGTGGTGGTGACACTTACTAAAAAAATGCGGTGCTCCCTCACACACAAAAATTCGTCCCTGTGCGCGACATCACAGCGATTTCCTGAGATTGCTGTTATCAACGAGCATAGTGAAGAGTTTCGGCTCAGTAACAGACGAAAAACAATGCAGGGAAGGTCCAGCCATGCCCGATGACACCCACTTTACAACGGGTTGGACGACAACGTGCCGCCCCTCGCCGACCGTTCCGCCCTCTGTTCGCCCCGCCTCATCACCTCAGAATAAGCGCTGGGGTGATGATGAAGAACCTATCTATGAGCGTCAAACACCGTCATTGATGCGGTATGCTGAGCCTTCGGCATTGGATCAACTCGACAGCGGGACCAACGAAAGCTGGAGCGTTATGTCGCTGATTGAAGAGTGTCGTCAGGGAGGTGTTTCTGCCGGATCCAAAATGTTCCCCTGGAATCGCCAGCAGATTGAAGCTGCTTGGAACACAATAATCGAAGGATGGAACATCGGCATCGTCGTCGCGGTTGACGCCAGCGATAGCGACACGCTCCCGGTTCAAAAGAGCTTTGGTCCATGGCGAACTCGGCCACAACGCCTCAAGCAAATCAGAATCATTTTGGGGGCAGAAAAGGTTGCGGCACTCGCCTGGAGCCTCAATACAGATATGGTAACATCATTGCAGCAGCGCCTATCTCCCGAGGAGAGCGCAATGTGGGATGGATATAACCTTGTCGTTGAGCCCCGGTTTCGGCGGATACGGTTTATCAGTGGCGCTGCCGATCCGCGCTACCAATTGCCTGTCTCAGTTTTGCCGGATGCAGGTCGGTGTGCCCGTGCGATGACGCGGATGGATATTACCCCCGTTGATCGCGAGTGGGTTAATCGCACCGCCCGCCGCTTATTAAAAGCCCGGATCGGCGTTTATCTTTTCAAATGGCAACACAGGGAAAAGATTGATCAAATGATCGAGAATCTTCGGCAGATTGGGGTGATCCCGTAGCATTCCCGGAGTATGTAGAATGCTAATCTTTTTGTAATTGGCGGCCTTTCCATATCCGCGCCAATCCGATTAGTCGCTGTGATTCTTCAGCGCCTGTTTCATCGCCGATTGCATTGAATCGAATAGAC
>CAIZDL010000152.1 GCA_903931735.1 uncultured Rhodospirillales bacterium
AACAAGGTGGTCGAGCTGACGCTGAAAAACGCCTCGATGGCCGTTACCGGCATGTGGCAGGCCGATGATGATGGCGTGCTCAATCCGGCCACCATCCGCCTCGTGCCGGGCGCGATCATCCCCAAGGCGGTGGGATCGGCGGGGTTGACACCGCTCGCCACCCCCGGCCGGTTCGATATCTCGCAACTGGTGCTGTCGGATCTGCGCCAGCGGATAAGGCATAGCCTGCTCGTGGACCAGCTCGGCCCGGTATCCGACAGCCGCATGACCGCAACCGAAGTGCTGCAACGCTCCGCGCAAATGGCCCGGCTGCTGGGCGCCACCTATGGCCGGCTGCAATCGGAGCTGCTAACGCCGTTGATGCAGCGGGCTTTTGCCATCCTGCGCCGTCGGGGCGAGATTCCCGACATTGCGGTTGACGGCCGGCTGATCGAAATCCAGTACCGCTCGCCCCTGGCCCAAGCCCAGGCCAACCGCGATGTTCAGGCAACCTTGCTCTGGCTGCAAGCGGCCGGCTCCCTTGGCCCGGCCGCCCTCGCCACCATCGATGCCGAAGCTGCGGCCCACTGGCTTGGCAACGCTTTTGGCGTTCCCAGCCAACTGATACGGACGCCAGCCAGAAAAGAGGTGGCCCATGTCTGAGCCCCGCTTCCCCAGCCCCGCAGGCCCGGCCGGCTGGGCCTGGCTGTCGGCGGCCCCGGCGACGCCGGGCAGCGAAGAGTTGGCCGCCGTCTTCGCCCGCTGCTTTGCCAGCATCGACGGCACGCGCGTCCTCAACCACCTGCGCGCCGTGACCGTGGAACGAACCCTCAGCCCCGACGCCCCCGATACCGCGCTGCGCCACCTCGAGGGCCAGCGCCAATTGGTCCAGGCGATGCACGCCCTGGTCGCCCGGGGCCGCGCCGGCCCGACCGTTCAACCCAACCACTAAGTTCAGCCCCCACCAGCCAGGAGACGACCAATGCCCCAAGACCTGCTCGTAAACGAAAACACCGACACCGGCACCCCCGCCCCCGACACCGGCACCGGTGATGCCGACAACACCGAGACCGGCGCCGACACACCGCCCGCACCGGAGCCGCGCCCGGCCCACGTCCCACCAAAGTTTTGGGACCCCAAAACCGCCCAAATCCGAACCGAGCAACTTCTGAAGTCCTATCAGGAGTTGGAGCGCCGGCTTTCCACCCTCACCAACCCCGCCGCCGCCGGCTCGGCCCAGCCCGCCGACCGGACGGCGCTTCTGAAAGCGCTCGGCGTGCCTGATCAGCCGACCGAATATCAAGTCAACACCGATCACAACCTGTTTCAAACCGATCCGGTGGTTAACCAACGCCTGCACGCGGCTGGCCTGACGCCCGCCCAAGTTCAGGCGGTTTACGACCTCGCGGCCGAACGATTCGTGCCGTTGGTGCATGAAATGGCCGCCCAGTTTGAAGCGGAGCAACAACTGCGCCGCCTCGCCGACCATTTCGGCGGCACCGACAAATGGCGTGAAGCCTCCCGCCAAATGCTGGCCTGGGGACAAAAAAACCTGCCGGCCAGCGCGCTAGAGGCTCTTTCGACCACGGCCGACGGCGTAATGGCGATCCATAAGCTGATGACCGCCGGGGAGCCGACCACCCTCAGGGCCGGGTCCACCCCGGCCGGCGGCGAAACCGCCGATCTCCACGCCCTGATGCGCGATCCGCGGTACTGGCGGGACCGCAACCCCGAGCTGATCAAAAAGGTTACCGAGGGCTTCCAGCACCTCTACCCCCACGCCTGACCTTTGCCATCCAACTCTCCCCCGGTAACGCCGGGGGAGAGTTGGGCAAAATCAACCGATCAGGCGTTCCTCGATCGCGGCATTCTTGATCGATTTCTGTACTTTTTCAAAAGCGCGAACCTCGATCTGCCGAACCCGCTCGCGGCTGATCCCATATTCGCGGGACAAATCATCGAGAGTGGCCGGAACATCGCGCAGCCGCCGCTCGATCAAAATGTGACGTTCGCGGTCGTTGAGATGCTCCATGGCCCGGCGCAGCAACTCCCGCCGTTTGCCCAATTCTTCGCGCTCGGCAAAGCGGACTTCCTGGTTGTCGGTCTCGTCCACCAACCAATCCTGCCATTCGCCATCGGACTCGGCCCTGAGCGGCGCGTTCAACGAATGATCGGGGCTGGCCAGCCGGCGATTCATGTTGATGACATCGATTTCAGGAACATCGAGCTTTTCCGCGATGCTCCGCACCCGCTCGTCGGACATATCGCCATCGTCGATGGCCTGCATCTGGCCTTTTAATTTGCGCAAATTGAAAAAGAGCTTCTTTTGCGCGGCGGTGGTGCCAATTTTCACCAACGACCAGGAATGCAGGATGTATTCCTGAATCGCCGCCCGGATCCACCACATGGCGTAAGTGGCGAGGCGAAAGCCCCGGTCGGGATCAAAGCGCTTCACGGCCTGCATCATGCCGACATTGCCCTCGGCGATCAGCTCCGAAAGCGGCAACCCATAACCGCGATAGCCCATGGCGATTTTTGCCACCAGCCGAAGGTGGCTGGTCACCAGACGATGGGCCGCCTCGGTGTCGCCGTCCTCCCGCCAAGATTTGGCGAGCATGAACTCCTCGCCCGGCTCCAGCATCGGAAATTTGCGGATTTCCCGCAGATAGCGCGCGAGATTGCTCTCGTTGCTCATCACCGGGAGATTGAGAACGCTCACCATGTCACCAACCCCATTCCCGCCAGGCCAAACCATCCCCCGTCGGACTTACCCGTCTTACCCCAGCCCGCACGGCGCAACCCTGCGGAAAATAGGAACTCTACTTCAGATCATGAAGAGGGGGCGGTTAAATTTTGCCGAGGGCGGCGATCAAAAGGCTTATGTCCTCGGGCAGGGCCGCCTCGAAAGCCAACGGCTGCCCGTTGGTGGGGTGAAGAAACTCCAATCGCCGGGCGTGCAGCGCTTGGCGCGGAAAGGCGCCGAGCATCGGCTTCAGCGTTTCGGGCACCCGCTTGGCGCGGGCGGGCGTGATGCCGCCGCCATAGGCCTTGTCGCCGATCACCGGGTGGCCGATCGAGGCGAGATGCACGCGAATTTGGTGGGTGCGCCCGGTTTCCAGCCGGCACTCCACCAGCGCCGCCGCCGTGCCGAACGCCCGGAGCTGCCGATAATGCGTGACGGCGGCCCGCCCCCCCGCCGTCACCACCGCCATTTTTTTACGATCGGCCCGGCTGCGGCCAATGGCGCCCGAAACCGTGCCCGCCAGAGGGTTGAGCACGCCCCACACCACGGCGGCGTAGGTGCGGCTGATCGTCCGATCGCCAAATTGGCTGGAAAGACCGGCGTGGGCGCGATCGGATTTCGCCACCACCAACAAGCCGCTGGTGTCCTTATCCAGCCGATGAACAATCCCCGGCCGGCAAACGCCGCCGATCCCCGAAAGGCTGTCGCCGCAGTGGGCGAGCAGGGCGTTGACCAGGGTTTGATCGCGATTGCCCGGCGCCGGATGAACCACCATGCCCGCCGCCTTATCAATCACCAAAACCTCATCATCCTCGAACACCACCCGCAGCGGCATCGCCTGCGGCTCGGGCGTGGCCTGCTCGGGCGGCGGCACCCTCACCTCGAACACCTGACCGGGTTTGACCCGGTGCGACGGGTCGGTTATGGTGAGGCCGCCGAAAACGACATGGCCCTGGTCCAGCAAAGCGCGCAGGCGCGACCGGGACAAATCGTTAAAAGAGGCGGCCAGCATCTTGTCCAACCGCTCTCCAGCCGCCTCCGCAGGCACGACACATGTGAGCACCGCACCCGCCGCCTCGACTCCCGGCCTAAGATCGGGGAGCCTGAAATCGGGGGGCCTAACATCGGCCCGACTTTCCAGGGATGGCCCAAGGTTACCGGCCATGTTACATCCACTCCTCGTCTTTTCTAGATAGGACCGCCGCCGTGAACGCATTGAAATCCGCCCTTATGATTATGGGCGTGCTGATCCTAGCCGGCTTCGCATTCCTTAGCTTTGTTTTATATGGACGGGTGACCGGAACCGGCTATTTCGCCAAAAACCACATCGAAACGACGCCGGTGGACTTTGCCGCCCTTGGCCTGCCAACCCCCATTCCCGGCCAAGCCCTGACGATGGCGCTGCACCTGGGCAACGACGCCCGAGTCGAGGCGATTCACGACGTCAACAACCGCATCCTGCTCCTGATCCGCCAACCCAAAGTCGGCGACCGCCTCTATCTGATCGAGCCCCGAACCGGCACCGTGCTCTCGGCGATCAGCATTGGCGACGCCCCACCCCCCGTGCCAAGCCTGTTAACATCGATGCCCGGCACGGTAACTCCTGCGCCTGCCGCATCAGCGCCGGTGCCTACCGCGTCAGCTCCAACGCCCGCCGCGTCGACTCCAAAAGCACCGGCGCCGAAGCCCGCGCCCAACGCTGCTCCGGCCCGCTAATCTCCCGTCTCAACAGCGCCCCCTCCCCTGCCGACACCGGCAAGAGAGGGGGCGCGTTGGGCTCATTTTGTCCCAAACAACCGGTCGCCGGCATCGCCAAGGCCCGGGACGATGTAGGCATCATCGTCGAGGTGGCTGTCGAGCGCCGCGATATAGACCGAAATCCGCGGATGCACCGCGTGAAACCGGCGCACGCCCTCGGGTGCCGCGACCAGCGAGAGAAAGCGGATCTGGCTGTCATCGACACCGTGCCGGTTCAACACATCGGCGGCGTGAACGGCAGAATTGCCGGTGGCCAGGGTCGGGTCGGCCAAAATAAACATCCGCCCTTCGGGATCGGGCAGCTTGACCATATATTCCACCGGCTTATTCGTCGCCTCATCGCGATAAAGCCCAATATGGCCCTCGCGTGCCGACGGAATCAGCTCGTGCAACCCCTGGGCCATGCCAAGTCCGGCCCGCAGAATCGGCACGATGGCCAGCTTCTTGCCGGCCAGCACCGGCGCATCGACTCGCGCCAACGGCGTTTCCATGCGCTCGGTCGTCAGCGGCAGGTCGCGGGTCAGCTCAAAGCCCATCAACAGCGACACCTCCTTCAAGAGCTGACGAAAGCCCATGGTCGACCGGCTCTCGTCACGCATCAGGCTCAGCTTGTGCTGAATCAGGGGATGGCCGAGAACGAAGAGGTTGGGAAAATCTGGCTGAGTGTGCATGGCGGCAACCTCTCTCTTGATCGGGAAAGAACAGCATAACCCCTTGGACCGCCCGGGCCAAGCCGCGTAAACGGGTGAATCGCCCCCGCGCCAAAACTGCCGGGAAGATTCTGCCGGGTTTGCGACCGCACACGGCCACCCCGATCGTCCGGGGCTCATATCTGGGAGCAGCGCTGGCGCCGGGCAACAGAAAAACAACTGGCACAACCCTTGCTTATCCGTGAGCCAACAAAACTCAGTCCCGGGGCCACTCCGGGGTCACCTTGTCGAAAGGATCACGGACATGGGTGTCGGCGGCGCATTTAACACGGCTCTCGGCGGCTTGGCCGCCTATGGCAATCAGGTCGGATACATCTCAGACAACCTCGCCAACGTCAGCACCCCCGGCTTCAAACGGGTCGATGCCGACTTTCAGTCCTATGTAACGTTGTCCACTCCGACCACTCATAGCCAGGGCGGCGTCAACATCTCACCGACGTACAGAACCTCGCTTCCGGGGCAAGTTTCCAGCAGCGTCAACCCGACATCCTTCTCGATCGCGGAAGGCGAGGGCTTTGCGCCGGTGACCGTGCCGACCAGCATCGTGGGCGGCGTCGCCAACTTCGGCAACTCGCTACCTCACTATACCCGGGCCTGCGATTTCAGCGTGGACACCAACGGCTATCTGGTCAATAGCGCGGGGCAATATCTGGAGGGGGTCAAAGAACAAAACACCTATAAGAGCGACGTTCCCGGCACCCCTTCGCTTGGTAATTTGGTCGGCGTGCGGGTGGACCCCACCGTTTATAAGTCGATCCCAGGCACATCGAGCACCACCATCGACTACAATGCCAACTTCCCGGCCGGCGTCACGGCGGTGGCCTATGCCAACCCGCCCCTGGCGGTCAACGGCACGGCATCGGCCCAGGCCACCACCCAAGTGCAGTTTTTCGACAGTTTGGGCAACTCCCAAACCCTGCAACTGACCTTCCAGAAAGTGCCGGTCACCGCCACCGCACCGCAATCGGCAACCGCCCTCACCCCCGGCACCGCGCTCGGAGACACCACCTCGCAGTGGCAATTGGTGCAGGCGATCATTCCCGGCATCCCCACCGCCGCCGGTTCCTATCTCGATGTTTTGGCCGGCATCACCCAGTTGGCAACCGGCACCGACTCGCGGGGGAACAACGTCGCCCTAAGCGATCCCCAAGCGGTGGCGGACGCCACCGCCTTTATCGCGCCCAACACCTCGCTCTATTTCACCGCCCAGGGGGCGCTCAACGGCGACGCCACCCTCAACATCGCGCCGCTGCTCAAGCTGCCGGTGGACTGGAGCTTGGCCACCACCCCCACCGGCGTCACCTCGCCGCAAAAACTCACGATGCAATACGGCGCGATCGCCACCGCCACCGCTCCCGCCACCGGCAGCACCCAATATGCGGGCTCGAACCTGGAAATCCGCTCGGTGGTCGATACCACCGGACAAGCGCCGGGCGCCTTCCAAAAGGCCAGCATCGACGACAGCGGCTATGTGGTGTTCAGCTATTCCAACGGCGAGCAGCTAAAGCCTTACCGAATTCCCCTGGTCACCTTCAGCAACGCCAACAAACTCGACCGCGTGACCGGCGCCGTATTCGCAGGAAACGACACGTTGGCCGGCAAACCGGTGGCCCGATGGTCGGGCGAGGGCGACTCGGGCAAGATCGTGCCCAGCTCCCTTGAAGCCTCCAACGTGGATATCGCCGACGAACTTACCAAAATGATCGTGGCTCAGCGCGCCTATTCTTCGAATGGCAAGGTGATCACCACGGCCGACGAAATGATTCAGGAAGCACTGGGACTGAAACGCTAACCTTTTCCGTTAAAGCCGGCGGTTCAACACCGTCGGCGACAGGACTGGGGATGCCGGGCGCCGGGTAACGGGAGACGACAATGGCCCTATCGGGAATCCTTTGGACGAGCACTGCGGGTTTACAAGCGGTCCAGCAGCAATTGCAATGGCGGACCGACAACATTTCCAATGCTCAAAATCCAAGCTACGCCCGCAGAGATGCCGTTACCACCAGCACCGGCGCAAATTCGGTGGAAGTCGATGTCGCGCGCGCTAACGACAGCGGCCTTCAAGACCAGTTTTTGACCTCGAACTCCCAATCGTCATTCACCACCGCCCAATTGGGCTATTTCCAGCGCGTTGGCGATGTGCTGGGCACCTCGCAATCCACGCCATTTCTTCAACAGTCGATCGATAATTTCACCGGCGCGTGGAAGTCGTTTGAAACCGACACCTCGAGCACCACCTCGGAAGCCAACGTTATCGCCACCGGCCAAGCCTTGGGCCAAACAATTTCGTCGGCCGCCGCAAACCTCGATAAGGTTGAAAATGAAGTCCGCGACGATGTTGGCAACAACATCACCAGCCTGAATGCCAAACTGGTACAACTGGAAAAGATCAACAAACAGCTCAGCTCCGAGCCGTTGGCAACATCGCTCAACCCCAGCCTGTTCGACACCCGCGATTCGCTGGTGCGCGATATTTCGGCCTCGGTCGGCGTGGTTCGAATCACCCACTCCGATAACAGCGTTGCCCTTTATACCAACGGCGGCGTGGCGCTGATCGACCATGGCGCCAACCAATTCCAATGGAACAACCCGGCCGGCACCGAGCCCTGGATATCGCTGGTCAACACCACCGGCGTTCTTGCGCCGTCGCCCAGCCTCAATGTGGAGTTTACCGGCGGCAAGATCGGCGCCGGGCTGAGCGCTCTTAGCGCCAACACCACCGCTCTTGCCTCAGCCGACCCCAAAGTGGGCACCATCGCCAAGGCCCGCGCCCAGCTCGACAACCTGGCGGTGCAGCTTGCCGGGCAAGAACCAAACACCTTTGGCGGCGCCTATTACAACTCCAGCCCCGACCGCACCACCGACCTTATGGGCGGTATCGTCAACAACAGCACCGTCACCGCGAGCAATGTCGCGCCGCTTCAGTCCGGCAACCCGCTCTATTGGGGTGGCGATTTTTCTACCAATGTCGGCGATCTGGTGGTTGCGGCGAGCGCCAACGGCTCGGGCGTCAACCCCATCGTCACGCCGACCGAGCCGGAAAACGGCGCCGCCGTCGTGCTCCCGCCCCAAAACAACAACGTCACGCCGCAGCCTGCGGGGGCCATTTGGATCCAGCCCGGAAACTGGGACGGAACGCCGCTCACCTCGTTCTTCACCATCGACAACGGCACCCCCGGCCCGCCGCCGACGATGCCCTCGCTATCGCCATCGGGCTCGTTCGCCATCAACGCGAACTTGGTCAACGGCACCTCCACCGTAAAACGCCAATCGGCCACGGCGGTGGTGGCCGAGTTGACCAATACCAGTCGCTCGATGATTGCCGGCGGCATCAACTCCACCAACCTGTCTTACAGCGGGCTTGGTTCGACCATCGCCAATTACCACTCTGCCGGCCAAGCGGCGGTCGCCGACGACAACACCCGCTATACCCAAGCGACCCAAACCTTCGATACCCGCCTGAATTCGGTCGTCGGGGTGAATATGGATACCGAAATGGCACAACTCACCGTGCTCCAAAACGCCTATGCTGCCAATGCGCGGGTGATTTCAGCGGTGCAACAGATGTTCGATACCCTGATGGCAATCGGGAAATAACAACCGCTCGCGGGGGCCATAAACTTACCCTCGTGCTGATCGGAAGGTGACGGCCATGCAATCGCTCTCGACCTATTCGTCTTTGCTGACGCAAAACAGCATTATGATCAACACCACGGCGTTGACCACGAAGCTCAGCAACGAGCTCTCAACCGGCCGGCGCGCCGTCGATCTGGCCGACAATCCCGATCGTCTGACCGTGCTCGATCTGACCCAGACCAAACACGACAAAGAAGCCTATGTCAAAAGCTGCACCCTTGGGCAAATCACCACCGCACAATATACAGTGTCGCTTCAGCACATTGAGAAGATCGCCGCCACCGCTCTGAAATCAATTCAAGACCTGATGACCGCCAGCAACGGCCTTGCCTCGCCCAGCAATTCGACGGTGCCGGCGGAGCAAAATACCCTTGGTCAATACAGCACTCTCTCCAATACGCTGACCCAAGCCATGGCCGATATGACGATCTCGCTCAACGAGCAGTCGTCGGCAGGCAATGGCTTTCTTTATTCCGGGCAGCGCAACCCTTCCGGCGTGCCGGTCTACTCCTTGCCGCCGGTGCGGGATCTCAACAGCCTGCCCTATTTTGCGCCCCTCAACGCCACCGTCAACCCGCCGATTCCCGATCCGCCGGCCCCGATCCCCCATAGCAACCCGGCGGCGCAATACCCGGTCAACCCGCTGACCCACGCAGGCCAGGTGGATCTGACGGTAGAGCCCCTGACCGGGATCATCAACCCGGGCCTGCCGACCTACGACGCGGACTTCAACCCGGCCGCTCATTTGCTCTCACCAGGAAACACCAATGCGGGAGAGCCGCTGCCATCGGCCACGGCAATGGCCTGGGGCGTCAACAAACTGACCATCGACAGCAATCAAACGGTAGACCTCAACGTCAGCTCGACCGCGGTCGCGTTTCAAAACATGATCAATGGGTTGCGCGCGGCCAAGACCGCCGCCGACCAAGCGGGCAGCTACTCCACGGTCGATCGCGACGCCTTTATGGCCCAGTCGTTTTCCTACATGACCCGGGCGCTCAACGGCGGCATCGACCCCACCACCAACACCTGGGTTGGCGGCATCCGCGATCTCGAACAAAAGAACTCCCTGACCGAGCTGACCATTCAGACCAAATCGGATCTGCACACCACCGACCTCAACATCATCAACACCCGCCTCGATTCGCTGGTGGGCGTGGATGCCACCACCGTCACGGTACAGCTTGCCACCGCCAACAACCAGCTCCAGGCGGCCTATAAAGTAACAGCGTCCCTGCTCAGCATGTCGTTGATCAACTACCTGAAATAGCGCCAGCACCCCGCCTCCTGACCAGGACACCCCGCCATGCCCGCCCCCAACACCGCCTCGCGCGCTAACGCCCCCGAAGCCCCGATTTTCGCCATCATCGCCAGCGCCACCGATCTTGCTTGCGAGTTGCTGGATGTGCTTTGCCGGGAAGCCGAGGCGCTGGCAGCCATGCGCCTTGAAGCCCCGAAGGGCTTTGCCGAAACCAAAAACCGGTTGGTGGTTGCCTACAGCTATGTGCTGGAAGAGTTGCAAGAAACGCCCCTGGCCCCCGGAACCGACGCCGCCCTGGCCCGGCTGAAAGCCTTGAACACCGATGTCATGACCGCCGCCCGCAGCAACGCCGCCGCCCTCGAAGGCGCGCTTGAAGCCAATCGCCGGATGCTCGACATTGTAATCAAAGCCATGGACCGGCAGCGCGCCCCGACCACGGTGGGCTATGGCCGGGTTGGCAATCGGTCCGCCTCGCCCCGTCGCACCCCGGCCTCGGCCTCGGTCCTGATGACGCGCACCCTCTGAGACCACCTCCCCCTGATCCCATTTTACGCTGACACGACCCCATCAACGAAAATGGTATGAGCCTCGCCCCCGGAAAAAGCTGCCGGGCAAAAGCGGTATAAACCGTGCCGCCTTGGCTTGGCCCCACACCCGTCCCCGCCCCCACTCGCCGCCCGCTCCCGCTGGCCCGGATATTGCTTAATCCGGAGACGCATTCAGCGGGGACAGCGGACCCATGGGCCTCTTCGGTGCCATCGCCTCGGTAGCAAACAGTTTTCAGCTCGTGCCCCCCGGCACTCAGAGCGCACCCGATGCCGCGCCAACGCCAGCCCCCCTCGACACCCCGGTAGCGCTCCTCGCCAGCCTTGCAACGCCTCCGCCGGCCCCGCTCACCGGGCCACTGCGCGCCCAGGCCAGTGAAATTTCGGCCCGGCAGTGTGCCACATCGGTCCGGGAGAGCTATTTCAGCGAATTAGGCACGCTGTTCGCGCCGACCGAAGGCGCGCCGGGCCTAAGCACCGATTTTATGGCGTTTGCCAAATCCTGGCGCGATCTTGCCGCCACCCCCCGCGATCCGGCTCTGGCGCAGCAGGTTATCCAGCGGGGCCAAGCGCTGGCCGGCACCGTGCGCCGACTGTCGGGCGGAGTCGAGAGCTTGGCCAGCCTGATCGGCAATGATGTCACCACCGGCCTTCAGGACCTCAACCAAACGTTGGTCGCGATTTACCGCGAAAACCGCACGATCGCCACCAGCGCCGCGCTCAAACGGCCAAGCGAGGACGAAGAGGCCCGCCGGGATACCCTGATCTCGAAAATTGTCGACATGACCGGAGCCAACGTTTTCCCCCGGGAAAATCGCGGCATCGCGCTCTATACCGCCACCGGCCAACCCTTGCTCGATGGCCGCCCGACCCAGTTCACCAGCACCGCCGCCACCAGCCCGCCCCCGCCCGGCGCCGTATCCGCCGATGGCCGCATTGGCGATGGCCGACTCGGCGCCCTCCTCCGTCTGGCCGCCGACGGCTCGCGCGCAGTACCGCCCCGCCCGGCCGACCCCGCCCCCGATGCCGAAATCATCCGCAAGCTGCGCTCCCAGCTCGACGTGGTAACCAACACCGCCCTCGGCCGCACCCGCCCCAAGCAGCCCACCAGCTTCTCCGATGCTTACGACATGGCCATGGTGGGACGCGGCCCCGAACTCGGCTTTGGCTTCTTCGTCGGGGCCAACCGCCAAACCCTCGACGTTAACCCCGAATTGGTCTCAGGGACAAAAACCCTGAAGCCGGACGCCGCCACCGCCGCCGCCACCAGCCTCAACGCAGGCGGCCGGCTCCTTACCGCCGACGGTCTTTCGTTGACCAATTCCAGCTACGGCCAGTTTGCGACCACCATGTCCGACCACTGGAACTGGCTCAGCGGCGCCGCCACCCGCGACGCCAAAGTTGCCGATGTCGCAGGCACGCTAATGGACGCCACCCGGGCCAAAGGCACCGCCATCGACATTCCGAGCGAAGTCTCCGCGCTCACCACGGTGCAGGATGCGCTCTCCTCCACCCGCCGGATCGGCCTTGCTCTCGGCGATTTCCTGCGTGTGCTCGACCAAATCGCGGCATAGACTCGCTCTAACGCATGTTTTCAGAGCGGATTCACGCTACGGGGCGGGTCACCCCCTTCGCGACCCGCTCTAACCGCGCCCGATCAGACGCATAATTTCCCGCCGCACCGCCGGGCTGTCCCAATCGGCCCCCCCCAGCAAGCG
>CAIZDL010000153.1 GCA_903931735.1 uncultured Rhodospirillales bacterium
AGCAGGCCACAGGGAACGCCGGTAACCGGCGGGAGGAGTGCCAAACCTGCGGGTGAACTGGGTCGTGAACGTTCCGACATGTGCGTAGCCCAACCGGAAGGCGATTTCCTTGATCGGCATCTCACCGTCGCGCACCAAGGACGCAGCGTGTTCGATCTTTCGCTCAACCACCCATTCCACGACCGTCTTGCCGGTCGCCAGCCTGAAAAGCTCGGAAAGCCGGCGCTGTGTCAGCCCGACCGTGCGTGCCAAACGCTCCAGGCTCGGAGTTTGGGTAAAATCGGCCATCAGCAGATCAATAGCCGCACCGACCTTACCCCGCTCTCCCCGATGAAGAAGCTCGGATGTTTCCGCTGTCCCGTTCAGATCGCTGAACGCCGCCGCCAGAACCTCCAGCAGCTTTCCGTTCACATACAGGGTCGCCAAGTCGCCGGTATAGGGGGTGAAGACAAGCTGTGAAGTCAGCGCCCTAATGGCCGCCGACATCCTGACCCGCATCGCGACGTTTTCGCTGCTTCCGTTGAGAAACCGCTCAACCGCCGTCGGGACCCGCAGACCGGCCAGCATCGACGACAGTTGATCTTCGGAGATCATCGTGATCACCGTATCGCACAGTTCGTCGGGCTGGTGGACCAGATCAACCGTATCGTCGAGATCGCCGTGCAGAAAAAAGCCATAACTCTCCGGCTTTTCAACGACGGAATCCGCCCCCCGCATGCCGACCTCGACCCGCCCCGCCCTCGGCAGTCGCAGAACGGCGACCGGGCGGTCCAACACCACCTTCGCCGAGAACCCCACCACCTCGTTTAGCCTCACGCGAGCATGGAGCACGCCGCGACCGGTTCCAAGGGACCGATAGGTCACCTGCTGCGCCCCGAATTCCGCAGGCAAGGACGCACTGTTGTCCAGGTCGGCTGAGCAGAAACCATTTGGCAGCGACCAGCGGGGAACGCACGGCGGAGGGGAGAGTTCCGCGGCCGGTCCCGATACGTTGTGACCTCGCTCCTCCATGCCACCCTCCCTTGTCGCAATAGCTGGCCCAGCCTATCTTCGGCCAAACCACTCGGCGGCCAGAACAATTTTACGCCCCAGTATCCTGGCCGTGATCATCATCCCACCGACAGCACGAAAGGGTCTTAAGCGTCAGAGGAACAATCATGGATTACATTAGACTGCTTCCACTCAAGCCCAGCATCCACTGATGCCGCACCATAATGTACCTTACTTAAAGACGTTCACCGCCTGCTGTCCAGCAAACAATCCTATAAAAATCTGGCCAATTCCGACCAATTCTGGCGCAGCCTCCATTCCGGTTGACCTGAATTTGCCATTGGATAAGCATGTCCCGAAACGCAGCCGCTGCGGTGATCCGCCGTCGGCCAGCCTGGGGCCTTTGCATGCATGATCCCGATGTCGCTCTCTTAGTTCCTCTGGCCGTCACGGCGGCGGAAGGGGTGGCGGCATTGCTGATTTGGAAAGAGCGCCGCCAACTGAGCCGCCGGGCGGCCATCATGTTGACGGCGCTGATCTGCTCATGGTCAGCGGCGGTCTGGATCGGCACCGGCCTGTGGGCCGAACGGCGCCTGGCGGCATCGATCGCTGGCGAGCAGTCGGCGGCCAAAGCCGGCGCCGAGGCGATCGGCGCGAATATCGATTATCAGCTCAATCAGTTCCGCAGCATCCCGGCGGTGATGGCTCGGGAGCCGCTGTTGGCGTCCCTGCTTTCCCATATGGGACCAGCATCGACACTGCGCTCGCTGCCGATGGCGGAGCGGAACCGGGCCTGGCGGACCGACCCCGACCTGGGCGGCTTGGCCCGCCGCCTCGGCGAGATCGTCGCCGAGATCGGCTTGAGCGCGATCCTGGTGATGGACGACGCCGGCGACTGCGTGGCCGAAGGCAACGAGCCGGCGCTTCCCAACTTCACCGGCGCCAATTACGCCGACCGGCAATATTTCATCGACGCCAAAAACGGCAAGAACGGCCGGCAGGTCACGGTCGGCCGCGTTACCGACAATATGGGCCTCGTCCATACCTCGCCGGTGGTCGCGGACGGACGGTTCGTCGGAGCGGTCGGCGTCAGGTTCAACGTCGATTCTCTCTACCGCCTTGTCATCGAGGATCTGGCCTTCGTCACCGATCAGAACGGCGTCGTCATTCTGGCGCGCGATCCGGCTCTGCTGATGCGGGCCTTGCCCGGAGCCGGCGTGGCCGGCCTTTCGGTCACCGCCCGCGTCCAGCAATATAAGAAGCGCGAATTCGACACGCTGCAATTCAGCCCGGTCGAGGGCGGCGCGCCCCTCTCCGGCCTCGTTCGCTGGGGTAATCGGCCCGGAGCCTATGTGATGGCCGGGTACCAAATCCCCGGCGAGATTCTGACCGTTCATGTGCTTCGCGAACTGAGAGACGTGACCGCGATCCGCCAGGATCGGCCGCTGGCCTTCGCCCTGGTGTCGCTGATGGGCTTTCTTGTCGTCGGCCTGTTGACGATCACGGTGGATTCGATGCGGTCCAGACGACAGCACCGTCTGGACCTGATGCGACTGAACGATAGTCTGCAAGCCAGCAACCGCGACTTGCAGGAGGAAGTGGAGCGCCGAACCCGCCTTCAGGGAGAGGTGTCGGCCGCCCTCGCCGCCCAACTGCGCCTGCGCGAGGAACGGCGGGAGTTCCTTCGCGTGCTGGGCCACGAGATCGGCACCCCTCTCGCCGTCATCGACCGTTCGGCCGAGATGATCGAAATCGCTCCCGATACCGCCGTCTCGCGGCTGGAGACCATCCGGAGCGCGGTTCGGCGGCTAACACGATTGACCGGAAGCCTGATGGCCGCCGAGCGGGCCAGCCTCGGCGCCCCCAGGATGGACGCGCTCGACGCCGCCGACGTCGCCCGCGAAGCCGTCTCCTCGCTTGACGAGGTCATGGGGAGCATCCGGCTGACGACGGAGCACCCCGGCCGGTCGGCCCGCTTCACCGGAGACCGCGATATGATGGTGATCGCGCTTTCCAATCTTCTCGACAACGCTCGGAAATTCTCGTCTCCCGACCAGCCGATCGATGTCACGGTCCGGGCCAATGGAGCCGAAGTTGAAATCCTGGTCGCGGATCGGGGGATCGGCTTTCCCGACCGCGAAATCGGGTCGGTCGGGCAACGTCATTTCCGGGCCTCCAACGCCAAGGCCATCCCCGGCAGCGGTCTCGGCCTGAGCATCGTTGCGATGATCCTGGACACCCATCGGGGCAGCATCGACATTGCCAACCGGAGCGGTGGCGGCGCCGTGGTGACCCTTCATCTCCCGGCGGACGAGCGATAAGGAACGGCGATGGAACACATTCTGGTGGTGGAAGACGAAGCGTCGCTGCGGGTCGATCTGGCCGACTTCCTATCGGTCATGGGCTACGCCGTTTCCGGAGCCGCCACCGCCGCCGAAGCCCGTGCCCATCTCCTCTCGGCGCCTTTCGACGCGGTGATTCTGGATATCGGCCTTCCCGACGGCAGCGGCTTCGACATCCTGGCTGAAATCCGCAGCCGAAAGCTGAGTTGCGGGGTGGTGATGCTGACCGCCTACGCGGAGCCCGACGACCGCATCAAAGGTCTGGAGGATGGTGCCGACGCCTATCTCGTCAAGAAGGCCACGCTTCGCGAAGTCGAGGCGACACTGCGCAGCGTCCTGCGCCGCCTGCCCGCGAGGCATTCCCCCAGTCTCGACGCCGCCTTGACAGGCTGGACGTTCGACCGAATCGACTGGCGGATAACGGCGCCGAACGGTGCCACCGCCAATCTCAGCGGCATCGAAGCGGCATTCCTTATGGCGCTGGCGGAGTGCCATGGCAAGGTCTGCCCGCGCGACCGGTTCGTCGAAGTCATGGGACGCGCCGGCTCGTTCGATGAACGCAGTCTGGATGACGTCGTTAAAAGGTTGCGGAAGAAGATCAACAAGGCGACAAGCATGGACGTGCCGATCAAGGCAATTTACGGCAGCGGATATATTTTTACAGCGAACTTGACTGTGACGGATTGACAGCAATCGCAAACGGCCTCCGCCCGTATTCTCACCAGCTATCCGTAGCCATTGCCATCCGGTCTACACGCCGGGCTCTGTGAAACAGCTTCAAAGTCAACACGGGTGTCAACGCCGTTGACGAGCAAAAATGTAACCGAGCGTGTAACCGGGGATGTAACCAGCGGTGACCCAAAAAAGGCCCACGCAGGCATCAAAGGCCTTGTCCGGAAAGCGGGGCCGCTCCGCGCTCCCCAGAATCGATGCTAGGCCGGTTTTTCTGGTCACTGGGGAGTCGTGGGCGTCGGATGGTGGCGACGGCCGGGAATGCGAATGACTCGCGACGGCGAGTCTGGCGGGGTTTGTGGGCGGGCCGGTTAATGCCCGCGGGCGAACCGGATCAGTATGAACGACGCGCCGAAAATGGCGAAGATCAGGCCGGCAAGGGTCCAGATGGTCGGCATGTCCTTAGAGTTGATTCTTTATCTCGGCAATGTCCTCACCTTGCTTGCGCTGGCGATCATCCATCGTTCCGAGCATGTCGGATTGCCGATGTTGTTCCGACTCGATCCGTGCGAGCACCGGCTCCAGCCGCCGCAGGATGTCCAGGGCTTCGTCGCGGTGGTCTGTGCCGGTCGAGAGCTTGCGTGCTGGTAATGCCATGGTGCGATGATAGCTCAATCGGCTGTCGTTGGCGAGTCCAGCTTCCGCAACCGCACCCCCGGCCCGCCGCCGTTCTCTGCAATGAAGATCACGCCTGCGGATTCGAGGGCGGCGCGGATCGCGGATAGGGTGCGGTGGTGTGGTGCGCGCGTCCCTGTCTCGAAGTCTGCCATGGTGCGCGGAGCAACTGGTGCAGCATGACCGACACTGACGAACCCTGTCCCGACCGGGATTACACGCTGTTGGGCGGCAGGCTCAAAGCCGCGCTTCGGGTGTTGACGTTGTTAACCGATAAGCTGTCAAATCCAGCAATTCACTACGACACCGCGTGTGAAATCTCGTGGGTGGTCGAGCGTCTGACGATTGACGCCAGTGAAATTGCCGACGCATTCGATAAGCTGGCGCGAACTTGATCGACCACCAACCCCGCCCGGCTTCGGCTGCGGCGGGGCCGTTTGCTGTCGGCGTGGTGGGCGAATCAGCGAGCGGCGCGCTGTCGCAGTCCGCCAATACTTTCCACACCCGTCTGCATCAATCGGCTGCGAATTTTATCGTTCTATTTCAGGTGGTTAGAACGATAATTGGTGGAAGGGGGAGGATTTGAACCTCCGTACTCCTAAGAGGGCAGATTTACAGTCTGCTGCCATTAACCACTCGGCCACCCTTCCACGCCACCACCGCCCGTTTTGCGGTGGCGAGGCAGTATGGCGTTTGTGGTGGCGGTGTCAATAGGTTTCGTTGGGCGGCGTTTTCGCTTATGATGGCGGCCGGATCGTATCGCTCCCAGAGTTGTGACCAAATGACCGCGCACCGGCTGCTGTTTTTGCTTCCATTGTTGATTTTCGGGACCCTCGCGGTATGGTTTGCCGAGGGGTTGGGGCGGGACCCCCATCTCGTGCCCTCGGCGTTGATCGATAAGCCGGTGCCGTCGTTTGCGTTGCCGGCGTTGCCGGGATACGCTCACGGCCTCACCTCGGCCGATCTTGCGACCGGGGAGCCGCAAATGCTCAACGTGTTCGCGTCGTGGTGCGTGCCGTGCCGGGCCGAACAGCCGGTGTTGCTGCGGCTGGCGCGGGAACAGGGGGTGGCGTTGCGCGGTTTGGCCTCGCGCGATAAGCCGGAAGATGCGGCGGCCTGGCTGGCAACGGCGGGGAACCCCTTTCGCAGCGTGGGCGCCGATGTGGATAACCGGGTGGCCATCGATTTTGGCGTCTACGGCGCTCCGGAAAGCTTCATCATCGACGGCGAGGGGCGTATCCGCTATAAACACATCGGCCCACTGACGCCTGAAGATGTCCGGCAGACGATTTTACCGGTCCTGGCGCAGCTCAAGAGACACTAACGCGGGCGGAGCGGGCATACGGACGGATCGGACATGAACGGCTATACCTTGGTGGCGATCGGCGGCGCGCTGGGCAGCATGGCCCGGCATTGGCTATCGGTGGTTTTTCATGAGTTTGATATCGATCTGTTCCCGTTTCAGATCATGCCCGCTCATTTCCCCTGGGCCACCTTGATTATTAATATCGGGGGCTCGCTGGTGATTGGCTTTGTTGCCAACTTGCCGGCGGATTATATCGACCGGAGTACACGGCTGTTTTTGATGGTCGGTGTTTGTGGCGGGTTCACCACCTTTTCGTCGTTCAGTCTTCAGTTGCTCGATCTGTTCATGGAGGGCGATCTGGCGCTGGGGCTGCTGTATGTTATCTTCTCGGTGGTCATTGGCTTGTTTGCCGTGGCGATCGGATACGTGATCGCGGGCCTTCTTTATTGAGTATGGGCAAAATTGAGTATGGGTAAACTTATGTCGATTCGGGCGGTTCTCTTGATAACCCTGATAGTGCTGGGGCAGGCCGGCTGGTGCCCCCTGGCCCGAGCGGTGCTGCCCGACGAAATGCTGAGCAACCCCCTGCTGGAAGCCCGCGCCCGGACGATCAGCCAAGATCTGCGGTGTTTGGTCTGCCAAAACCAATCCATCGACGATAGCAACGCGCCGTTGGCGCGAGACTTGCGCGTCTTGGTGCGTGAGCGGCTGAAGGCCGGCGATAGCGACGAGGCGGTGGTCGCCTACGTCACCGCGCGCTACGGTGATTTCGCCCGCCTCAACCCGCCGTTTCAGGCCAATACGTGGCTGTTGTGGCTTGGTCCGCTGGCGGTGGTGCTGGTGGGCGGCGGGGGCACGGTGTGGTGGCTTCGAAGCCGGGCTGGGGCGGGCGCCCTTGGGGCCGCGTCGCAATCGCTGAGCGCCGAGGAGCAATCGCGCTTGGCCGAGGTGCTGGGGCGAAAGGGATGAGCGAGCCATGACCCTGTTTTGGATTGTCGCGGCCTTGATCACGGCGGGAGTCGTGGCGGCGCTGGTGCGGCCGTTGCAGCGCCCCTTGGCCCCGGCGTCACCCCGGGGGGACGGGGATATCGAGGTTTATCGCGATCAGTTGGCCGAAGTGGGCCTTGATGTTGAGCGGGGTGTGATGGATGGCCCGGAAGCTGAGGCCACGCGCACCGAAATCAGCCGCCGCATTCTTGCCGCAGCGGGGAGGGATGCTGCGGCACTCGTGGTGCCGCAACGGCGCCCGAGCCAAGTCACGACATTGGTGTTGATTAGCGCCATCCCTTTGGCTGCGCTCACGCTTTACCTCGCCATCGGGCGCCCCGACATGCGGGACCATCCCTTCACTGCCCTCACCGCCGAGGCGGCAAAGCCGGTGTCGCCGCCCCAAAAGGTGGTGGACGCGGTCAATCATTTGGCTGAGCGCCTAAAGGCCGAGCCTGGCGATCTTGATGGCTGGATGCTGCTGGGTCAGTCATATGGCAAACTTGGGCGCTTGGCCGAGGCTGTTGGGGCGTGGCGCAAAGCGGTAGCCCTCGCCCCCGACCAATTGGAGATTAGCAGTAATCTTGCCGAAGCGCTGGTCACCGCCAATCAGGGGTTGGTGCCGGATGAGGCGCGGACGCTTTTTGAAGCCCAAAAAAGCAAGATGCCGGATGATCCCCGCTCCAGCCATTATCTGGCGCTGGCCCGCTTTCAGGCCGGCGACGAGAAGGGGGCGCTCGACCGGTGGGCCGCGCTGGTTGCCGTTAGCCCCGCCAACGCGCCCTGGCTGGGGATGGTGCGTCAGCATATTGCCGAGGTTGCCGGCCGGTTGAATCTCAACCCCGCCGAGGTTACGCCTCAGCCATTGGCCGCCAAGCCCGCCGACTCCGCTGCGGCCGATCAGGCCAAAACTATTCGGGCCATGGTGGACGGTTTGCGGGCAAAGTTGCAAACCGCCCCGGCCGATATTGATGGTTGGTTGCGCTTGATCCGGGCTTATGAGGTGCTGGGCGATGCTCCGGCGCGGTTGGAGGCGGCGCGCCACGCCCGTGAGCAGGCCCCCCGCCAGCCCGACGTGTTGTTGGCCCTCGCCGAGGCGGTGATCGCGGCAACGCCCGCCACCGGCCCCACCGACCGCCTGCCTCCCGAAGCTGGCGCCGTGCTCCGCGAGGTGCTGGCCGTTGCCCCCGACACTGCGGCGGCGCTCTGGTATCTTGGCCTTGATGCCGCGCTGGCGGGAAATGTGGCCGAGGCGCGGCCGTTGCTGGAAAAGCTGCTGACGCTCATCGAGCCCGCGAGCGCCGAATACCAAGAGGTGAAAACCCGGCTGGAAAGCTTGAAGTAGGCGCTGAGCGTTGCCTCAGTCCGCCCGATCGGTGAGGCGGCGGGCCCAAACGATGCGCTTATGGATGCCGAGTCGGGCCGCAATGGTGGCGTCGTCCACCCCCGCTCCGAGCAGGCGTTGCAATTCTTCCTCCCCGGCCACGGTTAGGCGTTTGCGCGAGCCGATGCCCCGGGTGAACGGCCCTTGCGCCCCTGGCGGCGGCTCTGCCGGTTGCACCGCCGGGGCTTCGGGTGGGGCTGGCGGTGGCGGCGGGGGGGGAGGTGGTGGTGGCGGCGGCGGCGGCGGTGGCCGGGTAGCGGTCACCTCGACATACTCCAGCCGTTGTTTTATCACCGCGACTTGACGTTCAAAAACTTCGACCCGGGCGTTGGTGCCGTCGTTGCGGTGGTCGAGCGTGTCCAGTCTGCGTTCGAGCACCGCGATGTGGGCCTCGATGTCGTCGAAGCGGCCGGCGCGGAGGTCTTTTGCCACCTCTTCCCGTTCGCCGCCGGTGAGTGCGGCGTTGAGTGCCGCCGCGGTCCATTCGCCAAGGGTTTGGCGCGCGGCTTTGGCCGCGGCCGAAACTGCGGTCTGCAATTCCGGCGCAATGCCGCGCACCGTCCAGATTTTCGATCCGCCTGTCACGCGCTGCCCCCGTCATCCGCCCTCGACCCCGGCGCGATTACACGCGCCTTCCAGATGCCGAGATACAATCCAGACTCTTAGCGTATGTCCCTAACACCGTCAAATCATGAGAACAATGTGGAGCAAGAATCTGGCATCCGGAGACAAGTATGTCACAGGTATGTCTTGCGGGCGGCGCATCGGGCGGTGGCGTTCAAAATTGAGCTTTTTCAGCCCCGGGAATTTTGGTAAAGTCGGCCGCCCCGGGGTCCTAGACGAATTGAACTGATGGCCAGAACCACAGCGCCATTTCCGAGCAATCGCGAAGGTCCGGGAAGGCCGGGAAAAAGCCGGGAATAATCCAGGAGGAAATGAGATGGACGACGCGAAGCAAATTCTCGCGGACCTTAACGGTTACTATTTAGAAGACCTCACGGTTGGCATGTCTGCGATCTACGCCAAGACCATCACAGACACCGATATCGTGATGTTCGCGGGGATTTCGGGTGACACCAACCCGGTCCATCTCAACCACGATTACGCTTCGGCGACCATGTTTAAGAGCCGAATCGCGCACGGGATGCTTTCGGCCGGCTTCATTTCGACCGTGCTGGGCACCAAGCTGCCGGGGCCGGGGTGTATCTATATCGCGCAAAACCTTAAGTTTAAGGCCCCGGTGCGAGTCGGCGATACCGTTGTCGCCCGCGCCACCATCACTGAAATCGTCGCCGAGAAGAAGCGGGTCACCCTCAAGACCGTGTGTTCGGTCGGCGACACCGTGGTAATCGACGGCGAAGCCACCGTAATGGTGCCGGTGCGCGGCTGAGCGGGGGGCGGCACCGCCTCGGACACGACTTAATGCGGGTATATCGCAGCTATCTCCAGCTCCCCTGCTCGGCACGGGGAGCTGTGGTGGTTTTGGGCAATTTTGACGGTCTGCACCGGGGTCACCAACACGTGATCGGTCGGGGACGGTCGGTTGCCAGCGATTTGGGCTGTCCGCTGGCGGTGCTGACCTTTGAGCCCCATCCGCGGGCCGTTTTTCGCCCCGATGGCCCGCCCTTTCGCCTGACGCCGTTCCGGATCAAGGAGCGGCAGTTGGAGGCGTTTGGGGTCGATATTCTGGTGGTGGCACATTTTGATGAAGCGTTCCTTCATCGGGATGCGAAATATTTCGTCGATGATGTGTTGGTGGCGGGCCTCGGCGCGCGTCACATTGTGGCCGGGGCGGATTTCCATTTCGGTCACCGTCGGGGCGGCTCGATGGAGTTCCTGGAGCGGGAGGGGCTGGAGCGCGGCTTTGGCGTTACCGCTGTCGGCTTGATCCCAGACCAGACGGGTGCCCTTTTGTCCTCAACGCGGGTCCGCACCGCCCTGGTGGAAGGACGGCCGCGCGATGCCGCCTTCGTGCTTGGTCGGGCGTGGGAGATCGAGGGCCGGGTTGAGGTTGGCGCCCGCCTTGGCCGCACTCTTGGCTTTCCCACCGCAAACCTTCATCTTGGCGAATATTTACGCCCTCGCCTCGGCGCTTATGCGGTGCGGGCCGGTATTGATGCCGGCCTTTCCACGGTTTGGCATGATGGCGTGGCTAATCTTGGCCGTCGGCCCACCGTGGATGGCGAGGACGAACGGTTGGAGGTTCATCTGTTCAATTGGGGAGAAGACCTTTATGGCCGTCACTTGCGGGTGCGTTTGCTTGAGTTTTTACGCCCCGAGCAGCGGTTTAGCAGTCTCGATGCTTTAAAAGCCCAGATCAGTGACGATGCGGCGGCGGCAAGGTTTGCTCTCGCCACACCTTAGTCGGCAGCGAAATCCGCAGCCCCGGCGCTCAGCTTAACAGCTCGGCAGGAAAGTGAGGTGGATTTCGGCGGTGTGGTGAAGGCTCTCGACGATTCGCAGTTTCAGTGCGGTGGCGATATCATGGCTCTCGGCGGCGGTGCGGCTGGCCGGGATGCGCAGACGGATATCGAGCGACCAAGTTTCTCCCATACGCCGGCCCCGGATGTCTTCAACGGCCAGGACCCCTTCTTGGCTCGCGGCGATTTCCCGTGCCCGATCAAGCACCTCGGTCGGAATCGAGCCATCCATCAAGCCGTGGACGCTGCTCCAGGCAACCCGCACGCCAACGCGCAGCACCAGGAGCGACACCAGAATCGCGGCAAGATGGTCGGCAATCCGCCACCCCAACAGCGACAAGGCAACGCCGGTCAGCACCGCGAGGGACGACAGCGCATCGCCCCGATTGTCCGCCGCCGCCGCAAGAATTGCCGGACTGTTGTTCCGGATGCCGACACAACTCAGGTAGCGGTGCATCAACTCGGCGGTGACGGCCGACACCAAAGCCCCGATCAAGGCTGCCGGCAGCGGCGGCTCAATATGCCCGGACCCGACGTGCTGAAGATTATGCCAAAGAAACACCATCGATCCAATGATCAAGCAAACACCGATAACATTGGCCGATAAGAATTGAACCTTGCCATAGCCATAAGGAAACAGCCGACTCGGGGGGCGGCTGGATAGCTTGATACTGCCCAGATTGATGCTTTTCGTTAAAAAATCCGCAAACGAGTGAAGCGCATGGGCCTGAAGCGCCATGCTGTTGGTGAGAACCCCGAGCAAATATTTGAATGCGGCCAGCACCAGCGCGATCAAAAGATCGGTCCAGGCGGCCGTATCCCGGCATTCCCGACAATAGGCCCTGTTCTTCATCCGTTGGTCGTCCGCCCACAGCATTCTCTCAGGGCGATTTGCTAGCACATCCGGGCGATTGGTCACAGGGGTTTATCCGGGGAATCGTTGACTTGGCGGCGGGGAGGGCTTTAGAACAAAAACCCAGGCGACCCGGCATCGGGTGGCTTGGGTTTTTCGTGTTGTTTTGAGAGTTTTTGTCGTGAAGCATGAAACCGTGATCAGCGTTACGATTCTCACTGTTGTCACAACGGTGGTGATCGGCGTGTGGAGCGGCGGGTTCGGGCTCTTCACCCACAAAGCCGGGGGGATGGTGCCAACCTGGGGCGCCGGGCCGCCGGCGCGGGCGGTAAACCTGTTCCCCTCGGCGAGCGCGATCAATGGGCTGGATTTTGCCGGCATGGCGCCGATGACCCCGGTTTTAACCGGCGGCGCTCCGCCCTACGCCCCTCCGGCAGGGCGCGCCGTTGCTGCCGGAGCGTTGGGCGGAGCGCCGCCGGGCGGGCCGGCTTTAGACGGGGCGGTGGAGGCGGTGGCGCCAAAAGCTGCCAACTTTATCCCCGCCTCGGTGCAGCTTTACGAAGCGCACTGGCAGGGGATGGATACGCGGTTGCTCACGGCGGAGTTGCGGCGCAAATTGCGCTTTCCCGTTGGGTTGGAAGGCGTTTTGGTGGGCGAAGTCTCGTTGGCCGCCGGGCGATCGGGGTTGCTGGGCGGCGATGTGATCGTTGCGGTGGAGGGGCAGCCGGTGTCGTCGCTGGAGAGCTTCCAGGAGGCGACTCGGATGGTTGCCGACAGAACCCAGGCGACTATCGCGGTCTTGCGCAAAGTGGGGCCAAAGGATCTGGCCGGCAATCGGGCGGCGATGGTGCGCATGACGGTGGCGCTGGCAGCCGAGCGGCCGCTGGGGTTCGCCCAAGCGGAAGGGGCCCCGATGATTAAAGCGGGCGACCCGCGCCCCCACCCCGATCGCGGGCCATGCACCCAATGTCACTCAATCGGCAGCGGTTTTGAGCTGGCTCCCGACCCTGATCTGATTACACTGCCACCGCCGGTGCTGCCGCGAGACGTGGCCTCCCGGGGGGCGCGCCCCCACGAGGATCGGGGGCCTTGCCAAGCCTGCCATGTTATCGCAGAGTGATTTTTCTGAGCAGGTGCGGTTACCCTGAAAATACCTGAAAACCAGCCGACGAGGCCAGCCGACAAGGCCAGCCGACAGGCCAGCCGACAAGGAACGTGTCATGACCCAGAAAATCTCATTCCCGGATGCCGCGGGTCTTTACCTGGAAATCGGCTCGAGGTTATTAACACAAGTTAGCTCCAAGCTGATCGCCGGGTTTCAGGCGACATTTTCGGTGACGGAAGACGCCAAGATCGATTATTACCGCAACCGGGGCATCGAGCACACCAAAGGGAGCCGCTATATTCGCGCGCTACCGCTGTTGGAGCTGGTTCTGGAGCGACGCCCGCAGGATTTGGAAACGATCCTTCACCTTGGTCTGTGCCAAATCAAGTTAGGGCGCAAAGAAGAAGGGATCAAGCTGCTTGAGGCCGCTTATGGCCGCGATGGGTCCAACCCAAACACCGCCAAAGTATTGGGGTTGGCCTATGCTCAGGCCGGCGAGCATGAGCGGGCGTTGCCGGTGTTGACGGCGGCAGCCAAGGCGTTCCCCGAAAACTTTGGTGTGCTCTACCGACTCGGAGCTAGCCTCGATCATTTGGGGCGGACAGCAGAAGCGGTGCCTTATTTTGAGCGGGCGCTGGCGCAACGGCCAAAGGCGGTAAAAGTGCTGCGGGCGCTGGCTTATGCGCTGGAACAGTTAGGCGAGCGGGAACGGGCCCTGAGCTGCTTCAAGCAAGCCGATGAATTGGAAGATAGCGAGAAGAACGCCTAGGGTATCGGGCTGTAATAATATCACCGGCGCATCGGTTTTACTTGAACGGGTTTTGACGTAACATGGCGAAGCCGGCATCTCCACAAGCGGTCAACGACGACAGTCAGGGTGGTCAGGGCGACCAGATGCACCGCATCCGTCGTTCTGAAGTCTTGTTGGCGGAGCTTTACGGCATGAAGCCGAAGCCGCTGCCGCAATATCGTGTTCGCAAGGTTCGGGGTGTGCGCTCGATGCTCGTGGTCTCGTTAATGACCATGGCGATGGCGCTGTCGGTGGTCTATTACAAGATCAATACTTTTATTATGCTTCAGGAGGATGCGCGTTCTAAGGAGGCTAACCTTGAGGCCGCGATCCAGCGCCGCACCAACTTATTTGGCAATTTGATCAAGTTAACGCTCAATCATGCCGCCCTGGAACACGCCGTATTCTCGCACACGGCCGAGATGCGCACCGAGATCATCAAACAAAACAAGTTGCCCGATGCGCTGGCCGAAGCGATCATGAAAGAGACGGCCCGCGGGGCGCAACCTGGGGGCGGTCGTCCCGAGCTGGAACAGATCCTAAAGGGATTAGGCGGCGAGGGCGGAGCCGAGGCTTCGGTTGGTCGTTTGTTGGCGATGGTCGAGCAATACCCGAATATCAAGTCTTCGGAGACCTATCAGCACGCCATGGCGGCATTGGTCGAAATGGAAGACCGGATTGCTCAGCGGCGCATGGAGTTGAACGAGTCCTATCGGGGCTATAATACTGAGGTTACCTCGTTTCCCTGGCAGTATTTGGCATCAGTGAGTGGCTTCAACTGGAAAGACTATAGTCATGCCGGCGATGGCAAGAATGGCGCGCCAGATATTACCTCTGATCTGTATCAGCAACTCGTGCCGCTGGTCCGTGCTAAAGGAGGGCCGCAGTAATGTGGACTCTTGTTTTGCGGGGGGGCGCCGTTATGTCGCTGGCGCTGGCAGGTATTCAGCTCTTTGACCTGTTTTTTCGCGAAATTCGCCCCCACCGTATTTACACCTCGGATGAGGCAGCGCTCCTGTTGGGCGTAGATCGCCGCGCGATCGTTCAACTGGTGGCCAAGGGGGATATTCCTGGTTCCAAGGTCGATGGTAATTATCGTATCCTCGGCCAGAGCTTGCTGGATTACCTTAGAAAATGACGGCCCCGAAATGACCACCGAAACATGTAGAGCCTGCGGCGACCGGGTTGTCTGGTGGGGCATGGCCGCCAACAGCACGATGATGGTTTTTAAGGCCGTGTTGGGCATCGTTGGCGGCAGCGCCGCACTGGTCGCCGATTCCATGCACTCGGGTGCCGACGTGGTGGCCGATTGGGTGACTCTGTTCAGCGTTTGGGTCTCAAAGCGCGAGCCCGACGATGATTATCCCTATGGTCTTGGCAACATTCAGTTTATTTCCTCAGCGGTGGTCGGCCTCATTTTGTTTGTCGGCGCGGCGGCCTGGATTTACGAGTCGCTCGACAAGATCTTCGAGGGCGTTCCTGAGGCGCCGAACCTGCTGGCCGCCATCGGCGCCCTGGTCTCGATCATCACCAACGAGATCATGTACCGCTATGAAATATGCGCCGGCCGCAAGAATAACAGCCCAGCACTGATTGCGGTCGCCTGGGACAATCGATCGGATGCGATTTCATCGGTCGGCGTCTTGATTGGCATTCTTGTTTCAATCGCCGGGTTTCCGATCGCCGACGCGATTGCCGCGATTTTCGTTGCTCTGATGGTGGCGAAAATTGGCGTTGATCTCAATGTCAGTGCGATCAAAGGGTTGATGGACTCGTCGGTGGACACCGAGATTTTGGAGCAGGTTTATCGGTTGTCGGTGGAAACGCCTCGGGTCAAGGGAATCCGGTTTTTGCGTGGGCGCAATATCGGCGAGGAAATCCACCTCGACGTTAATGTTTATCTTGAAAATGACTGCAAAGTTTTTGAAAGCGATTTTATCGCCGGGACGATCCGGGATAAAATATTCGCATCGATCGAACATGTCAAAGACGTGCGGGTCGGTGTAACCCCGGCTTCGGCTCAGGCCGGTAAAAAGACGGCGCGTACCTGAGGCGGGAGGTTCCCTTGAAGCTGGAAAAAGTAGTACTCGGCTCCGGTGCGGTGTTTGGCATTTTCGTGTTGATCGCTGCTGTGGTCTCTGAGGATGGTCTTGATCATCCCGATTTCGATGCTTCGGGAAAGTTGATCGCCGAGGCAGTGGGGGCGGGGGCCGGGGTCGGCACGCCGGGCCTGAATGCGCCGCAATTGCCGGCCGTACCGCAAGGGGGGCAGATGCAGACGGCGGCGCTTCCGGCCGCGGGCGGCATTCCCGGTTTGGTGCCGTTTGCCCGCCCCGCCAAAGAGCGCTATTCGGGCCGGGTGACGCAAGTGACGGCGTTGGGTGCCGATGCCGGTTGGGGGCAAGTCCATATTACCATACTTGATGACTTCACCGGCCTTAGCCAAGTCGTTTCGCTGGCCCCGACATGGTATTTGCAATATCAGGGCTGCACGGTGATGCGGGATTATCAGGTCTCGGGCGACGCATTTCGTTTTGATGCTCCCGGCGTTGATGTTCCTTACTACGCGCGCACCATTAGGGTCAATGGCAGACCTTGCCAGCTCCGCTCGGATGAGGGCTTTGCGCTGTGGTCTAATCGGCTGGGGCAGCGTCAATGATTGCAGCGCGTAAAGCCTGTCCGGGGCGGACCGGGGGCGTTGCCTCGGGGGCCGTGCAATGAGGTGGCTCGATCTCATTCTGGCGCGGATCGAGGCGCTGGTGCCTGGGTGGGTTTGGGCTGCCTGGGCGCGGTTCAATCTTTATTGGGGCCGCGCGGTGATGCCGTTGATGGCGGTGGCGGCTGTGGTCGCTGCGGGCCTGTTCTTTTTGACATTCGGCCGGGCGGTGGTCGACGTGACCGCCGAAGTGCCGGTGCGGGTGGTCGATGGCGACTATCTCGGCACGCTGCCCCGCCCCATTGGGCCTTCGTTGTTCGACCCGCTGGCGAATCTTTTCCGGCAGCGTCCGGACTTCAAAATGATGGCCATTCGGCGCATTCCGCCCATCGTTCCCGGCACCGGAATGCCACACCCTTACGTTGGGCTGTGCACCAATTGCCACCTCTATGTTGGCGGTCCCGGCCCCGGCAGCCAATTTAAAACCCCGGTTGGCGCGATGCTGGAACAACTGTCGCGGTTGCACAAGCTCGGCCCGCCGATTTGGCCCAACGCCGAGATTCCCCACCCCCCTGCCGGTCGTTGCATAAAATGCCACGATATCGTGGTCAAGGTGCCGATTCAGCCGACCCCAGCCGGATTTATCTGGAAGCTATGAGAGGGGGAGCATGGCGGCGGTCCGCCATGCTCCGGGCTCGGCCTCGAAGGGCGTTCCCGACAGCTAAGTGGGGTCGATGGTCAGCACTAACTTACCGATAGCCCGGCGCTCTTCCAACATTTGGAGGGCCGTGACGGCGCTCTCCAGTGGGAAGGTTTGGGAGATCAATGGCTTAAGTTTTCCGTCTTCGAACCAGCAAAAAAGTTGTCGAAAGCTCTCACCAACCAGCATCGGGGCGTGGCGGCGATAAGAGCCCCAGTAGAGGCCAATTGCGGCGCAATTCTTGACCAAAAGTATATTGGCAGGAATTTGGGGCGGGGTGCCGCTGGCAAACCCGATCGTCAACAAGCGCGCACCCCAGGCGATCGAGCGCAAGCTTTTGTCAAAAATCTCGCCGCCAATCGGGTCATAAACCACATCGACGCCCCGGTTATCGGTTAATTCCCGAACCCGGCTACGGATATCTTCGGTTTTGGTGTCGATCAGGTGGTCGGCCCCGTGGGCCGCCGGCACCGCCAGCCGCTCCTGGCCGTTGGCCGAGGCAATCACGGTGGCACCCAGCGCCTTGCCGATTTCAACGGCAGTCAGGCCAACGCCGCCCGCCGCACCATGAACCAACAAGGTCTCGCCAGCCTTGAGGTTCGCGCGTTCCCATAACGCAATATGCGATGTTCCATAAGCGATCGGAAACCCAGCCGCAGTAATAAAGTCCATAGATTGCGGGATTGGAAATACATCTTCCGCCCTGGCGAGAACCTGCTCGGAAAATCCACCGTGGTCGAGGACCGCCATTACCCTTTGCCCGGGAATAATGCCGCTAACACCAGGGCCAACGTCAAGAACAGTGCCGGCGACTTCAAGGCCTGGAGAAAAAGGGAATTTTGGCTTTTCCTGATACTTACCGGCAATCATCAAAATGTCGGCAAAATTCAGCCCAGCGGCGGCGACTTTGAGGCGAACCTGCCCCGGTCCGGCTGACGGCTCCGGAATGTCCATGATGGTAAGCGATGCCGGCCCGCCCCAGCCTTGGCATAAAACCGCGCGCATTGGATCTTCCCCCAAAATGGTCGGGCTCTCAAGGGAGCCAGTCTTTGGCGGCAGCTTGCCAGCCCCAGGCCAGCCGCGCAAGCTGACAACCAGCGCATCCGGCGGTCGGCAGGCTGGGTGTGACGTGCCAGACGCAGGTTTAAGCGGCGGCAGGCAGAATTTTCTACGGCCTTGGCTTGAATTTTGGTTTCGAAGCTCGGGCATTGTAAAGTACTGTGAAACAGCTAGCCTAAGGGTGCGGGCCGAGTGCGCAACACCAAAGATTAAAGTGGGCGTTTTGGGTGTGCTGAACCGGCTGGATTTTTCTGGGTAGAAGGGGTGATCATGTTGAATATTTCAAGTTTGTCGATTAGAACGCGCATTTGGGGCGGCTATGGGCTAATTTTGGTTTTTCTCACGGCAGTCACCGTACTGGGTTATTTTGCCTTGGAAAGCATTGGCGGAAATGTGCAGGAGTTCGACCGCGTTTCCGATAATACCGTTCGTGTAATGATGATTGATCGCAATATCACCGGATTACGCCGAAATGTATTGTTGTTCACGGGCGGCAATGGTGATGAGCAGGCGCTTTTCCGTATTCGCGAGGTTGAAACTGAGCTGAGAAAGGATATTGCGACCGCAATATCATCCGCCCGTAATTCCGAACGCAAAGCAATGCTGGAAGAAATCAGGAGTCTCTTTGAGGCATATCTTGGAAATTTTGCTAAAATCATTGAGCTGCGCGCCCAACTAAAAGAAGATGTCGAAGGCCGGATGAATCCAATTGGTCTGAGTATCCGGGAAACGCTAACAGATATCATGGCCACGGCCTTCGCCGCGGAAAAGTACGACAACGCCGCCCGCGCCGGCATGGCACAAGAAGCTTTGATGGTGTCTCGACTGAATGCGGTGAAGTTTTTAGCGGTCCCAGACGAAAAGTTGGCGGAAAAGGTCCATGCGAAAGCCCGGGAGTTTGCCGCGCGCGTCACCGAGTTGCTGCCGCACCTTGAAATTCCGGCCAATATTGCACGGACAAAGAAAGCGATCGAAGATGGCAAGATTTATGTTAAAGCTTTCGAAGATGCGGCAACGGTCACGCTTGAAGTGGATCGGTTAACGAATAAAGAAAATAGTGTGATTGCCGGAAAAATCGGCGACCTCTCAACAAAGGTTCGCAAATCGCAACTATCAGCGATCGATGCTTTGGGGACGCAGACAATCCAGTCGGTTGCTACTCAGCAAAAAACCGCAACCGGAATGTCGGGGATGGCAATTTTTCTTGGCTTTCTGTGCGCTTTTGTGGTCGCGGGGTCGATTGTGCGCCCGATCGGCGCGATGACCGCCGTTATGGGGCGCTTGGCTCATGGCGATGTAACCGTGGAGATTCCCGCCCGGGATAACCGGGACGAGATCGGGGAAATGGCCCGGGCGGTCGAAGTGTTCAAAATAAACGCGATCGACAAACAGCGGTTGGATGCGGCTGAAAAGCAGCGAATCGAAGCCGAACGGCGCCGCCAGCAGGAATCCGAAGAACTCATCGACATGTTTGGTTCTAGTGTTTCTGGCGTGTTCCATACTTTGGCGGAGTCGTCGCAGTCGATGGCCGATACGGCCGAATCTATGAAGGGAATGGTCGACGCCACGAATAATCAGATTGATCTGGTGGTCCGTGAAGTCAGCGAGGCCGAGTCGAACGCCCAGGCGGTTGCCGCCGCTTCTCAGAGTCTGTCCGGAATGGTTCTTGCTAGGCTGGCGTCCGCGCGAGGCGTCGGAGCATCAGGCGGATCAAGGCGAGGCGTAGAAACGCGAGTGCCGATTTGGTCAGGTTCTCAAAGTGCTTCGCCAACCGACGGCATCG
>CAIZDL010000154.1 GCA_903931735.1 uncultured Rhodospirillales bacterium
GCCTTGGCCTGCCGGACCACGCCGGCGAGATAGGCCTCGGTCACGGTGACGCCGAGCAGCGGGTTCGCCTTGATCCAGCAGGATGGGTCGTTCAGCGGGTCGTCGTCGGCGTCGAGCGTGCAGACGAACGAGAACGTCTCGTCGTCGATGACCTCGCCGACATAGGTGAAATCGGCATCCGGCGTCCTGGTGCCGGCGGCGACGCGGACGGCGTGCTCGTGTTCCTGCCAGCAGATCGAGTTGCGGTCGGTGCCGCTGTTGGTGGCCATCACCAGCAATGGCTGGCGGCGCCATTTGAAGCCGCGCTCCAGCAGTTCGACCGTCCGTGCGTCGCGATGTTCGTGCACCTCGTCGCACAGCGCGCAACTCGGCCGCGGGCCGGATTGCCCTTCGTCGGACGAGATCGGCCGAAAGAAGCTGCCAGTCCTGAGGTCGGCGAGGTTCCACACCGGATTGCCGCCCGACTTGGTGAGCCGTGCCGCCAGTGCCGGCGACTGATCCACCATCGCTACCGCGTCGCGGAACAGCACCATGGCCTGATCCTTCTTCGAGCCGGCGGCATAGACCTCGGCGCGGGCCTCGCCGTCGGCCAGCAGGCAATAGAGCCCGATCCCCGCCAGCAGCGGCGACTTGCCGTTGCCCTTGCCTTCCTCGTCGTAGAAACGGCGGAACCGGCGCGTCCCGTCCGCCTGCTTCCAGCCGAACAGCGAGCCGATGCGGAAGGCCTGCGAGGGATGCAGGTCGAACTTCCGTCCCTCGAATTGGCCGCCGTTCAGGCGCAGCACCACCGGGAAGAAATTGATCGCACGCATTGCCGCGGCCAGGTCCCAGGTCAGCCCGCGCTTTGCTCCGTGGGCGATATCGTCGAGGTGGCGCCGGCAGGCGTTCCTGACATGCGGCCCGGCGACGACGCGTCCGGCGATGACGTCCTGTGCCCAGGCGGTGGCGGGATCGTCAGGCGAAATAGGCGGCGGCCGGGTCCGTCTCTTGGTCGCCCGGCGGCGCGGCGATGATCCGGCTGCGGGCACTGGGCGTCATCCCAAATTCTGCGGCGTAGCGCACTATGTCGCTCATCGCCTTGTTGGCGGTGCCCACCAGCGGGTTCTGGATGGCGTTGCCGTTGCTGGTCTTGATCATCAGTCCGCCGGTCAGCAGGTCACGCTTGCCCATCTCGGCAATCGCCCGCTCGGCGGTGGCCCATCGGCCATAGGCCTGGCAGTAGGCGGCGAGGCTGGCGCGATCGATGCCGGAGAGCAGGCCGATCTTGAAGAGTTCCTCGGAGACCCGGCCCCATTCCACCTTGGCGTCATCGCTCAGATGTGGCGGCGGGGACGGCAGGGACGGCACCGCCTGCGCCTCGACGGCTGGCAGCGGGCGCCGGCCCGGATTGCCGGTGACCAGCTTCAGATGGGTCGGCTTCGGCTTGCGACCCATGGCCATGACGATGATCCAAGCCTGCTGAAATTAATAACAATCAACGCGGTAACCGAGCTTGGCTTTGCCGCGGCACAGAGCGAATGGTCCATCACGCGCAGGGAAACACGCCCCGCCAGACAGGAGACCGGATGATGAGCAGCACCCGCACCCAGAAGAGCCAGCAAGCCAGTCTGGCCGAGTTCATGAAGCAGATGGACGTCTTTCGGGGCCACGTCGCCGAGCTTCAGGCGATGGCGGACAACCACATCGGCGCCGATCCCGACAGCATGCTCTGGGGCACCGCCGGCACCTTGCAGCATTGGAACGCCATCCTGGCCCGGGTCACTGACGCCTACCACCACCGCGGAGAATTCGCCCCCGAATAGGCGGTCCCATCCTCTACCGCCCCGCTCGGGTTCTGCC
>CAIZDL010000155.1 GCA_903931735.1 uncultured Rhodospirillales bacterium
TCTGCGACAAGACCACCGGGACCTCGACGACGTGATCAACCGCATCGCCGATGAGGCGCCCTATGACCAGCTCCAGATGCAGCGCTTGAAAAAGCGCAAACTGGCGCTAAAAGACCAGATCACCCGGCTGGAGAGCGAGCTTCTTCCAGACATTATCGCGTAAGCATCCTGTTGCGCTATTTTGCCCCTCCCCCCCCCTCGCATCCACGCACCCACGCGCCCATCGCCGCCTGACATCACGAGACTCCCGCCCGTGCCCGCATCCGACAGCATTTCCGCCGCCCAGCCTGTGGTGGGCGTTATCATGGGGAGCCAGTCCGACTGGACGACCATGGGCCACGCGGCCGAAACCCTCGCCGCCCTTGGCATTCCCTTCGAGACCCGAATCGTCTCGGCCCACCGCACGCCCCAA
The DNA here is from genome assembly GCA_903931735.1 of uncultured Rhodospirillales bacterium. Taxonomy (GTDB): domain Bacteria; phylum Pseudomonadota; class Alphaproteobacteria; order Azospirillales; family Azospirillaceae; genus BOG-933. Next base: position 413 of record CAIZDL010000155.1, read on the forward strand.
CGGCTTTACGACTATGCCGGCTCGGCGCGCGCGCGCGGGCTTTGCGTAATCATTGCCGGGGCCGGCGGCGCCGCGCACCTGCCGGGCATGGTTGCCGCGCTAACGCCGCTGCCGGTTTTTGGCGTGCCGGTCGAGAGCCATGCCCTCAAGGGGATGGACAGCTTGTTGTCCATCGTCCAGATGCCGGCGGGAATTCCGGTGGGAACCTTGGCCATCGGCAAGGCCGGCGCCATCAACGCGGCGCTGCTTGCCGCAAGCGTGATCGCCCTTGGCAACAAGACTGTGGCCGACGCCCTCGATCACTGGCGGACGCGCCAAACCGGCGCTGTCGCCCTCACCCCCGAGACTCCCGCCTCCTAGCCCCTTATGCCCCCTCTCATCATCCCGCCAGGATCGACCCTCGGAATGCTCGGCGGTGGCCAGCTTGGTCGCATGACGGCCCTTGCCGCGGCCCGGCTTGGCTACAGAACCCATGTTTACACGCCCGAGGCCGACAGCCCGTGCGCCGACGTGAGCGCGGTTGCCACCGTTGCTGATTTTTCCGACAAAGCCGCCCTCACCGCCTTCGCGGCCTCGGTCGATGTCGTGACCCTGGAGTGGGAAAACGTGCCGCCCGAGACCGTCGCCTTGCTGGCCCGGTTGGTGCCGGTCCGCCCCGGTGCCGCCGTGCTCGCCGTAACCCGCGACCGTATCCGGGAAAAGACCTTCATCAATCACCTCGGAATCGCCACCGCCCCATGGCGAGCGGCCCACTTTGCCACCCACGTCGCCGCCGCCATCGATGAGTTGGGCCGCCCGGCGGTGTTGAAAGCCGCCTGCCTCGGCTACGACGGCAAAGGGCAGGCCCGGATCGACACGGCCACCGATATCGACGCCGCCTGGCACGAGCTTTCGCAGGGCAAGGCGTTCGACGCCGTGGTTGAGGGCTTTGTGGAGTTCACCTGCGAAATTTCGGTGATTGTCGCGCGCGCCGCCGATGGCACCATGCGCAGCTATCCCGCCGTCGAAAACCAGCACGAAAACCACATCCTTGCCCGCACCATCGTGCCCGCGCGCATTGAACCGCGCGTGGCGGCCGAAGCCGAGGCCATCGCCCGCCGCATCACCGAAGCGCTCGGCGTGATCGGGCTGCTCGCGGTGGAGATGTTCGTCTGCCCCGATGGCCGGGTGCTGGTCAACGAGCTTGCGCCCCGGCCGCACAATTCCGGCCACTGGACCATGGACGCCGCCGCCACCAGCCAGTTTGAGCAGTTGGTGCGCGCCGTCTGCGGCCTCGCCCTCGGCCCCACCGATCACCTCTGCTGCGCCACGATGGAAAACCTGATCGGCGCCGAGGTCAATCGCTGGTCTGAGTTGACCGCAGCGCCGGCGGCCCGCCTGCACCTTTATGGCAAACGCGAGGTCCGACCCGGCCGCAAAATGGGCCACGTCACCTGGATTGGCGGCCCGCTGGCGGGCGACACCCCGTCTGTACTATCATCAAACGGCACTGCCCGAACGGTGAGGTCGTAGATGCTGTTGCCCGCGCCACCAAGCCCCTTCCGCTCGCTTCTGTTGGCCCTCGCTGCGGCCCCGCTTGCCCTCGCGGCGGCGCCGGTCTCCAACGCCCGCGCGCAAGCCCAAGACATGGCCCCCCAAGCGCTCACCCTGCAATGCCTCGCCAAAACCGGCGAAGGGATGCAGTTGGAGGGCGGGACGCTCCTAAACTATTTTTCGGCCGGAAGCAGTTGGACGATGGTTATCGATACCGATAACGCCATGGCCAACGTTGATTATCGCACCGACAAACGGGGAAACCTGATTACATTTTCCGAAAAATACCGGACCAACATATCGAGCGACTACTACATCTTACTTTCCACCGAAATCAAGACTGGAACATTAAGCAGCGGTGTTTACAATATCCACGATATCGAAATTACCATAAACCGGCGAACCGCTGAATATAAAAGAATACTGCGGGTTCAGAACATGAATTCAAGCACAGGAACATATAGTTATCTCTCCGAAACAGGGGAGTGCGCGCTTAAACCGCCAACCGGCGATTCCGGAGCCCCTGTGAAGTACTGATCGCTCCCCTCACCTATTCCTTATCAGGTATTCGCCCATGTCCGCCGCCACCACTTCGCCCGCCACCGGCCCCGCTTCGGCTCAGCAGCCCCCAGACCAACGGCTCGCAGACCAACGCATCGTGATCTTCGACACCACACTGCGCGATGGCGAACAATCGCCGGGCGCCTCAATGAACCTCGAGGAAAAGCTGCGTTTGGCCAAAACGCTGGAGGAGCTTGGAGTCGACGTCATTGAGGCCGGCTTTCCCATTGCCTCCGACGGTGATTTCGAGGCCGTGCGCGAGATCGGCAAAGTTGTCCGGCGCTCGACCATAGCGGGCCTCGCCCGCGCCCACCGCAAGGATATCGACCGCTGCGCCCAAGCTCTTGAGTTTGCCGAGAAAAAGCGTATCCACACCTTCATTTCCACCAGCCCGCTACACATGAAGTTCAAGCTTCAAATGGAACCGGCGCAGGTGCTAGAGGCGGTATCGTCGAGCGTCGCCTATGCACGATCGCTGGTGGACGACGTGGAATGGAGCGCCGAGGATGGCTCGCGTACCGAGCATGATTTCCTCTGTCGGTGCGTTGAAGCAGCAATAGCGGCCGGAGCCACCACCATCAATATCCCCGATACCGTTGGCTACGGCGTGCCGGAAGAATATGGCGCCCTGTTCACCATGCTCCGCTCCCGGGTGCCCAACATCGACCGGGCGATTCTCTCGGTTCATTGCCACAACGACCTGGGGTTGGCGGTGGCGAACTCGCTGGCCGGGGTGCGCTGCGGGGCGCGGCAAATCGAGTGCACCATCAATGGCCTGGGCGAGCGCGCGGGCAACGCCGCTCTTGAGGAAATCGTCATGGCCCTGCGCACCCGGCACGATAAGCTGCCCTTCAGCACCGGCATTCAGTCTGAAGCGATCATGAAGGCGTCGCGGCTGGTCTCGGCGATCACCGGTTTTGTCGTCCAGCCCAACAAGGCGATCGTCGGCGCCAACGCCTTTGCCCACGAGTCGGGGATTCATCAGGACGGAATGCTGAAGCACGCCGGGACCTATGAGATCATGACGCCGGAGTCGGTCGGGTTGGTCCGCTCCGCTGCCGACCGGGGCGGGCTGGTGATGGGCAAGCATTCGGGACGCGCGGCCTTTCGCGCCCGCCTCTCGGAACTCGGCTACGCCCTCGACGATGCCGCAATTGATGAAACATTCAAACGTTTCAAGCTGTTGGCCGACAAAAAGAAAGAAATTTTCGACGAAGACCTGATCGCCCTGGTGGATGACCAGATCGGCCATGCCGAAGATGTCGTCAAGCTGGTTTCGCTCGAAGTTTTGGCCGGCACCAAGGGGCCGCAACGGGCCGATCTGGTGCTGCTGATCGACGGCGTTGAGTGCTCCAATAGCGCGACCGGCAACGGTCCGGTGGATGCAATTTTCAATGGGATCAAAGCGTTATATCCGCATGATGCCCGGCTTGGCCTCTATCAGGTTCATGCGGTGACCGCTGGCACCGACGCCCAGGCCGAAGTCACGGTCCGCCTTGAAGACGTGGATCGGGGCGTCGTTGGCCGGGGCGCCGACAGCGACACCCTGGTTGCCTCCTGCCGCGCTTACATCCACGCCCTCAACAAGCTGTTGGTAAAGCGCAGGCGAACCGCACTGAATGCGGCCTCGATAGCCGGGTGAGCGGTTTTGCTTGAGTGCCTCACCATGTTGCTCTATGGAGACTGACTAGGATTGAGGTGCGGGGTTTCCACGCCGATCGACCCTGCCTCTGAATCACGCTTCAACCCGATGAAGAGTTGACCCACCCCATGTTTTCCAAACTGCTCGGCTTCCTGTCGGCCGATATGGCCATCGATCTCGGAACTGCCAACACGCTGGTGTACGTGAAGGGGCGGGGTATCGTCCTCAACGAGCCA
>CAIZDL010000156.1 GCA_903931735.1 uncultured Rhodospirillales bacterium
GCGCGCGCCCTCCCGCTCTGTTCTCCACCGCTACCATCAAAAGGTACGCGGGGTTGGCCCCTACCGGAAAAGAGCCAACTCCCGATAACCTCGTGGGAAGCTCAAGGAGTGGCCCGAAATTTTTCGGCCACTCCGATGGCTCCGATTTTATTTAAGATGAAATTTAAGACTCTGGCGCGGCTCTGGCGATATCCTGGCCGTGCAAGTCGGGAGAGTCGCCGCCGATCTTGATCCGCCACCCGAACCGGCGCACAATCAATATCGCTGCGGCCGTCCTGACAACCGGGAAATTCGCACGTCCGGTTGGGTGGACCAAAAGTCGACTCTTACGGGGAAGGTGGCGTACCCCCTCGACGGCCGCAGGGCTTTTCGCCAATCTGGCAACCATTGACTTGCCGGCACTTTGCGGCCTTACGCCCCTCGACATAATCCATCTCCTATCAATTCCCCCCGGAACTATTCCGGTTAAACCCCATGACCATTTTGCCGGCAGGAATAGCTCCGGTGAACTATTTATTCCTTTGACCGGCTCACACGGTGCCGGTGATAACGGCGCCCCTGCGGCATGTGCCTCCAGGGGTCAGCCTCCCGCCTCCGGTACGATGGCGGCCATGGCTCAACGCCTTGCCGCCAACGAAGCCGAAGCGATCGAGGCCACCGTCTCGACCATGGTTCGCGACGGAATAATGGCCGGTCAGATCAGCCCCGCCCTGAAGGATTGGGCCATTGCCACATGCCGAACTGATCCCGCAGGCTTTGGAGAGTTTCTGCGCGTCGCGCCGCAGATCGTTAAACCAGCCCCGTTTTCCAGCCCCCGCCCCCCGATCAAAATCAACGATAGCGGCTTGAGCGATAACCAGATCGCCCTCTGTCGCAACTTCAACCTGCCCACCAGCGCCTTCGCGCGGAACCTTCAGGATAGCTGATCATGCTTATTACCCCGCAATCGCTGACCGATGTTTTTATCGCCTATAAAACGTCGTTTAACGTCGGTTTTGAGGGTGCTCCGAGCACCTAGAAGACCCTGGCCATGGACGTGATCAGCACCACGGGAACCGAGAAGTACCCGTTTATGAACGCGGTGCCCCAGCTTCGTGAATGGTTGGGCGACCGGATCATCAACAATCTGCTGGCTCAGGCGTTCGCGATCGAGAACAAGCGCTTTGAAAGCAATATCTCCGTCCCGGTATCCGATATCGAGGATAATCAGTACGGCATATATGGCCAAATGTTCACAATGATGGGGCAAAATGCCAAACAACACCCCGACAAGATCGTGTATGAGCTATGGTCGAAAGGTAAAACGGCTGTTTGTTACGACGGAGTGCCGTTTTTCTGCGAAACCCACCCAATCGAAACCGAACGGGGAATAATCGCCGTCAGCAATTACCAAGCCGGCGGTGGTCCCTCGTGGTATCTGGTCGACTCCAGCCGACCAATCAAGCCGATGGTCTTTCAGACCCGCAAGCCATACATGTTTCGGTCGGTTACCAATCCGCAGGATCATCACGTTTTCACGAAGGATGAATACATCTACGGTGTCGACGCGCGGGTCAATGCCGGCTTCGCGCTTTGGCAACTCGCCGCGTGCAGCAACGCCGATCTGACCCACGACAACTACGCGGCCATGCGGGCGCAGATGATTGGTATCCGCAAGGAAAACGGCGACAAGATGGGTGTCATTCCGACCCACCTTGTGGTTCCGGCCGAGCTTGAAGCCAAGGCCCGTCAGGTGGTCAAGAACGAGACCCGCATTATCACCGTCGAGACCGGCAGTCCGCCGGTTCCGCAGTCGGTGCCGATCTCCAATGAGTGGGCCGGTACGGCCGAAATGATCATGACACCCTGGCTCTGATCGGGAAAGCCATGTGCCGCCGCCAACTACCCCTTTATGCCAATGTCCGCGATCTCGTCGAACTGATCGGCGCGATGCCGGCCGCCTGTCTGATGGAAGCGCTGCGGGATGCACCGGGCGCTATGTGCGGATGGTCCGAAATGGGATCGCTCCCGAGCTTAAGGACCATAAATCGGGGCCGTAACGTGTTAGGCTGGCCTCGCCGTGATCATACTGGCAACCGGGAAATCCGCACGTCCGGTTGGGTTTGCCGAAAGGCCAACTCTTACGGGGAAGGTGGCGTACCCCCTCGCTGGTCACGGCGCCGCGCTCACGATCGACAACCGGAGAGGGCTTCAGCTCAGAAAGCCATCTCCGAAAAGCCCCGGATCGCCTGGGATATCCCGCTGTTCGTGGTAGCTTAATTCTGGCTGTGGCAGGATAATTATAACTGTAATACCGGGTAACACCCCTCAAGTGTGCGACTAAAATCGCAGATTCGCACCGGCAAGGGAATCGTTCGTCGCGGTCAGAACACTAGGTTAGGAGCCCGTGACGTTGGGTGGTCAGCCGTGACTGTCGCAGCACTCTGGCGTTGTCCGGTCGGCGGCGCTGGAGGAGGACCGGGCGGGGTCGCGCCTTTGACATTCTAACAAAATATCGCGGACGATGGGCGCTGCCACCGCAGAGCCGCCGCCGCCATGCTCGACCACCGCCGCCACGGCATAACGGGGGGCGTCGACTGGGGCAAAGGCGATGAAAAGCGCGTGGTCGCGTTCGCGCCAGGGGAGGTCCTCGTTTTTCACCACGCCGGTGGAGCGCTCGGCCATGGTGATGCGGCGCACCTGGGAGGTTCCGGTCTTGCCGCCCATTTCGAATCCCGGCTCGGTGATTCGGGCACGATAGGCGGTGCCGTGCTGGTGGTTGACCACGAGGTTCATCCCTTGCACCACCACGTCGAGATTTTGCTTTTGAACCCCGATCGCCGGCCACATGGTTCGTTCGCTGGCTCCTTGCTTGACCTGCTTTACCAGATGAGGTTTGACGGCGTAGCCGCCATTGACCAAGCGTGCGGTCATTACCGCGAGTTGCAGCGGGGTTGCCAGCACATATCCCTGGCCGATTGCGGCGACCAAGCTCTCGCCTTGTTGCCAGGGGGTGCCGAGGTTCGCTTGCTTCCAGGCGCGGGTGGGCATTAGGCCCGGCCGTTCGCCCGGCATGTCGAGCCCTACCGGTTCCCCAAGTCCAAAGCGGTGGGCCATTTCGGCAATGCGGTCGATGCCGAGCCGGCGTGCGAGGTCGTAAAAGAAGGTATCGCAAGACTGGCGAAGGGCGTCGTACATGTCGACGGTGCCGTGGCCGCCCTTTTTCCAGCAATGGAAGCGATGATCGCCAAGATCCATCCACCCCGGGCAGAAGACGGAATGATGTGGCCCGACCAAGCCTGCCTCGAGAGCGGCCAGGGCGACGACGGTTTTAAAAGTTGAGCCTGGAGAGTATTGCCCAGCGGATGTTTTGTTGGCGAGGGGTGCGGTGGGGTTGGCCAGTAATTCTTCCCACAACTCGGCGTTGATCCCGGTGGAAAAGCGGTTGGGATCGAAGCTGGGGTTGGAGGCCATGGCGTAAATGCCCCCGGTGTGAACATCGATGATCACGGCGCAGGCGCTAAGTTCGTCGGCCAAGCGCTTTTGGCAAAACTGTTGAAGCGCGATATCGAGGGTGAGGGTGAGTTCCCGGCCCGGTTGGCCTTCGTTGCGCGATAGCTCGCGGATGACCCGGCCAACGGCGTTGACCTCAAGCTGGCTGGTCCCCGCAACGCCGCGCAGATCCTTTTCCCAAAACTTTTCAATACCGGCCTTGCCAATGCGAAAACCAGGCAGCGACAGCACGGGGTCGCCCTGAATTTCCGACATGGAAACCTGTCCGACATAGCCCAAAATATGGGCAGTGGCGATGCCGAAGGGGTAATTGCGAATCTCGCCAACTTCGATGGAGACGCCGGGCAAATCGGGGGTGTTGATCTCGATTTGCGATACTTGATCCCAAGTCAGGTTTTCGCGAACGGTCACCGGCACGAAGCGCCGTTTGCGCTGAAGCTCGCGCATGATGCGCCGACGGTCGGTTTCGGACAGCGGGACGATTTGAGCCAACTGGTTGAGCGATGCCTCAACGTCGCGGGTCCGCTCCTGAACCAAAACGACCCGGTAATTTTGTTGGTTGACTGCCAACGGCACCCCAAGACGGTCGGTGATCACCCCGCGCGAGGGCGCAACCAGCCGCATACTAATGCGGTTTTCGTCGGCGAGCATAGTGTAGCGCGCCGATTGAACAACCTGGAGGTAGTACATGCGCGCGACCAGCGTTGATAGCAGGCCAAGCTTGATGCCGCCAAGCACCATCACCCGCCGCGTAAGCGTGCGATAGCGGTCGGTGTCGCGGTTCGCCGTGCCAGCGCCGAAAGTCATCAGTCTGCCTAAATCTCTTTTAAGAACGCGCGATGAACGCTGATAAACAAGGAGGCGAAAAGAGGAAACAACACCAGTGTTACCGCCGCTTGTACCAGTGGAATTTGCATCGGAACCAGGGTTTGGTAAAAGACCGAGTATAGGAGCCCCTGCAACAGCGCCGCCCCAAAGGCCATGAAGCCAAACCCGAGCCATAAAATCAAGAAGGCATTGGCGAGGAAAAAGGCGCGCTGGGTTTCAACCACCAAATGGCAGGAGACCAGAACCAGCGCGGTCATTCCCGGCGGCGTGCCGGCCAGCAAGTCTTGGAGCAGGCCAATGCCAAAGGCGGCGCTGGGGGGCAGCAGGTCGGGCCGGTGAATCGACCAGTAATAGACCGACATCAACGCGGTAGAGGGCGCAACCTTATCCCAGCCGGGCAGGCACAACGGCACCATGCCCAACAGCACCAGCATCAGCGTGACTGCGGCCGGGGCGAGACTGCGACCGATCTGGTCCAACCGCTGCCAGATTGTGGCGTTCACTTTAGGCTCGTGAGGCGCTCCGCCTCGCCAGCAAGGCCGCCGGGAAGGCCGAAATTGATTAACTGGACGTGCTCCAACCGCCCCATATCGACCATCGGCTGGACTTTAACGATGTTGTGGTCGCCGACAAAAGAAACGACGCCAATCGGCAGGCCGGCGGGAAACAAGCCGCCATCGCCCGAGGTTACCACCCGGTCGCCAACCGAAACCGGGGCGTCGAGCGGCAGGTAAATCAGGCGCGGCTGATCGGAATTGTCACCGGCCAGCACGGCGCGTTGGCGCGAGGTATCGAGGACGACCGGCACGCGGGCGTTAATGTCGGTGATCAATAGCACCCGCGATGACCATTCCCCAACCTCCACCACCCGGCCAACCATGCCAGCCCCGGCAACGGCAGCCTGACCGCGGTGAACCCCTTCGCGCCGGCCGGCAGTGACGACAATATCGCGCAAAAAAGCGCCGCCGGGAGCAGCGATAACCCGGGCCGAAATAAACGAGGTCTTCGGCTCAGGGCGATAATGGAGCAGGGAGCGTAGGCTACCGTTTTCAGCATCCAGTCGCAACGCTGCCTGCTTCCATTGCAGCAGGCGCGCGTTTTCCTGGCGGAGTTGCTTGTTTTCTTTATAAACTTCGGCAATGTCGACGAAAACCTCGACCACGCGTGCCGCTGTTGCGGCCGGCCGGGAGATCGCCTCTTGAATCGGTACGAAGCCATCCATCACCCGGGCCCTGGCGTGCTCGACAAACGCCGGGTCCATCCGGCTGAGCATCATCAGTGCGACCGAGGCCATTAACAGCAACAGGAACGAAAACCGCTGGATCAGCGCTTTCAGCGCCGTCAGGCGAGCCATCGGTCTGGCGCCACGAGGTTTCACGACAGGTGTCCGCGGTGATCTCTGGACTCTCATACTCAGATCGGGCGGGTCTCGCCGACCGGCCCGATCTGAAACGGATATTCCCCAAACCGAGGGTACAGGATCAATACATCGAGACCAAGACGTTTCTCAAAGTCTTCATTTCTTCGAGGGCCCGCCCTGTCCCCAATGCAACACAGCTCAGTGGATCGTCGGCAATGGAGACCGGGAGGCCGGTGGCATGGCGAAGCACATAGTCGAGGTTGCCAAGCAACGCGCCGCCACCGGTAAGCACGATGCCCTTATCAACGATATCGGCGGCGAGTTCGGGGGCGGTGTGTTCGAGAGCGACCTTAACCGCTTCGATGATCGCGCTGACCGGTTCGGCCAAGCTCTCGGCGATTTGGCGCTCGGAGATGATCAGTTCTTTGGGCACGCCGTTCATGAGATCGCGACCTTTGATCTCCATGATTCGCCCTTCGCCGTCTTCGGGCGGACAGGCGGAGCCGATTTCTTTTTTGATTCGTTCGGCCGAGCCCTCGCCGACCAGCAGATTGTGGCTGCGGCGGATGTAGCCGATAATCGCCTCGTCCATCTTGTCGCCGCCAACCCGCACCGAGCGCGAATAGACGATGCCACCAAGGGAGAGCACCGCCACTTCGGTGGTGCCGCCACCGATATCCACCACCATTGAGCCGGTGGGCTCGGTGACGGGCAGGCCGGCGCCGATCGCCGCCGCCATTGGCTCCTCAATCAGGAAGACTCGGCGGGCACCGGCCGACTCGGCCGATTCCTGAATGGCGCGTCGTTCAACGGCGGTGGAGCCGGAGGGCACGCAGATGATCACCTGCGGGCTGGCGAAACTGCGCCGATTGTGAACCTTGCGGATGAAATGTTTGATCATTTCCTCCGCGACTTCGAAGTCGGCGATCACGCCGTCGCGCAGGGGGCGGATGGCCTGAATGTTGCCAGGGGTGCGCCCGAGCATCATTTTGGCTTCGTCGCCAACCGCCAGCACTTGCTTGCGTCCGCGCACGGTTGCGATGGCCACCACAGATGGCTCGTTGAGGACGATACCCCGCCCCTTCACGTACACCAGCGTGTTGGCAGTTCCGAGATCGATGGCCATATCGGCCGACAGGAAGCCGAGCAGTTTGGAAAACATGGGGTGGGTCAA
>CAIZDL010000157.1 GCA_903931735.1 uncultured Rhodospirillales bacterium
CGCGAGAAAGCTTGGAGTTGGTGCGTATCTTGCTGGCGGAGCCATCGCCGATCGAGACCATGACCGAGCTGGAGCGGGAAGCGCTGCTAGAGGTCGGCAACATTATTCTCAACGCCTGCCTCTCTTGCATCGCCGACATGCTGGAGCAGGAAATAACCAACTCGTTGCCGCTTTACTTCGAATCCGACCCGGCAACCATGATCAAGTCGCTGCTGTTAGAGCCTGAATGGTATGTGATCTTCCTACGCATCGACTTTACGGTTAAGCGTCTCAACATGCGGGGAAACATTCTGTTCGTGCTCGACGTTCCGGCGGCGGACGCTTTTGGCGCGGCGGTTGAAAAATTGGTGGATCACTACGACGCCGTGACCGGACCCAAATCATGACCGCAGCGGCACCTCGAGGCGTTTCCGCCAGACTTGGGGCCGCCGCTTGGTTACTTGCCGGGGTCGATCTGGCCGATCTCGGAATTATCGTGCTCGACAACGCCGGCCGGGTGGTATGCTGGAACGCCTGGATGGTCCGCCACTCCGGTATTGAAGCGGGCGAGGCCGCCGGACGAACCTTGTGCGACTTGTTTGGGACACGGCTGGCGCCCCGGGCGGCGGCGGTGGTCGCCGATTGTCTCGCCAGCAGCCGCGCTCACATTTTATCGCAATCTCTCAATCGCTGGCCGTTTCCGCTGACAGCGCCGGGGATGATGCCCGAAGGCGGCGGCGCCATCGATCAGAGCGTTACGGTAAAGCCGATTCCTGGCACGGCCGGTGAGCGCTATTGTCTCATCCAGATCACCGATGTTACGTCGGCGACCCGGCGGGAACGGTTCTTACGGCGGCAAACCAGCGAGTTATCGCGGGCGGTGGAAGAGTTGCAGGTGGCAAAAGACCTCGCCACCCGCGCCAACGTCGCCAAATCCGAATTCATCACCGACATGAGCCACGAGTTGCGCTCGCCCCTCAATGCGATCATCGGCTTTTCGCAACTGCTGGAGCGCGACAACACCATGTTGCTTATGGCCGAGCAACACGAGTTCGTTACCTATATTCACAAAGCCGGCGACCATCTGCTGAAGATGATCCCCGACATTCTCGATCTTTCCAAAATCGAGGCCAAGCGGCTGACCCTGGAGACCGAAGACATTGAAGCCGATCGCTTCATTCTCGACGCCATCAAGGGGACGCGCGGGCTTTCTCACGCCAAGGCAATCAAGGTTCATTACATGCCGGGCGGGCAGGGCAACCTCAGTATCCAGGCCGACCGAACCCGGCTGGCTCAAATCGTTACCAATCTGCTGTCCAACGCGATCAAATACAATCGTGTTCACGGCAGCGTCACGGTGGGGGTTGAGGCGCCGGTGCCGGGTTGGGTGCGCGTGAGCGTCGCCGACACCGGCCCCGGCATCCCGCCCGAGCGGCAAGGCGAGTTGTTTCAGAGCTTCAACCGCTTGGGCGCGGAATTTGGCGAGGTGGAGGGCGCGGGCATCGGCCTTGCGCTCTCGCGCAAGCTGGCCGAACTCATGGGCGGCGCCATCGGCTTCAGCAGCCGTCCCGGCGAAGGCTCGACCTTTTGGGTGGATATGCCGCGCGCCGGCACCTCGCCAATCGCCCTCGACGAAATCACGGATGATGATAACAGCATCGCACTCCCTGCGCTGCCGCCGTTTTCCATCCTTTATATCGAGGACAACCCGGTTGATACCCGGCTGGTCGAGGCGCTGTTCCGGCCGGTGCCCACAGTTCAGCTTTTCACCGCGCGCAACGGCCAGGAAGGGCTCTCGATGGCGCGCGACCAGCGGCCCGACATTATCCTGATGGATATTTTTCTTCCCGGCATCAATGGCTTCGAGGCGCTGGCCCGGCTGAAGGCCGACGAACGGACGCGGGCAATTCCCGTGATCGCCCTCAGCGCTTCGGCGGTGCCGGCCGACATGGCGCGCGGGCTGGCGGCCGGTTTTCATAAATGGCTTACCAAACCACTGGATATTGGCCTATTATTAAGCCATCTCGCCAATCTGAGCAAAAACTGCCGGCCCGCCATGCCGAGGGACTACCAATGAACCGCTTCGCCAACCCCACCCGTTTTTTGCGCGTGGCAAGCGCCGTCCTGCCGTGGAGCGCCGGGATTACCGCGCTCACCCTGACCGCCGGGTTTGTGCTGGCGCTGCTGGTCTCCCCCCCCGATTATCAACAGGGCGAGGCGGTGCGCATCATGTATGTGCATGTGCCAGCCGCCTGGATGTCGATGTTTGTATACGGCAACATGGCGATTGCCGCCGCCGTCGGGCTGGTGTGGAAACACCCGCTGGCCGACTTGTTTTCAAAGGCGGCGGCCCCGATCGGAGCCGGCTTTACTGCGGTCTGCCTGATCACCGGCAGCATGTGGGGCGCACCGATGTGGGGAACATGGTGGGTTTGGGATGCACGGCTAACCAGTGTGCTGATCCTCTTTTTCCTCTATCTCGGCTATATCGCGCTGGTCAACGCTTTCGACGACGAGAATCGGGGTACGGCGGCCGGCAATGTCCTGCTGTTGGTGGGGGCGGTGAATATCCCGATCATCAAGTTTTCCGTCGATTGGTGGAACACCTTGCACCAGCCGTCCAGCGTGAGCCGGCTCGGCGCCCCGGCCGTCGATGGCTCGATGCTGCTGCCCCTGCTGGTGATGGTGATCGGCTTCACCGCCTATTTTATCACCGTGGTGCTCTTGCGGCTGCGCTCGGAAATTCTCCAGCGAAAAATTCAGTCGATCCGCTTCACCGAGCAGACGCACTCATAAGCACCCGTCGGCGCACGGGATCGGGCGACGGGGCGGGGAGTTGCTGTGGCTCCAAGGCCCCCGCTCTGATATGATCTTCGGGCGCGGTCTTCACCCAGGGCTGACAGGATGACCTCTCCGAACCGGCAGGCAGAGCGAGGGACGGAGGCGGCGGCTCGCGCGTGCTCCGATCCGGCGCATTTTAGTCCCGGCACCGCCATACAAGGCCACGGCGCCCTGTTGGTGCTGGCCGATACCCCCGAACTGACCCTTGAGCAAGCCAGCGCCAATCTTGGGGCATTCCTTGGTGTCGAGCCCCAAGCCGCACTCGGACAACCGCTTGAGGCGCTCTTGCCGGGTGAGCTGGTGGTCTTGTTGCGCGCGGCCCCCCTCAGCGTCCGCCTGACCGGCGCCGACGGGCAATGGCTCCACGCCTCGGTCCGGCGCTGCAATGGCGCGCTGCTGGTGGAGTTGGAGCCCCCGGCCCCACCGCCACATTTTCTGCCGGCCAACGTCAACTATGACGATGCCGAGGGGCCGGATATCGAAGACGAGCCCCGGTTGGCCACCAATCTTGCCACCGCAACCACCATCGACGAAATCGCCCGCGCCGGGGTTGAAGCGGCAGCGGAGCGGGGACGCTTCGACCGCACCCTCATCACCAAATTTCTGGACGATGGCACCTCGGAGGCGATCGCGGAGATTAGGCGCTCAACCGCCACCGCGTTTCTCGGGGTTCATTTTCCCGCCAGCGAACTCTCGGCCGAGGATCGCACCCAAGCTCTGCTGAACCAACCCACCATCGTCGTCGATGCGTTTGGCGACCCGGTGCCGTTGCTTCCGCCGCTCAACCCGCGCACCGGGCACGCCATCGATCTCACCTTTACCGGTCTGCGCCCGGCGCCGCCGGCCACGCTCACCCTTTTGCGCGCCCGGAACGTGGTCACCGCCGTGAGTGTACCCCTGATCGTGGCCGGCAAGCTTTGGGGCATTCTGGCCTGCCACCACGAAACGGTGCGGCCGATCGAGCCGGCAGAGCGGGAGATGCTGGCCGGCGTGGCCCTGTTCGTCACCGCCGCACTGACCCGGATTGTCGAGGCCGAGCGCGTTTTGACCGAACGCCACGGTGCTCAGCGGCTCTCTGCGGTTGCACAAGCAAGCAAGAACGCTCGCAACACGGCGGTCGAGTTGCTGGCGGCAGACCCCGGCCTGCTCGACCTCGCCGCCGCCGATGGGCTGGCCCTGGTGGCGGGGGAAACCGTCGTCAGCTTCGGCCAAACCCCCGATAGCGCGCGGGTCCGCCGGCTGGCCGCTCTTGCCGGCGTGCAACCGGCGGGCACGGTGCTGGTGGCGGACAGTCTGGCATCGTTGCTCCCCGAGGCCTCTTTGGGGCCGGAAAATGCGGCAGTCCGAGCAAACGCGGCAGGAATACTCGCGGTGACGCTGGCCGGCGACGTTCCGGTCACCATCGCGGCGTTTCGGCGGGAGCGGGTGCGGGACAGGGTTTGGAATTCCGGTGCCGCCACCTGGCACGAAACCGTGGTCGGGCATTGCCGATCGTGGGAACCGGAAGCGGTTGCGGTCTGGCAAGGGTTGCCCGCCGCCCTTCACAGCCCCGGCGGCGATGGGCAAACACTGGCGGCGGACCTCGCGGCGCTGATGCCGCCCTTTGGCACCAACGAGCCGCTGCTCCGGGCGCTGCTTGGTGCGGTTTCGGGTATGCTGGTGGTCGGCGGGGACGGCCCCGGCACGGCCCCGGTGGTCCAGGTGGTTAGCCGCGATTTCCGGCGGGTCTTCGGCATCGGCCCCGATCCGTTCACCGGCCAACCGATCGACGCCATTTTAACGGCGGTGGGCCTCGATGCCGCCGCAATCACGGCGCCCCCCAACACGGCGCCCGACATTGACATCGAAGCGGCCCTGATCACCCCCGGCGGGGGGGAGCGAACCCTGCTCATCACGCGGCGGCCGTTGCTGCGCTATGGCAACGCAAGCGGCGAGCGGGAATACACCGCCTGGGCCTTCAGCGATATCACCCCCGCCCGCCGGCTCGAGGCTGCGCTGGGGTCGGCCCGGGAGCAAGCCTCGATCGTCTCCCACGCCATGACCGCGTTTGTCGCCCAAATGAGCCATGAGCTGCGCACGCCGCTCAACACCATCATCGGCTTCAGCGAGATCATGCGCGCCGAGTTGTTCGGGGCGCTGGGGTCGGCCAAATACAAAGAATATGCGCGCAATATCCAAACCTCGGGCGAGAGCTTGCTGGCCGTAATCCGCAAGCTGCTGGATATCTCCAAGGTGCAGGCCGGGCACTATGTGGTGGCAGAACAGAGGATCGACTTGGCCTTCGTGGTCCACACCGTTTGCCGGGTGGAAAGCGAACAGGCCGAGCGCGCGGGCGTAAAGCTCATGGTTGAAGTGACGGCGCGACAGATGCCGATCCAAGCCGATGACCACGCGGTCAGCCAAATGCTGGTCAATCTGCTCTCCAATTCTTTTAAGTTCACCCCGGCCGGCGGCATGGTGACCTGCCGGGCCTTGACCTTGCCCAACGGCGGCCTCGCCCTCGAAGTTTTGGATACCGGCGTCGGGATGCCGCAAGACTACATCGACCGGGCACTCGCCCCCACAGCGCCGGTCGGGGTTCGGCAACCGCGCAAGGCTGCGGCCGGCGGCGGGCGCGGCCTTGCCTTGGTGCGGCATTTGGCCGAGTTGCACGGGGGACAAATGACGGTTACCAGCCACCCCCGGCGCGGCACGGCGATCCGCATCGCCCTCCCCGCGTGGCGTACCATCTCGGAAGATGGCTGCGGGCACCAGACGGATCGAACAGCGGGATGACCTGTCATGAGTTTTGATCGTGCCGCCCTCGCAACGGCGATCCGCAACGGCGAACGCCGGGCGCTGGCCCGGGCCATCACCCTGGTTGAATCAACTCGGGCCGATCATCGTCGCCACGCCGAGGAGCTGCTGGAAAGCCTGCTGCCAGACACCGGCCGCGCGGTGCGGATCGGCATTTCCGGCGTGCCCGGCGTTGGAAAATCCACCTTCATTGAGGCGTTTGGCCAATACGTCATCGACCGTGGCCACAAGGTTGCGGTGCTGGCCATCGACCCGTCGTCCCAGCGCACCGGGGGCTCGATTTTGGGCGACAAAACCCGCATGGAGCATCTGTCCCGCCGGCCCGAGGCCTTCATTCGCCCCTCTCCCGCCGGGGCGACCTTGGGCGGCGTGGCGCGCCGAACCCGCGAGGCGGGGCTGTTGTGCGAGGCCGCCGGCTTCGACGTTATCCTGACCGAAACCGTGGGCGTGGGCCAATCGGAAACCGCCGTTGCCGACATGGTGGATCTGTTCATGTTGCTGCTGCTGCCCGGCGGCGGCGATGAATTGCAGGGCATCAAAAAGGGTATCGTCGAACTGGCCGACTTGGTGGTGGTCAACAAAGCCGATGGCGACCTCTTGATGGCGGCCCGGCTCGCGGTCGCGGAATACCAGCACGCATTGTCCCTGTTACGCCCGGCGACCGGCGATTGGCGAACCCCGGTGCTGATGTGTTCGGCCGTGACCGGCTCCGGCCTGGAAGACGTTTGGGCCGCCATCGATCGCTATCGCACCAGCCAAGGCGACGCGGGCACGCTCGCCGCCCGCCGGGCCGAACAAGCAGCCTCATGGATGTGGAGTGAGATTCGCGAAACGCTGGTCGATACCTTCCGGGCGGAACCAACCATCAAAGCCGCCCTGCCCAGCCTTGAGGAGCGAGTGCGCGCGGGAACGTTGCCACCAACCATCGCGGCGCTGACCCTGCTCAACCGATTTCTCAGCCGAGCCTGAGAGTTAGCTTTTTATCGCACGGCCCGTGTCTTCCAACAGTTTGATATGATGGAGGCCGGGCAGAATCTCGGACTTCACGAACTCCAACCGCCGGCTCGGCCCGCCACCACCCCGGGCGAAGCGCTGCTTCCACAAGCCCATTTTCACCGACAGCCCGCAAAGCACGCCGCCAATGGTGACATGATGGGCGGTGATAAGCTGACGAATCGAGCGAAAGGTTTCGGCGTTGATGTCGACCCAAAAATGCTTGGATTTTTGATCGAAGCTTGCCTATCCGGTTAACGCAGACACCCACTACATGTTGGGTGCGCCCAATCGCCGGAGTAGAGTTCAGCGTAGGTCGGCGCCTCAGCCCCGCCCGCGATCCCCAGCAATGATCTGAAGGCATTGAACGGGTAGAAG
>CAIZDL010000158.1 GCA_903931735.1 uncultured Rhodospirillales bacterium
CAAGACTCTCAGCTTGAAACGGCAAAGAAGTCCGGAACGCCATAAAGGATTGCCAACAACCAACCTATTGGGCTAACCGTTACTGCATCGCACAATGGTTAGTCAAGAACTTTATCAGGACGCCTCGGGGCAGTCTAGGAATGAGCTCTGAATATGAGCCACATCCCGGAATATGGTCCCCTTCATTGGGATCGGACCATGATCGCTGGCGTTTCCAAAACGCCATCATCGGGCTATGCCGATGCTTTTTCTGCGTGTGCGCCCGGCCGCTCTGGGCGGAGCGGGAAAGCCGCGAGGCTGAGTTCGTCCTGGTGATCTGTACGGAAACTTATCGACGCCGGCCTCGGGACGCCGGCCAAGTAGCGCTTCCCTTGTTTGCGGCTTTCCCGTAAGAAACCCTACCACCGTGTCACAGGGGGGAGCGGGCTGCGCCAATGGGGAGACGCGGACTGCGCCGGGTGACGGATTAGCATGGAAGAGTCCGATGTTTCAGGCCGACGATGAACGGCTCGCCCGTTCGCTGACCTACCATCAAATCAAGCTGCTCAAGATTCTGGCCGCCACGGTGGAGCCGGTGGAGGGGTATGCTCTCATGCGGCAATCGGACTGTTCGTTCGAGGATGTTTACGACCTCGGGCATTATGGTCTGCTCGACCCGGGATTTGACCGGCTGGCGAAAAACTGCACCCATCCCCTGATCACCCAACGGGGCCGTGACGTGGTGCGGGTTATCTCTGGCATGGAGTTGATCGGCTAGAAAAGCCCCGCAAAACGCGCTTAACCGGTGGGGCTTAGCCAGCGGGCTCGGAACTCGTTTGCCTGTCGGGTCGCGCCCGACACCCGTGCGTTGGCGTTCATTTGCCGGCTGCCAAACGCGGTTTTCTGGTCGTCTTTGCTTTCGTCCGGGGTTTGGAGCGCCGCCAGGGCCAGCATGGTATAGCCCGAAAGCGGCATTGCTTTTAGGGCGTCCATCGGGTTTTTCCCGGACGCCACACTCTTTATAATGTGGGTTAATCCGCCACCGCTCGCAGCGCCAGCATTGCCGCTGCGGTCGGCCGAGACGATTTCGCCGGTTGAATCGCCAAACTTTTTGGCAAAGCGCTCATAAACCTGAGCCAGAGTTTTGGGCTGCCCGCTCTGACGATCGTAAAACACCGCCGTGTTGCTGCCGGCGGCATCGGGCACAACATCGCGCGCCGCCTTCAACGGGTTATCGCGCATCGCCTCCAAAAACTTTCCGGCCCCGCTCGCCCCCAAAAAATGCGCAAGATAAAGCTCGGTCGAGCCAACCGGGCCGCCCAGCCTGGATTCCAGCGCGGTCTTATTGTCTTTGGTCAGCTCGGCCGCCAATACCGCCGAAATTTTCGGGTCTTTGCGCAGCTCCAATATTTGCCTGCGCGTTTCCGGATCGGCCACCGTAAGCCCACCGCTGGCTTTGCGCTGAATGGCGTCGGCAAACTGGCCTAAACCATGCTCTGCGCCATGCGCCTTCATCGCCGAAAGCCAAGTGCTGTCGATAAACTGATAAAGCCCGGTGGCGCTGCTGGTGCTGGCCTTGAGGTTGGGTTGAAAACTGCTTTCAACGGCAGCTTTTTCCATGAGATAGGCAAAATCGACCCCGGTTTCCCGGCTCGCCTGACGGATAGCCTGCTCAACCCCGGCAGGGCCTCGGGGCAAGGCGGCGCCTGCTGCCGGCTTCGTGTTCGCACCGTCGATGGCTGCGGAAATGCTCATGATCAGCCCTCACTCCTGAAGCTACCCCACCCCTCCTTAAGCAAGGATGATGCCAACGCCGAGAGGCAAGGATGATGCCAACTTAGGCAAGGCTGATGCCAACGCCGAGGTGTCGCCAAAGCAAGCCCAGGCCGCCGCCTCCGCCACCACTGGGTTTGGGTCGGCCAGCAAGGCCCGCGCCGCGCCCTCCAGCGCCCCAACGCCGCTATTCCCGATTGCGATCAGGACGTTGCGGATAAAGCGGTCCCGCCCGATCAGCTTGACCGGGGAGCCGGAAAAAAACGCGCGAAACCCGGCATCATCCAACCCCGCCAAGTCGGCCAGCCGGGGCCAGATCAATTCGGCACTGGGCAGCAGCGCCGGCTCCCGGCAGGCCTGAGCAAAACGATTCCACGGACACACCAAAAGGCAATCGTCGCAGCCATAAACCCGGTTGCCGATCAACGGCCGCAACTCCAGCGGAATCGGCCCCGCCTGTTCGATGGTGAGGTACGACACGCACCGCCGGGCATCCAACCGATGTGGGCCGGTAAACGCCCCGGTCGGGCAAACATCGAGACACCGTCGGCACCCGCCGCACCGGTCCACCCCCGGCGGATCGGGCCGCAATTCCAGGGTGGTATAAATTTCGCCCAGAAACAACCAGGAGCCAAAAGAGCGGGATACCAAATTGGTGTGCTTGCCCTGCCAGCCCAACCCGGCCAGCGCCGCCAGCGGCTTTTCCAGCACCGGGGCCGTGTCGACAAACACCTTGACCTCGTGCCCAAACTCCCGGTGCAGCCATCCGGCCAGCCGCTTCAGCCGCTTCTTGACCACATCGTGATA
>CAIZDL010000159.1 GCA_903931735.1 uncultured Rhodospirillales bacterium
CCCGGGGTTATTCCGTACCATAGGGCAGGTTCCCACGCGTTACTCACCCGTGCGCCACTCATCTTGCGATGCGTTCGACTTGCATGTGTTAGGCATGCCGCCAGCGTTCGTTCTGAGCCAGGATCAAACTCTCAGGTTAGGTTTGATGAGCCGGATAGCTCAACATTCCTACTAGGACCGTTGCCAGTCCATCCCAAGAATACTCACCCAATTCAACGATACCTAAATGGTCCGGCTAAGGTCCATCAAGTACCGTGCGGCTTAATCTTTGAGACAGGGTAGTACCAAAGACCAAACCTTGCGTGCTTACTTAAGATGCTCCAGTCAACAACCCCGATGTGCCTCTAAAGCCCATTGGCATCGCCGCCTGCGCATCCCTTCTCACGACAAAGGATCTACAATGTTCAAAATCCCGCAGCTCAATCAGGGCCAAAACCCGAGAGCCGCAGTAGCGAACCACCGGCATCCCCGAAGGGAACCGCTCTGGCCCGACTACGAATTAACAACCTAACCAACTCAGTAAAGATTTGCAACAACTTTTTTCAAAACACGCAAACCTTAAACCAAATGCACCAACCCCGATCCCCTAACCTACTGAACTAACTCGCTTCCGCGACCCAGCCCCCGGTCCCTCGAACCGCCCCGCCGGTGCACCCAGTCGGTGGACTGGTGTATAGGCCCCAATCCAAACCATGTCCACACCTTTTTTCACACATTTGTAAATTAACTGTAACACCCCATATTGGGTAGGAAACCTTCACCTTCGACGCAATAGGTTGCGAAGGACTTCAGCCATGGTTTCGGTTAACCGGTCTCCCGCCTCGGCGCCCCGCAAGTGATGCCGCAGATTTTGAACGGGGGTGGTCCGACGCGCCTGTTCAATTTCGGCCCGACGGGTGGTTGGCGGCATCGGCGGATGCCAAAAAGGGGCGGATTCGGGGGTGTCATCGGACATAGCGGCGTCTCCTCCCTGCCAAAACCACGCGCAGCCGGGCTCCGCGCTCAGATATCCTCGGGAATCCCCGCAATCACCCGGTTCAGCGGGAAGCGGACCGTCACCGTGGTGCCGACTCCTACCACGCTCACAATATCCAGACGCCCGCCGTGCATCTCGGTGAGATGGCGGCTGAGCGGCAAACCGAGGCCGGTGCCATCGTGCCGACGGGACAGTGCGGAATCGACCTGCCCAAAGGGCTCCATAACGGTCGACATATCGGCGGCCGCGATGCCAATGCCGGTATCAGCGACCGACAGCGCCAGCAACCCCTCGCTATCCAACGCCACCGCCACCGTCACCGCCACCGTCACCGTGCCGCCCTCGGGGGTAAACTTCAGGGCGTTCGACAGCAGATTGATCAGGATATGCCGGGCAGCCCGGTCATCGCCGCGCAACAACGGCAAATGGGGTGCGATTTTGGTTTCCAGCACCAAGCCCCCCGCCTCGGCTCGGCTGCGCAACATCTCGGTCGCGCCGAACACGATATCCTCAACGTCGCAATAGCTATCGTGAAGCTCGAACTTGCCGGCCTCGATCTTGGCCATGTCGAGCAAATCGTTGATCAACCCGAGCAGGCGAGCGCCGTTGGAGTGGATGTGCCGGGCATACTCCATATGCCGCTCCACACTCCCCTCCTCCACGCGCCCCTCCTTGATCACCTCGGAAAAGCCCAAAATGGCGTTCAGCGGGGTGCGCAGCTCGTGACTGACGGTGGCCAAAAACCGCGACTTGGCGATATTGGCAGTCTCGGCCCGCTCCTTTGCCGCCAGCAATTCAATTTCCGCCAGCTTACGCCGGGTGATGTCCTCCTTAACCGCGACGAAATGGGTGATTACCCCCTCCTCGTCGCGGACCGGCCCAATCGAGGCGGATTCCCAGTAAAGTTCGCCGCCTTTTTTACGGTTATGAAACTCGCCCTGCCAAACCCGGCCGTCGTTGATGGTCTCCCACAGCTTTTTATAATCGCCGGGCACGGTGTAGCCCGACTTAAAGACTGGGGTCCTTGCCGGCCACCTCGGCAAAGCTGTAGCCGGTCGCGGCAATAAAGTACGGGTTGACGTATTCGATTCGCCCCGTTCGGTCGGTAATGATCACCGAGAGCGGGCTTTGCTCGATCGCACAGGTCAGCAGCCGCAAATCCGATTCGGCCTGTTTGCGGGCGGTGATATCGCGCTCGAACACCGCCACCCCAACCTGCCGGCCCCCACTATCGAAGGCCGGCGAGAAATGGGCATCAAAAACCGCGCCGCCCCGGCTGTGCTCAAACCGCTGCGCCTTGCCATCAGCAACCACCTGAGCCAAGCGCCGTTGCCATTGCGCCCGCGAGTCGGGCGGGACCAATTCCAGCAATTCCCGGCCATGGAGATCGGTGATCGCCGCATCCAGACCAAAACTCCGGGTCGCCCGTTCATTCGCCACCTGGACGATACCATCGACACCAACCAACAAAACCGAGTCTTCCCGCGTGGCGTTGATCGCGGTCAATAGAGCGGCGTTGCTTTCGTCCAGCGCGCTCTCCACCTGCTTGCGCTCCGTAATATCGAGAATGGTGCCGATCAACCGAATCGGCTCATCCTTGTCGTCCCGCAAGACCTCGGCCTGGGCGTGGACATGGCGAACCGTTTTATCGGAGCGGATGATTCGAAACTGCACATCATAGGGCTTGACCCCGGCCGAGGCTAAAATCCGAGCCGTACACTCGTCGTCGCGATCATCGGGGTGGATGGCGTTCAGCACATCCCGCATTTCCAGATAATGCTCCCCCGGCGCCAGGCCAAGCAGACGATAAATTTCGGCCGACCAATGGGCCTGGCCGGTAACCAAATCATGCTCCCAGTGGCCAAGGTGAGTGAGGCGCTCTGCTGCCATCAGCCGTTCTGCCGCCCATTGCTGTTCGCGGGTCCGCTCCCGCACCCGCTGTTCCAGATCACGGCGCGATCGTCCAACCGCCCGGATGTGCAGAACCGCCAACAAGATCAGCACCGCCGACAACCCGAACACCACGACGATCCCAACGCCAAAAACGGTAAACCAGGGGCGAAGCACCTCCACTTCTTCAACCACCGCCACCGCAGCGACCGGAAAGCGGCCGACCTTGCGAAAGGCCACCAGCCCAAGCCCGCCCGATGGCCCCACCGGCACCCGATAAGCGCCAAAGCTGCTCTCCCGCAGCCGGTCCGGCAAAACCGCCTGACGAATGAGGTCCATGCCGGCCTCGGGCTTTCCCGCCGAGGACTGAAACAGCGGCTCGCCATCGAGCCCAACCAGGCCAATCCGAATGGACCGGAAGCCAACGGGCCCCGCGACCAAGGCACGGAGTTGGTCGCTATCCACCGCCGCCACGGCAACGCCAAACCCACCCTCGGCACCAACAACGCGCCAACAAAGCAAGATCGGCGCTGGCAGCGAGGCCACCACCACGGCGGGCCGCAGAATGGTGAGGCTGGTATGCTCCCCCACCAAAGGCGGAGCGAAGGTGGCGGGCGACCGCGCAATCATGGCGTCGAGCACCGGCCGCAGCCGATCGTCGGTGACCAGCACCACCCGGCCGTGCCCATCGACAACGCCCATCGTCGCAAGAATTTCGGAATGCTCGTGGGCGATATGCTCCCGCAGCCCGCCGCCATCATGGTCATGACCATTGGAATGGAGTTTCAGGGCATCGCCCACCACATGAACGGCGAAGCGCTCCTGCTCCCGAAGGAACCGCCCGGCCGACTCATCGAGCCGCTGGCTGAGCCGAACGATGTTGCCCTCGGCGTCGCCAATCGTGGTGGTATAGGCCTGCCCGATCACCCAGGCCGCCAACCCGACAAAAGCGGCAACGACCAGCGCAACCAGCACCGCCAGCGTAATTTCGGGTGACCAGCGACGCCCGACCTTGGGCGGCTCCACCATCGGGAGCTCCACCTTCACTTCTCCTAAGCCCAGAAAGCTCTTT
Source organism: uncultured Rhodospirillales bacterium (assembly GCA_903931735.1). GTDB lineage: Bacteria > Pseudomonadota > Alphaproteobacteria > Azospirillales > Azospirillaceae > BOG-933. Next base: position 3,939 of record CAIZDL010000159.1, read on the forward strand.
GAGCACCGACGCTAAGATACCAGAGGCCACGCGGCCTTCAAGGCCAATGGTGGCTTAAATCCCGCCGCCATCGACCATAAGCTCGGACAAAGCGTCGCGGAGGTCCCGAACATGGTCAATAAAGCCGGCGTCTTCCCGCTGGCGGGGGTGAGCCAAACTCACCCGGAAATCCCGCGTCACCCGCGCCGGACGGCCACCAAGCACAATCACCCGGTCGGCCAGAAACACCGCCTCGTCGAGATCGTGCGTGACGAACAGCAGCGAGGTTCCGGTCTCCCGCGCGAGGCGCAACAGCTCCCCTTGGAGGGTGTGACGGGTAACGGCGTCGAGGGCGGAAAACGGCTCATCAAGGAGCAAAAGCCGGGGCCGGACCGCCAGCGCCCGCGCAAGATTAACCCGTTGACGCTGCCCGCCCGATAGCTGATGCGGCCAGCGTCCGGCATGATCGCCAAGGCCGACCAGCGCCAGCGCCTCTTGCGCCCGGGTCAACCGCTGGCGATGGCTGAGCTTCATGCCCTCCAGACCAAACATCACATTGTCGATCACCCGCCGCCAGGGGAGCAGGCGCGGCTCTTGAAAAACCAGCGCGAACGGCCGGCTGCCCTCGTCGTGACCCCGATCGGGCACCACCACCTCGCCGCCGGCGGGCGCCACCAAATCGGCAATCACTCGCAACAGCGTCGATTTGCCCACCCCCGACGACCCGACGACACACGTAAACGATCGCTCGGGCAAGGTGGCGGAAAACCCGGAAAGCACGGGCGGGCCGCCGCCATAAGCGATGGTCAGGTCCCGGATATCGACTACCGTTGCCATGCCAGCACCCGATCGCGAATCAACACGAACAGCGCGTCGGTCAGCCCGAACAGCGCGGCAATCGTGACCATGTAGACCAGAACGACATCGGTGGCGAGCAGGGACGACGCCTGCATCATGCGCTGCCCCAGCCCATGAACGCCAAACATCTCAGCCGCGACCACCGCCATCCAGGCTTGGCCGAGCCCGGTCCGCACCCCGGCCAATATCCCCGCCGATGCGCCGGGCAAAATAATCTTGAAGAGCTTGGACCACCGGCCGCCCTGGCCGAAAGCCTCGGCAAGCTCCAAAAAATCGCGATCGACCGCCCGGGCGGCGGCAAACGCGGCGTAATAATTGATCCACAAAACGCCGATAATAATAATGAAGGTCGCGGCGCGCTCACTAATCCCGAACCAGATAATGGCGAACGGAACCCAGGCCAAACCCGGCACCGGCCGCAGCAAGCGCACCACCCACGACAGCAAGACTTCCAGCCGGGGCGAAAGAGCCGTTGCCACCCCCAGCGCCACGCCCAGCGAGGTGCCGATCGTCAACCCCATAAGATAGTGCCCGAGGCTGGCCGCGACCGACGAGGCCCAATATCCACCCGAAAGTTCATACCAAAACGTGAGCGGCAGGCCGCTCGGGGGCGGAACGAACAGCGACGACGTAAAGCCGAGCCGGGGCATCGCCTCCCAAAAGAGCAAAAACGCCGCGAGCCCTGTCGCCGCCAGCACGCCCCGCTTGCCAACACTCATTTTGCCGACCGCGCCAAAAGATAAAGAGAGGAGTCGAACAGCCGGTCGAGGTCCGCCGGGACCTTCAAAACCCCCAAGCGAAGCTGAAAGTCCTGCATCACCCCGGTCGCAGTCCGAATGCGCATGGGGTCGGCGACAAAGTTGCTGGCGACCGACGCCAGCGCGCGACGATACACCTCCGCCGGCACCAGCCCCTTACCGAGCCCCCGCTGCATATGTTCGGCGACACTGCCCGATTTTTCGTTCAAGAGATCGGTGGCCCGCACATGAAGCCCGACCAACCGCGCCGCCAACTCGGGTGCCCGGCGCATAAATTCACCGGTCAGCGTCAGCACTGTTCCCGGCTGATCGGTCATCATTTGATTGCCCACCGCCAGCACCTTGGCTTCGGGGTCGCGCATCAATACCAAGGTGACCGTGGGCTCGCGCACCGATGCCGCATCCACCGCGCCGGCAAGCAACGCCTGCTGGGTTTGCTCAATTCCCATGCCCAAAATATCGTAGGTGGTCGGATCGGCTTTAGCCACGGTTTCCAGCCAATACCGCAGCACCGTATCGGGCATCGAGCCTGCGGGCTGGGACGCAATCCGCGCCGGCCGCCCTTCCATGGCCTTAAATGCGGCCAAAGCCGCCGCAACATTCCCGCCGCTGAGCCCGGCCAAGCGGCCCCGCGCCACCACCGCCACCTCGCCGGTCGCACAGGCGGCGACCACCCGAACATCGAGCCCCCGGGTTTGCGCCACCATCATCGGCCCGATGCCGCTATAGGCCGCATCCAGCGTACCCGACGCCAGCGCGCTAATCATCGCCGGCCCCGACTCGAATTGGGTCGGAACGATCTCAAACCCGGCCTTCTGGTCCCACCCCTCGCCCTCGATCACAAAGAGCTGAGCCACGCCAAGCACCGGGATGAAGCCAACGCGCAGCTCTGTCGCCGAAACCGGACCAACCAGCATCCACAGCAACACCGCCGCCGCGCCCCAAACGCGCACCACCCGCCGCCCCATCACCCATCTCCAATTAACATTTCGTACTTGTGATTTAAATCGATTTACCACCCTCATCGAAGGTATAATAGTGCGGGGTGTTTCGTTTGGCAATGGCCGGAGGCACGGTCACATTTTCAGCCAAACCAGCGCCAGCCCGGCCAGCGCCACTAAAAACGCCGCGCGAATAACCCGCACCCACACAGGCGCCTGATTGTCGTTGGCCGAGCGCGGCAAACGAGGCGGGCAGGTCGCCGCAATGGGAAAACGGGCGGCGCGATTGCCCGCGCCGCCCGTTCCCGACTCAGTGCTCGAACCCTCAACCACGCATCGCCAACGGAACATACGGACGCCGGGTTGCGCCGGTATAGAGCTGGCGCGGACGGCCGATCTTCTGCTGCGGATCTTCGATCATTTCCTTCCACTGCGAAATCCAGCCGACGGTGCGCGCGAGCGCGAACAGCACGGTGAACATCGAGGTCGGGAAGCCGATCGCCTTCAGGATAATGCCCGAGTAGAAATCGACGTTTGGATAAAGTTTCCGCTCAACGAAATACTCATCCTCCAGCGCAATCCGCTCCAACTCCATCGCAATGTCGAGCAACGGATCGTTCTTAATCCCCAGCTCGCCCAACACTTCGTGGCAGGACCGACGCATAACCTGCGCGCGCGGGTCATAGTTCTTGTAGACGCGGTGACCAAAGCCCATCAACCGGAACGGATCGTTTTTGTCTTTGGCACGCTTCACGCACTCGCCGACCCGATCCTTAGAGCCGATTTCCTGGAGCATGTTCAACACGGCCTCGTTCGCACCACCATGGGCAGGACCCCACAGCGAGGCGATGCCGGCGGCAATGCAGGCGTAAGGGTTGGCACCCGAGGAACCGGCCAAACGCACAGTCGAAGTGGACGCATTCTGCTCGTGATCGGCGTGAAGGATGAACAGCCGGTCCATCGCCTTCGCCACCACCGGATTGACGTGATAGGGCTCCGACGGCACCGCAAAGGTCATGCTGAGGAAGTTCTCGGCATATTTCAGATCGTTGCGCGGATAAACAAACGGCTGGCCGACCGAATACTTATAGGCCATCGCGGCGATGGTCGGCATCTTGGCGATCAGCCGGTGCGAGGCGATCAGGCGTTGGTGCGGATCGGTGATATCCAGCGAGTCGCCATAAAAGGCCGCGAGCGCGCCGGTGATGCCGCACAAAATCGACATCGGGTGAGCATCGCGCCGGAAGCCGCGATAAAAGAAGGTTAACTGTTCGTGAACCATCGAGTGATGAGTGATGATGTGCTCAAACTCATACTTCTCGGCCCGATTCGGCAATTCGCCGTTCAACAGCAGATGGCAAACTTCCATAAAATCGCTGTGTTCGGCCAACTCGTCGATCGAGTACCCACGATGCAACAAAACGCCCTGGTCGCCGTCAATAAAGGTAATCTTCGACTCGCAGCTACCGGTCGACGTAAAACCGGGATCGAAGGTAAAGCAATCGGTCTCAGCATAAAACTTGCGGACATCGACCACATCGGGACCAAGCGTCCCTTTGATCACGGGAAGGGCATAGGACTTGCCAGACCGATTGTCCGTCAATGTAAAGCTGTTGTTGGCAGGCTTGCCCGCGGAAGAGGCTGCTTCGCTCATCCAGAATATCCTTTGTTCGATACGGTGGCGCGAGGTTGGGGTAGATCCGGTTCGAAAACCGCTTGGAATGACAAGGTAGGCCAGCATAGGCTCAGCGATGGGAAAGTGCAACCTAGCGGAGGTATGCGCAACAAAAGACTCAAACTGCTCGCACTCGCAGCATGGCCTCCGTTTTGCCCAACAATTCAGCCACCTCAAAGATAGGCGGCGACACCGTGCTGCCGGTCAAAGCTGCGCGCAACGGTTGTGCTGCCTGGCCAAGCTTACAGCCCAAACCCTCGGCGTAGCTGCGGGCGACGGCCTCGATGGCGGCGGCGGTCCAATCTTGGTGGGTTTCGAGCAGCGCCGCCAGCCCGGCAAGGCGGTCCCGCGCTCCGGCATCGAGTTGCGCCGCCGCCTTCGCATCCATCACCAACGGCCGAGTCGCAACATAGAATCCGGCGGCGGCCGCCAACTCAACCACGGTTTTGGCCCGCATCTTCAGGCCCGGCATCGCCCGCGTGAGCAGCAGGATTTCAGCGCCGCCAAGAGCCCGCCCGAGGGTTTTTTCCAGATGCGGCTGAACCAAGTCCGCCAGCCGGGCATCGTCGGCTTGGCGCAGATAATGGGCGTTCAGGCTATCGAGCTTGGCGAAATCGAAGCGCGCCGCCGAGCGGCCTATGCCCTCCAGCCCGAACCATTCGATTGCGTTCGCATCCGAAATGATCTCGTCGTCGCCGTGAGCCCAACTCAACCGTAACAAATAATTCCGCAGCGCTTCCGGCAAATAGCCCAGGTCGCGATACGCCTCAGCCCCAAGCGCACCATGGCGTTTCGACAGCTTGGCGCCATCAATGCCGTGGATAAGCGGAATATGAGCGAACTCGGGGATCTCCCAGCCCATAGCCTTATAAATCTGGACTTGCCGAAAGGCGTTGGTCAGGTGATCGTCGCCCCGAATGATGTGGGTCACGCCCATGTCGTGATCATCCACCACCACCGACAACATATAGGTGGGCGTGCCATCGGCGCGCAGCAAAATCATGTCGTCGAGCTGATCGTTTCGGACCCGGACCGATCCTTGAACCCGATCTTCGATAATCGTTTCGCCTTCGCGCGGTGCCTTCATGCGCACCACCGGGCGAACTCCGGCAGGGGCCTCGCTCGCCAAACGGTCGCGCCACCGTCCATCATAGCGGGTCGGCTGGCCGGCAGCCTTCTGGGCCTCGCGCAGCGCGGTCAATTCGTCGGGACTGCAATAACAATGATACGCCTGCCCAGCCGCAAGCATGGCGTTCGCGACCGCCGCATGGCGCTCCCGGCGCGCAAACTGCGACACCGCCTCGCCATCCCACTGCAACCCCAGCCAAGAAAGGCCATCGAGGATCGCCGCAACCGCAGCATCGGTCGAGCGCGCCCGGTCGGTATCCTCGATCCGCAACAAAAACGTGCCGCCGTGGTGCCGGGCGAACAGCCAACTAAACAACGCCGTCCGGGCACCGCCGATATGCAGGAAGCCGGTGGGCGAGGGGGCGAAACGGGTAACCACGGTCATGACAAATGCCTACGAAACGAAGTGGTTGCCATTTGTAGTGGTAATCCCGCCCCGGTGGAAGAGGGCTCGTGCGCAACCCGGGCAGAAGGCAGCCGTGGTCCCGGCGCCGCGACTGCGCCAGAGCGGGCCGCGAAGGCGTCGAGTCGCCCCGTAGCATGAATCCGCTCTAAAAACAAAAAGTTAGAGCATGACGCGTTCCGCTTGAGCGCATCATGCTCTAGGGTAGCGCTGGCTGCATACCAGGGCACAAGCGGGCATGACCGACCACCTCCTTGAAGGCCCCGACGAGACCGAAGCGTCTCCCGGTTGGCTGGCCGGGCTGGCGGCATTGCTGGCGGCCGAGCGCGACCGCTGGGGCCTGTGGGCGCCGGTGGGCGTTGGCAGCGGCATCGTGCTTTATTTTTCGCTCCACGCCGAACCGCCGGGGTGGCTTGGCTCCCTGGCGCTGGGCGTGGCTCTGGTCGGGTTCGCCCTGGGGCGAGAACGACCGGGAGTGCTGGCCTTTGCCCTGGTCGGGGCCACCGCCAGCACCGGGTTCGCCGCCGCCCAGTTGCGCACCTGGAGCCAGACAGCCCCGGTCCTCCAGCGTGATCTCGGCATCGTCACTCTCAGCGGCCGGCTGATTACCACCGAGTCGATGCCTGAAGGGGTGCGGCTGACCCTGGGCGAGGTCAAGGTCGAGCGTCTTGCCCCCGAAGCCACGCCGGACCGAGTGCGGATAAGGCTGCGCGCGCGATTCACGCCGCCCGCGGCCGGCTCGATCATCCGGCTGAAGGCGATGCTTCACCCGCCGCCGCCGCCGGCTGAGCCGGGCGCTTACGATTTCCAGCGTCAGGCGTTTTTTGATGGCAATGGCGGCGTTGGCTTTGCCCTCACCCAGCCCGAGGTGCTAAACGGCCCGCCCCCATCCCAATGGCGACGCTTAATGCTGCCGATGGAACGCGCCCGGGGCTGGCTGGCCCAGCGCTGCGATGAGGTGCTGCCTGACCATAGAACCGCGACAGTCACGGCGGCCCTGCTCAACGGCGAGCAAACCGGTATCCCGTTCGACGTGATGAACGACTATCGCAACTCGGGGCTGGCCCATTTGCTTTCGATTTCCGGCCTTCACATCGCTTTGGTGGCGGGGCTGGTCTTTTTTGTGGTGCGGGTGCTGCTGGCGCTGGTCGAGCCGCTGGCGCTACGGTTCCCGATCAAGAAATGGGCGGCCCTGACCGGCCTGATCGCGGCATTCTTGTATTTGCTGTTGGTCGGGCCAGCCGCGCCAACCTTGCGCTCGGTGCTGACCACCGGCACCGTGATGGTAGCCATCATCGCCGACCGCAACCCGGTCTCGATGCGGCTATGGGCGATCTCGGCGATGGCGATCATGCTCTACACCCCCGAGCAACTTATGGGGCCGAGCTTTGAAATGTCGTTCGCCGCCGTGGGCGCACTGATTGCCACCTTCGAAATCGCAAACCCCCACCTCATGCGCTGGCGGGCCGGAACCGGGGCGCTTGGGCAGGCCGCCCTTTATCTTGGCGGCTCGATTCTGACCTCGGTGGTGGCGACCCTGGCGGTCACGCCGTTTTCACTGTTTCACTTTCAGCAAGACGCCCTTTACGGCGTCGTCACCAACATGATCGCCGTGCCGCTGACCTCGTTTTGGGTCATGCCTTGGGCGCTGCTGGTTTATGTGTTGGCGCCACTGGGGCTGGAGGCTTTTGCGCTGATCCCCATGGGCTGGGGCGTGACCGCGTGCAACTGGCTGGCCCACGTCACGGCGGCACTGCCGGGCTCGGTCATCCGCCTGCCCGCAATGCCGGACTGGGGACTGGCCGCAATCGTGATCGGCGGCCTCTGGCTGATGCTTTGGCGCGGCCCGTGGCGGTTATGGGGGATCGCGCCGATTATTGCCGGATTCGTGAGCCTCATCACCGTGCAACGCCCCGACATTCTAGTCTCCGCCGATGGCGGGGTGATGGCGGTCCGAACTCTTGAGGGCGGGCTCAACCTTTCACGCCAAAAGTCCGGCGATTATCTCACCACCCAAAGTTGGCTCCACCGCGACGGCACCAACAGCGCCGCCGCACTCTGGCCCCACGATGGGCACAGCCAAGACACCCGGTTAGCCTGCGACGATCTTGCCTGCCTGTATCGGATCGGCGGACGAACTGTCGTGCTGGTGCGCGACCGCCTTGCCCTCGACGAGGATTGCGAGGGGGCGGATATCATAATCTCGCCCGAGCCGGTCCACCGCTGCTCCGGCCCCCGGATCATCGATCTTTGGGCGCTGCGCCGGGATGGCGCCCACACCATCACGCTCACCAACAACCGACTCGATATTCATTCCGTGCGGGACTGGCGCGGCGAACGGCCCTGGAGCCCCGTGCCGGTCTACAAATCCACCGTTAAGCCGAGATCCGCGTTTCCTACATCCAATGAAGACGACGCAGAATCCACACCACGCCCACCGACAGCGCCGCCATAAAGATCAGCGCGATATAAAAGCCCCACGGATCTTGGGTTCCCGGCAGACCGCCCACATTCATCCCAAGCAACCCCGCAACCAGGCTCGGCGGCAACAGCAGTGCGGCAAGACCGGTCAGCCGGTTGGAGGTGCGGGCGATGCGCTCGTTCAAAATCGAGCTGAGATCTTCGTGCAGAA
>CAIZDL010000160.1 GCA_903931735.1 uncultured Rhodospirillales bacterium
GATCAACCGGGATTCGGCCGCACTTCTACGACAAAGCGCGCTATTATGGGCATGATCGCGAGCTTATGGCCGCCATCGAGAAGTCGACCTAGTGTTGTGACCGAGACGCTTCATTTCCGATGATCGTGTCTCGGTCACAACACAACCTATAGAAAAAGCTAGGGTTCCGGGCCGACGGGACGGAACGGTCCGTCGGAGTCGGAACCCGAGCAGGGGCAGAGGCACCACATCATGGACCTTTTCGTCTTCGGCGGCCTCTCGGTTCTCTTTTTGCTCGGCGTGGCGCTGCCGCTGATCACCCTTTATCAAACTCGATATTCCGACACCGCGATTATGAAGCGCCGCCTGGAAGGGCTGGGAATTGCCGGGCGGGATAACGCCGGCAGCGGCGACGTTCACGCCCGCAACCGCCAGCGCCTCATCCAAAATAAACTGAAGGAGATGGAAAAGGTCCGCAGCCGCAAACGCAATACCCTCGGCGTCCTGCTGAAACAATCGGGCCTTTCGCTCAACATTGCCGCCTATCTCGGCCTCAGCGCCGTGGCGGGACTAATCACCGGGTTGGCCCTAATGGCATTTGGCTTCAGCACCCTTGCGACCCTGGGCGGAACCGCCGCCGGGGGGGTCATGCTGCCGCGCAAAATCCTCACCATCATCATCGGCCGGCGCCAACGCGGCTTCACCGCACTGTTTTCCGACGCCCTCGATATTTTGGTGCGCGGCGCCCGCACCGGCCTGCCGGTTGGCGAATGCCTGCGCATCGTCGGCCGGGAAGTGCCCGACCCGGTGGGCTACGAGTTTCGAATGCTGGTCGAGGCCCAACGCCTGGGAATGAACACCGACCAAGCGTTGGAGCGCGGCCTGGAACGGATGCCGACCTCGGAATACCAATTTTTCGCGGTGGTGCTGACCATCCAGCAACAAACCGGCGGCAACCTCGCCTCGACCCTCGAAAACCTTTCCAATGTGCTGCGCTCGCGCAAGCGGCTGCGCGATAAAATCTCGGCCATGTCTTCAGAAGCCAAGGCATCGGCGATGATTATCGGCTCGCTGCCGTTTATTGTCGGCGGCTTGATTTCGCTGATCAATCCGTCCTACATGGGTTTACTTTTCAGCACATCCACCGGGCACATGCTGCTGACCGGCGGGGCGATTTGGATGAGCCTGGGCATTCTGGTCATGCACCAGATGATCAATTTCAAGTTTTAGGCGGCGGGCGCGGCCATGGATATTACAAGCTTCGATCCCTCCACCCTGATCATTCTGGCCTCGGTCGCCGGAACGTTCCTCACCATGCTGGCGTTTCTGCTGCCCTACATTCAACCCGATCCGATGGCCTCGCGGCTGCGCGCCGTGACCCGCCGGCGGCAAGAGCTGCGCACCGCCCACCAAGATGGTGGGGCGCGCTCCCGCCTGCGCCGCGCCCGGCCGAGTTTGTTTGGCAAACTCGCCGACAAATTGAAGCTGCGCGAAATGTTCGCAGGCGACGAGTTGCGCATGAAGTTGCTCCAAGCCAACTGGCGCGACCACTCGGCCGTTGCGAAATTCGCCACCGCGCGGGCGGCGGGGCCGGTGATCTTGGCCGCCCTGGCAGGCGTGATCGTTTATGGCGGCGCAACGTCGCCGGTCAACCCGGCGATGCGGCCGGCGGTGGTGTTTTTTGCGGTGGTCGCGGGGGTGTATCTGCCCAACCTGATGATGGAAAATGCCATCGCCAAACGGCAAGCGGCCTTCACGCTCGGCTTTCCCGATGCGCTCGATTTGCTGCTAATTTGCGTCGAGTCGGGGCTCTCGATGGAGGCCGGGTTTGGGCGGGTGGCCCGGGAAATCGGCGAAAATTACCCCGAACTCGCCGAAGAGCTGGAGCTTACCACCGCCGAGTTGGCCTACCTGCCCGACCGCCGCGTCGCCCTCGAAAACCTCACCAATCGCACCGGCCTGCCCACGGTCAAAGCCGTGGTCACCACGCTCATTCAGGCCGACCGCTACGGCACACCGCTCACCGCCGCTCTGCGCACCGCCGCCCTCGAAAACCGGGAGCGCCGCCTCGCGCTCGCAGAAAAGAAAGCGGCATCCCTGCCCGCCACCCTCACCGTGCCGATGATCGTCTTTTTCTTGCCGGTGCTGTTTGTGGTGATTTTAGGCCCGACAATTATCCAGGTGATGAAATCCCATTAGGCGCGCCGTCACTGCCGCTCCAGGCGCGCTTTCAGGTGGGAAAGCAGCGGATAGAGCCCGGCCATGAGCGCGATGAGGAAGCCCCACTGGCCTTCCCGGTAGCCCTTACGGCGGACGAAGCATTTGTAAAATCGGCTGAAGACCCGCCGAATATTCCGCCCCAGCCCTTCGTCGATGCCGGCATCCCGCAGATCGGCGGCGCGGGCGGTGCTATAGCGGTCGAGCCTGCGGATCATGTCGGAGATATCGCGGTCGACATAGTGCAACAACGGCGTCCCCAGCACCGGCCCTTTGGTGCCCTGGTAAACCACCTCGGGGTGGACGCGCTGATTGCCCCACTGCTTGATATGCCGACGGGTCAGCCGATCGACCTGACTGGTGCCAAAATGCGCGCCCCAGCCATACCGCACCCGCCGCTCGCCAATAATGTTATCCACCCGCAGCGGATGACGATCGAAACACGAGCTGGCAATGGTGCGCCGAATTTCGGCCGCCAACGCGCGCGGAATATGTTCGTCGGCGTCAACTTCCAGCATCCAGTCGCCGGTTGCAGCGCCCAGCGCGGCGTTACGACGATCTCCCTCCCGTGGGAAGGCGCCCTCGATCACCCGGCCAGCCCCGATCCGGGCCACCGCCGCATCGGCAATCGCCTTCGAGCCATCGGTGCAGCGGTCGAGCACCACCACCAGCTCGTCGGCAAAACTCAAATGCGCCAGACAGTCGGGCAGCCGGGCCTCTTCGTTATGCACGCACATCAACACCGACAGGCGAGGGGCGAAGCTTTCAGGCATGGAGGCTCTTTCCACCCGCATCCGGGTCCGGCTATGGTTGGCACGAGACAGCTATAGCGCGCCCGGCCAGTGCGGGCAAAGAGGAGACCGACGGCGATGGGCGTTCAAAGCAAGATCTGCGGCATCAACAGCCCCGAGGCGCTTGGCGCGGCGCTCAAGGGCGGGGCGCGGTTCATCGGCTTTGTGTTTTACCCGCGCTCGCCGCGCTATGTGTCGCCGCCGCTCGCAGCCGAGCTGACGCGCATGATCCCGACCGGCGTGCGCGCGGTGGGGCTGTTCGTTTCGCCCACCGACGCCGTACTCGACGATATCGCAGGGCAAGTGCCCCTCGATTACCTCCAGCTTCACGACGACGAGCCGCCGGAGCGGGTGACGGAAATTCGCCGCCGGTTTGCCCTGCCGGTGATCAAGGCGTTTCGCCTTGCCACCAGCGCCGACCTCGACCGGGTGGCCGATTACACTGCCGCCGCCGACATGCTGCTGTTTGACGCCAAACCGCCCGAGAGCCAAACCGCGCTGCCCGGCGGCAATGGCGTGCCGTTTGACTGGGGCTTGCTGGCCGGGCGAAGCTGGCCCCGGCCTTGGATGCTTTCGGGCGGGCTGACCCCCGAAAACCTCGCCGGGGCGGTTAAGGCGACCGGTGCCCGGCTCGTCGATGTTTCTTCCGGGGTCGAAGACCGGCCGGGGCACAAGGATGTGGCGCGCATTCGCGCCTTTCTCGCAACAGCGGCCTCCCTCTGACAGCGAAGGGGCTATCGGGAGCAGGCGGTGTTTGATAGGGTAGAAGGGGTTTCCAGTCGGGAGATTATTGATTATGACAACGTTTCAAGCACTCGTGATC
>CAIZDL010000161.1 GCA_903931735.1 uncultured Rhodospirillales bacterium
CACCCTAACCCGCCCGCGATCCGTCGGAACCGGTGCCCGCCATCAATCGGTTTGACTGCCCGCCATCAATCGGAATCGGTGCCCGCCATCCGTCGGATTACGCAAAGTATCGGCCTGCAACTTTTTGTTAGAATTGAAAGCTGTACACCATTAACGTCTTGCGCTTCGTCCAGAAATATAACCGCATACTCCAGAAAGAATGCACGAACAAGGCTGCCATTTAGCTCAAATACTTTGAGATATACGTCATGATAATGTGATAGCTTACTCATAAGGAGCGGCCATATTTTAATTGCCGCCTTCAGAAGCATTGGCCTTAGTGCTTCATACGATCTTTCCAGGTTGACAATTTGACTTGTGAGTTCCTTCGCGCTAGCCAGCCTTTTGTCATTCTGATTCTGATTCTGATTTTTGGCCGTCCGACGAATGGCAGAAATCGCATTGCCTATTTCCGCATCTAATACCGCTGCGACGTGCGTATCTTCGATATGTACGCTATCTGACATGCAAAATACTTGGATAACCTTCGCTACCAAAACGGACTGACGAAGCTTATTTTTTCCGCACGTTTGCTCTTCAGAAATGAAACGCCACCTGACGTCTATTAAGTGTGAGTAGATGAATCGATACATCGATGGGGCTTTATTTTTATCGGGCTTTAAATTAAGCGCCCGCCACGCAACTGAATGAAGAGTCGATGAAACAACGTTTTGTGGCATTTTTTCTTTTGCCTCTTCAGCATTTCTCTTAGCAAAAACAACGTAGTAGATTGGCAAGTTGGCGTACGCCGATGTTGAAATATGTTTTAGCGTTGAGCTTTTTCCTGCTCCTGCAGCTGCGAGCATTTTCAGGCCTGAAATTAAACCATCACGCAATCGGGCTGCAGCATTATCTGCAGCAATTTGCTCGCCGGTTGGAGAAAATTCTGAGGCCAGTTTTTGTGGGGGGATAGTGAATGATACTGCTGCTGTAGGTCTGTGATATGGATGCCGAGGATAGCGCGGCAAGCCTTGCTTGTTTTGCTCGCAATCAATGCCGGTTGGAATCATTGCTATTGGTCGGCATACCTCCGAATATTCAGTTACTGATGTCATGCTGGTTCTCCGCTATGCATGTTAAATTGAGTTTTTATACTACGCTATAATTATCGATACGCAATATAAATATCTGCATTACGTACTGGCCAGCATTTAACATTTAGCTACACAAGCGCATCTTTATTTAAGATATCTTATTCATGAAGTTCGCACCTATCAATCTTGATACGAATAGTATATCTCATGCATTGTCGGATCGCCGCATTGCATCTCAGAAAGCACGAGCTAACCATGCCCACCAGTGAACGCCTAGTCATGAAATCGTGGTCAACTCATGACAATGAGATTCGGAGACAGGAATGTATCGCATCCGTGTGTTACATGTCATCGATCACCAGTTGACAAGTCCTGGCAGAACCTGTCATACACACACGTAGCACAAGTAAGTCGAAAGCCTACATCTAGTGGACCTAACCCGTTGACACACCAGAGGTATTGCCTATTAATACTTTTGGTCCCCTAGGGGACGCCACTTCTCGTTTGTGGCTGATATTGCGCAAACTCTACAGTGGTCCAAAGACGGTTTATCACACGCCAGTGATACACGTGAGCTGAGATTCCGAGCTTGTGCTTGTTGTCGGGCGACGGTCCTTTGGCAAGTCTCTCGGCACCGTTGCCCACGCCATGCCCGCGCCGCTGCGGCGCATATGCTTTCGGGCCTTCACGCCGCCTGGGCTGATTTGCGCGAAGCCAGGGGCACCGCGAGTGTTTGGCTGCGCGGCATATTCTTGCAAGTGTCATTAAATTGACGCCGAAGGCCGGTATAAGTCCTCACGGGGAAATCCATCGTGAGGATCGGCGCTTGTTTGCCGCCCGCGAGAGTGAACCCGGTCATTGGAGCCAGCCGGCATCATGCAGCCAAACGTGAACATGGTTATGGAAAGGCCCCCGATTCAGCCTCACAGCGTCATCGACCCGCTGATCGAAGAAGCGGAAATGAAGCTTTTTTTCACGTTCCAGCCGATTGTCAGCGTGTTTTCGGGCCAGTGTCATGGCTATCAGGCGGTGGTGCGCGGCCATGACCGGCTGGAGTTTCCCGATCAAGGCGGTCTTTACGAAGAAGCGCGGCTGACCGGGGTCCTCAATCAACTGGACTTCTTGCTCCGTGAAAAGGCCATTCGCGATTTTGTCCGCTTTGCTCGCAAGGGAGAGCGCTTGTTTCTGGGCATCGACCGGCGGGTGCTGGCGCTTCCCGATCACGCGCCACAGCGGACGTCGGAACTGCTGCTTCGGTTTGGCCTGCATCCGACCTCGCTCTGTCTGGAACTGGCCGAGCCGCAGCTCGGGACCGATTCCGCCGTGGTGCGGACCGCGCTCGATAGCTATCGGCGCCTGTCCTATCGGCTGGTGCTCGACCGGTTCGGCAGCCACGGCGCGGCGGTGATGGCGCTCTATGACCAGCAAATCAGCGTCATGAGGCTGGACCCTGGTTTGATCCGCAGCATGGCGGCCGATGAACGCAAGCGGCTGTTCGCGGCGACCATCGTCAATCTCGCCCACGTCATGGGCATCACCGTTATCGCCGATGGCGTATCGAACGAGGGTGAATTTCTCGCCTGCAAACAGATCTCGTGTGATCTGGTCCAGGGCGACTTCATCAGTCCGCCGCTTGCCGCCGCGGGGACCGTCCGCGCGTCTTATGCCATGGTTGCTGAGGCCAATCGCCGTGACCGCCGCGAACGGCATGGCGACCAACGCCTGCTGCGCGAAGAGCTGACGCTGATGCCGACCGTGGACGCCAAGGACCAGATGACGACGGTTTTTCAGGTTTTCCGCTCGGAAAAGGAACATGCCTTTCTGCCGGTCCTCGACGACCGGCGCCGGCCGATCGGCATCATTCGCGAAATCGACCTTCGGGACGTGATCTATTCGCGCTTCGGCAAAGACCTGTTGCACAACAAGGCCCTGCATCGGGGGCCGATCGATTTCCTGTGCCCATGTCCGGTGTGCGACATCAATACTGAGGCGGAGAAAATCCTCGGGATCTTCTCCCGCGCCGCCAATCCGCCCGGCATCATCCTGACCGACGATTTCGAATATGTCGGTGTGCTGACCGCGGCCTCGCTGCTGCGCGTCATCAATGAAAAGAATCTTGCGCTGGCCCGCGACCAGAATCCGTTGACCCGCCTGCCCGGTAATAGCAGCATCAATGACCACATCGCCGCCGCGTTTGACGATGAGGTGACAGGGTGTTCGTTAATCTATTTCGATCTTGATAACTTCAAGCCATTCAATGATCGCTTTGGTTTCCGCCAAGGCGACCGGGCCATTCTGCTGTTCTCAGAACTGATGCGCAGCTCTTTGACCGGAGCCGGGATATTTCTTGGCCACATCGGCGGCGATGATTTCTTCGCCAGTTTCCGCAATACGCCGGCCGATCAGGTTCAGGCCCGGGTCTCGGTGCTGCTGGAAACCTTCAGGTGCGACGCCGAAAGCCTCTATGACGAGGACCAGCGCCAACTCGGTTATATCACCGGCCGTGGTCGCGACGGCACTACCCAGAACTTCCCGTTATTGTCGTGCAGCGCCGCCCTGGTCTTTCTGCCCGCCGGCCCGCGTCCGGTCGCCATCGACGAGGTTGGCGCCATCATCGCGCACCTCAAGAAAGCCGCAAAGCTTTCTCCCCAGCATCTCGCCACGCAAACGCTGGTTTAGGCGGTCCGCGCGACCGAAGATAGGCTGCTTTTGGCTGAAATCCGGTGGGCGTAGTGGGTGATTCCGGAGAAATCTTCGGCCGGACGCGCGGGGCTAAAGAGGAAGCCCTGCATCTCATCGCACCCAGCCTCCCGCAAATAGGCCAGTGATGAATAGCCGGTGCCGAAATCATCGATCGAGATACCGACCCCAGGGCTGCCGCCACACCAAGGGTGAAAGCGGCAACCAGAATGTGGCGCATCTGACGGTTTAAAAGCATTTAACGTCCAATCATGAGCGCAGTCGGGATTTGATGTTTAAATAAACCAGACATTCCGGCTTAGATATATCGTTCCCAGGCAGCCCTTAAGTACGCGTTGATGAACAATTCCTGCCTATCCGGTTCCCAATGACCTTGCCGCACACGACTACTCATCTGTTTTCCATTGAGATTTCGCCATGAAACGTCCGGCTCAAATTCTTGTTGGTGTCGCATTACTCGCCA
>CAIZDL010000162.1 GCA_903931735.1 uncultured Rhodospirillales bacterium
AAACAAAGCCATCGGACCAGCGGGCGCGCTCAAGATAGGCAGCGCACGCCTCATCATTGGGAAACAGCCGCTGAAATTCAGGGAGAGACTGCGGAAACTGCATATCAGGGCGTTGCTCAACATCCATCAACTTCGGGGCAGTTGCATTCATCCCAGATCGCCATTTCCAACGCATTGCTGGCCAGACCAGCAACTTTCTATAAAATACTATACCTAGTGGGTGTCTGCGTCAACCGGATAGGCAGGGAAAAAAGCATTCAGGAAATATACGATTGCTATTATAATGCCCAGCATTATTATCAATATTCGTTGATTTGCGGTGAAAAGCAGGTCAACGATGGTACGATGTTCAGTCTCTATTGTCGGGCGCTGGTTTTTAATGCGCATATCGGCAAAGGGGGGCGTATTTCAGAGCAAATCCGCACCCAAGAGCTACCCGATCGCGAGCGGGTTATGTTTTTCGTGTTGCGCGATGGTGGGTTGCGGCGCCGTTACGCGCGCGATCAGGAGTATGCGGCAAAGATCAAATCCTTGGTCAAGGTGTTTCCCCGTTCGCGGTGATCGTCGCACATGGTCGGGAACGGCGGCGGCGCTTGGGGCTGGACATTCGCGCCCCGGCGCCTTATTCCCGGCGGAACGGGCGGGGGCTCAGTCCTCGTTTGAGTTTCAGCCACCGTGAGGGTTTGATAATGAGCGCTCAAACAGTGAGTAAGCGGATCACGGTGCCTCAGTTGCGCGCCCGGAAGGGTGGGGTGCCAATCGTCAGCCTCACCGCCTACACCACGCCGATCGCGCGGCTACTCGACCCCCATGTGGATATTTTGATGGTGGGTGATTCGCTGGGCATGGTGGTTTATGGCCTTGGGAGCACCCTTGGCGTCACACTCGAGATGATGATCAATCATGGTCAGGCGGTGGTGCGCGGCTCCCAGCGGGCCTTGGTGGTCATCGATTTGCCGTTTGGCAGCTACCAGGAATCGCCGGAGGTGGCCTTTCGGGCGGCGGCGCGGGTGTTGGCGGAAACCGGAGCGCAGGCGGTGAAGCTCGAGGGTGGTGCCGAAATGGCGGCGACCATCGCGTTTTTGACCCAGCGCGGGGTGCCGGTGATGGGCCATGTTGGCTTGACGCCCCAATCCATCAACACGTTGGGTGGCTTTCGCACCCAGGGCCGCGACGACGCCACGGCGCGCCGGGTGCTGGCAGACGCAGGAGCGGTCGCGGATGCTGGCGCTTTTTCGGTGGTGGTGGAGGGGACGGTGGAAGCCCTGGCCACCGAAATCACCGCCAGTATCGCTATTCCCACCATCGGCATCGGGGCTTCGCCCAATTGCGATGGCCAAGTGCTGGTATCCGACGACGTGCTGGGAGTATTCGCCGATTTCACGCCCAAGTTCGTGAAGCGCTATGTGGAGCTGGGGCCGCTGATCTCGGAGGCCGCCGCCACCTATTCTGCCGAGGTTCGGGCGCGCACGTTCCCTGGCCCCGAACATTGCTTTGGTATGAGCCAGCGGTCGGTGGTCTCATGAGCGCCGGTCCTCTCCCGATCGTTCGCACTGTCGCTGAACTGCGCGCCGTGGTGAGCAGTTGGCGGCGCATGGGCCAGACCGTGGCCCTCATCCCAACCATGGGGTATCTGCACGACGGCCATCTGGCGTTGGTGAGGCGGGGGCGGGAGCTGGCGGACCGGACGGTGGCCACCGTGTTTGTCAATCCGACCCAGTTCGGGCCGACCGAGGATCTGGCTCGCTATCCGCGTGACGAGGCGGGGGATGCCGCCAAGCTGGCCGGCGCTGGCTGTGATGTGTTGTTCGCACCGAGTTCCGCCGAAATGTATCCGCCGGGGTTTGCGACTTCCATTGCCGTTGCCGGGGTTAGCCAGGGGTTGTGCGGGGCTTCCCGTCCGCTGATGTTTGGCGGCGTGGCACTGGTGGTGACCAAGCTGTTGCTTCAGGCGTTGCCCGACATCGCGGTGTTTGGCGAGAAAGATTACCAGCAATTGCAAGTGATCCGCAGATTTGTGCGGGATCTCGATATCCCGGTGCGAATCGAGAGCGGGCGCACCGAGCGGGAGCCCGATGGTTTGGCGCTTTCTTCGCGTAATAGTTACCTTACAGCGGCCGAGCGGGCCGTGGCGCCAAGCCTGAACCGGGAATTGGTTCAGGCTGCCGGCCTCTTGGCCGATGGCAGCCGCGAAGCGGGGCCGGTGCTGGACTTGGTGCGGGCAAACCTTTTGGCCGTCGGGTTCGCCAGTGTCGATTATGTCGAGCTTCGTTCGGCCGATACCCTGGCGTCGTTGGAGCGGGTAAGCGGGCCGGCGCGGCTGCTGGCGGCGGCTTGGCTGGGCAAGACGCGGCTGATCGATAATTGTCCGGTCGCGTCCGAGTCGTGACCGGTGGCGGCAAGCGGGCGGGTTTTCCTCTCGAAATGAGGCCCCACGGGGGCCGGGGCGGGGGCTTTTGGGGTGTTTCAGCCGGTCGGGAAACCCTCGTAGTGGCCCGTGGCGACCGGAACGCGCGATCGCTGGTGATGATTGGCGCCACCGCTTGAATGGATGGCGAGGCATCGTTAGACTGCGCCGTTAAGAGGGAGCCCAAGGCTGCGCCCGCCGAGCGGGTGCCGCAGGATGGCGGGAGCCCTGTTCGGGCCGGACCCTGTTAAGGTCGCTGGTTTCAAGGGCGGCTCTAGAGTGGTATGTCGTGTCGGCCCGGGCCGGGGTTGCGTCGTTTGCTGTCGGGCGGCTTGAGGGTTGGGCGTGTTTGGGGTGTCGGCGGTTGGCGGGGCGGTCGGTCGGGCGCGGCTGATGCCGGAGCAGGGGGAAGCATGAAGAGCAAGAGCGGCATTTTGGCGATGAGCGCGCTGGCGGCGTTGCTGGCCCTGAGTGGCCCGGCGCGGGCGGCGACCGTTACGGCTGAAAACACAGTGGTGATCGCCGAGGATTTGCTCGGGGCGGACCAGCCCCCGGCGATTCGCGCCATGACCGATGGCGAGAAGGCTGCGGCTGGCTGCGTTATCAGCGCCACTGCCACCATGGGTACGGTCTATGCGATCGGGGCCTCGGAATTCATTATGGTGGTGGTTGGCGGGTTGATCGTGCCGTCGTCGTCGCCGGTTTTGTTTGTTGGTCTCCTGAGTACCATCGCAAGCATGGCGTGCGGTGCGGGTGCTGCGATCACACCTGCGGTGTTGTGGTTGGTTCGCCAGGGTGGCGGGCAAAACGGTGACACCGGTGGGCAGAAGGCGGCGGCGCTTCCCAGCCCGGTTCATGTGGGGTTGGCTCGTTTGGGCGCCGGTCTCAGCCGCACGGCGGCATTCCTTGGTGGCCGCGACGTTGTGGTGGCCGAAGCGCCAGCAGCAGCGCGGTAAGGACTAGCAGCAGCGCGGTAAGGACTAGCAGCAGCGCGGTAAGGACTAGCAGCAGCGCGGTAAGGACTAGCAGCAGCGCGGTAAGGACTAGCAGCAGCGCGGTAAGGACTAGCA
>CAIZDL010000163.1 GCA_903931735.1 uncultured Rhodospirillales bacterium
CATTGCTGGGGATCGCGGGCGGGGCTGAGGCGCCGACCTACGCTGAACTCTACTCCGGCGATTGGGCGCACCCAACATGTAGTGGGTGTCTGCGTTAACCGGATAGGCAAGAAACAAAGCCATCGGACCAGCGGGCGCGCTCAAGATAGGCAGCGCACGCCTCATCATTGGGAAACAGCCGCTGAAATTCAGGGAGAGACTGCGGAAACTGCAGATCAGGGCGTTGCTCAACATCCATCAACTTCGGGGCAGATGCATTCATCCAAGATCGCCATTTCCAACGCATTGCTGGCCAGACCAGCAACTTTCTATAAAATACTATACCTAGTGGGTGTCTGCGTCAACCGGATAGGCAGGCTTGAATCGAAGCTCATTCAGAGTGTTGAGCGGCCTTCTTTCAGATTCATCCCCCCGCTTCCAGACGGAAAAGACCTCAGCCCTCGCTCTTGACACGGCCCCGTCATTCGGTGAGGGTTCGCCCAATCGCCTATAGCGTCATGACACTCCCTTAACGGCGCCCCAGACCTGGAGAGTTACCAAGTTTCTTGCTATTTTTAGTCTCACGCGGTCATATGTACGCGTAAGTTCCGAGTGGCTACGGGAGGCAAGTCTCTGACGTTCTATCTAAACATTATGATGAACGGTTGCTTAACCGGTCTGATATACGGGTTAGCGGCGTTGGGACTGTCGCTGATTTTTACCGTTACCCGCGTCATCAATTTTGCCCATGGCGGCTTAATGGCCATCGGGCTTACCGGAGCAAGTATGGTGGCGGCGCGCCACAACTTCGACCACTTGCTAGCCATGCCCGCAGTAGCGGCAGTGCTGTTTTTTGGCGGCTTCCTCGCGTATCGGTTGATTATCGGCCGGATCGCCGCCACCCCCGAGCATCTTCGCACCCTGGTTATGCTGGGGCTCGCTCTCATTCTGGTTGCTGGCCTCATGGCCCAATCGGGAACACCTGCGGGAGCAGACGCTCAGGTCTCACGGCCCATTGATGGCCTAGCCTTCGGCCCCCTGCTGCTTGACCGAATTACCTTACGCGCGGCCCTGATGGCGGGAATCATAACGGCATTGCTCGCGTTATTTTTCAATATCATCCAAACCGGAAAGGCGATCCGGGCTTGCGCCGACAGCCCGTTTGGCGCACGGGTGATCGGGCTGAGTGTGGAACGGCTCCAGGCTGCCACCTTCGGCCTCGGTGCAGCAATAACCGGAATCGCCGGCTGTCTGCTGACCCAGAACGAAAGCGGCCGTGCGCCGCTAAACGCCGATTTTCTAACACTCGGGGTCATCGTCGCGCTCACCGGCGGTCTTGGCAGCGTTGAGGGGGCCTTGGTCGGCGGCATGGCCATCGGCATCGCCGAGGCGCTCAGCGGAGCACTATTGACGCCGCCCCTCAAGGAACTTGGCGACTATGCCGTGATCGTGCTGGTCCTGATCGCCCGCCCCCACGGTTTATTGGGACACGGTTCGACGGAGCACAGTTCAGCGGAACGGGGCAAATGATGCCGCCAAACCGGCCCTACACCCGCCTGATTGAAGCCGCCCCAAACCAGATAGCCGAAAGCGTGGCTCAACTCTGGCATGATTGGCACGACACCGCCACCCCGCGCGGCCAAATGCTCGGCGCGGTCGTGCTCCTCATACTGATCACCCTGCCTACCTGGGGCGGGCCACCGCTGCTAACCATAATGATCGCGGGGTTGTGGCTGGCCTATGTCGGACAAACCTGGAATTTGCTGGCCGGCTTTACCGGATTATTTTCGCTCGGGCACGCCCTCTTCACCGGCATCGGCGCCTATCTCGCCGCCGCCTTCGCCCTGCGCGGCGGTGTCGGGCCAGTTCCGGGAATCATACTGGCAATTCCGGTGGCGGCGTTGGTCGGGGCCATGGTTGGCGGCCTTGGTTGCCGCGCCGGCTTCAAGAGCCTGCATTTCACCATCGTCACCCTCATTCTGGCCGAAGGCGCCCACCTTGGGGCCAGTCATCTTAATCTGACCTACCTGCTGCGGCCGGGACAGGACGACGCCGGCAGCCTCACTCTGCCCACTCCCGCCATCATCACCGACAAACCTCTGGTGTTCTATTACACGATACTGGCTCTGACCGGCCTCTCGCTGCTGGTGATCCGGCTGCTGTTGCGATCGCGCTTCGGATATCACTGGCTGGCGGTACGCGAAGATCCGCGCGCCGCCGCCGCCATGGGCATCAATCTTTATCAAACCCGTGTGATTGCCAGCGCTGTTGCGGCCGGACTTGCAGCACCGGCCGGAGCATTCCTCACGCTTTACCTCCATCACGCCGACCCCGAACAAATGCTTTCGCTCTCGGCCTCCCTTGCCCCGATACTCGGAACCGCGATTGGCGGCATTGGCACCCTATTCGGCCCGGTCGTCGGTGCTTTTGTGGTTGTCACAAGCGATCACGGCCTAGCCTGGCTGATCGGCCACAGTCACCACAATCTGGCCGCCCTAAAGCCGCTGGCCGCCGGTTTGGCGCTGGTCCTGGTGGCGATGATCGCGCCACACGGACTATGGCCTGCCCTAGCACGCAGACTGGGTTTAGTGAAAGCCCCCCCAACCAAGCCCAACGGTGACTAATGGCGGCCAACGACCCCACCGAGGCCGCTTTGCTCACCCTTGATGCCGTCTCCAAAAGCTTTGACGGCATTGAAGCCGTGGCCGGAATCTCTTTCACCGTAGCTACAGGTGCCGTGATCGCGGTGGTCGGGGCCGGATACACCGGTAAAACCACACTCCTTGATCTCATCTCCGGGGTACTCAAGCCCGATCAAGGGTCAATCCGTTTCAACGGCCACGACCTTGCCAGCCTTGCCCCCCACCAGATCGCGGCTTTGGGCATCTCCCGATGTTTCAACCCGCCCAGACCGTTCGAGGCGCTTAGCGCCGAAGACAACGTTATCGTCGGCGCCCTGCTCCACGAGCGCAGTACCGCTGCCGCGCGGCGCCTCGCTCTCTCGCTGCTCGACCGGTTAGGGCTGACGGGGCTGCGTCACCTGCCGGCCTCGCACCTCACCATGACCCAACGCAAATGCCTGGAACTGGCGCGGGCGCTCGCGACCCGGCCACGGCTGCTCTTGCTCGATGAGATGTTGGCGGAAACCTCCTCAGAGGAATGGACATCGCTTACGGAGATTTTAACCAACGACGCTCAAGCAAACGGCACAGCCTTGCTGTTCGCCGAGCCCGATCTCCATGCCATCGGCACCCTTACCGACCGAATTATTACGCTGGATCAAGGGACCTTGGGAGGTGAAACGCCACAAGACACCGCAGGACCTGAAGCATGAGTCATACTGCCCTCTTACGGCCCCCAGGCCCGCCACGAGGTGAGCCGCTATTGACGGTGTTCGGCATCAGCTTCGATTATGGCGCCACCCGCGCACTCGATAACGTGTCCTTCGAAGTGATCCAGGGATCGACCACCACCCTGGTTGGGGCAAGACGAGCGGGAAAAACTTCACTTACCCACATCATCACCGGCCTTGCCAAGCCATCTTGCGGTAGCATCCGCTTTCGCGGACGGGAGCTGGTGGGACTATCCAACCATCATATCGCCTCTCTTGGCATCGCCCTCGTGCCTGAGAACCGCCACCTGTTCGCCTCGATGAGCGTACGCGAAAACCTGGAGCTGGGCGCCTCACCGGCTCATGCCCAGGCGGGCTGGCGCCAACGTCTCGACCGTGTGCTGGCCTTATTTCCCCGGCTGGCCGACTACGCCGATATTGACGCCGGGGCACTCAATCTCGGCGAACAGCAAATGGTGGCCATTGGCCGCTGCCTGATGGCGGCGCCCGAATTGATTCTTTTCGATGAGCCGACGCGCGGCCTTTCGGCCAAGCTGGCCCGGCAATTCTTTCAATTGATCGGAACGCTTGGGGCCGAAGGCATGACCATCATTTTAATGGAACAAATCGGGCCGGCGGCCCTTCGCCTGTCCGATTCCGCCCATGTGATGGAACACGGCCGAATCGTGCTATCCGGGCCGGGGCTCTCGCTCCTGGAAGACGAACGAGCATGAACCGGGCGGGTAACGCCTCCTCCTACCGCATCGCAATCGTCAACCGCTTCGCTCCGCCCGATGGCGCGCCGACCGCCACCGCGGCGGCGGAACTCGCCCACGACCTTGCCGCCGCCCTCCCCCACGCGGTCATCACCCTTTATGCCTCAAACGCCAGCTACAACACCGCCGCCTCATGCGCGCCAAACCTACCGACCCGACGCACCCGCTCGATTTATGCCGGCAAATGGCCGCCCGCCCGCCTCGCGGCCAGCCTGCTGGAGGGCTGGACTCTCGCTCGTCGGGCTGCCCGCGAGGCCGATCTGGTCATCTCCCTCAGCGACCCTCCTCTGCTCTCCTTATGGACCGACCGGGCCTGCCGCGCCCACGGTCGGCGCTGGATCGAGTGGACCCTCGACCGGTATCCCGACTTCTTTGCCGCAGCGGGACTAATCGGACACCACCATCCCCTCCTCCGTTTCCTCGCCGGGTGGGATGCCCGGGTCCGCCACGACGCGGTAATCGCGCTCGGAGCGGGACAACTCAGCCACCTCGCCGGCAAACGCGGACCGCTTCCGACTTCGATCGTGCTGCCGGTGGGATTGATCCCGCCACCTGCGCTCACCCCGAACCGAGGGCCTCCGCCCGACCCGACCTTGCCGCTGACCCTAATTTATGCCGGCAATCTGGGCGAGGCTCACAACCCTTCGGCGCTCACCGCGATCCTCAACCGCGCCGATCCGGCCCGCTTCCGGTTTCGTCTCGCCGTCCGAGGTCGCCACGCCGCAGGACTGCACCGACAGTTGGCAAACCACCCCGCAGTAAGCTGGCAAGAACACCTTTCCACAGACGATCTGAGCGCCGCTGCCGCCCACCTGGTTTCGCTTTCGGTCCGGGCGACCCATTTATCGGTGCCCTCAAAAGCGGTAACAGCCGTGTGCCTCGGACGGCCCTTTTTGTTTATAGGCGCGGCCGAAGCCGACACGTGGCGCGATCTGGGCTGCGCCGGCTGGCTGATCCCGGAGCACCCAGACGGCACCCTCCCCCCGGCCGCCATCGACGCCGCGCTCATGGGTCTTGCCGACCCGGCCCAGCACGACGCCCGCACTACCGCCGCAAGAGCCCTGGCGATGAAACTCCATGAGACCCGAAGCGCGGCGATTGCCACCATTGCCGCCATAATAAGGTCATTTCAACGGCAGGATAACGCCGATTCGGCGGCGGTCTAATGCCACTATACCGTTATTATAACGCCACTATGGCGGCACAGGTCCCTTAACCTCTAACGCAGGGTCCCTGTACCAACTGGTGCAACAAATTGGTACGCTGCAATCCGGAAGGGAACCGGCACGGATATACTCACTACACCTCAATACCCCTCGGCCACTTGGATTGCCGCCACAATAAGGTCATTTCAACGGCAGCATAATGGCGCTTTGCTGGCTAACTAACGCCATTATGCCGTTTCCATGATGTTATTATGGCGCCATCGATTCTTTAACCGCTCACGCAAAGGTTCCTGTACCAACTGGTGCGACAAATTGATACACTGCGCTTG
Organism: uncultured Rhodospirillales bacterium; assembly: GCA_903931735.1. Classification (GTDB taxonomy): domain Bacteria; phylum Pseudomonadota; class Alphaproteobacteria; order Azospirillales; family Azospirillaceae; genus BOG-933. Next base: position 5,582 of record CAIZDL010000163.1, read on the forward strand.
GGCAGCGAGGCGGCTTAGGTATGCTCACAGCCCTGACATGCCCGTGGGCCACTTGGATTGCCGCTATGACGACATTCCGTACACTGATTTTTGGTGGCTTGGTCGTTGCGGCGACCTTGGTGGCGGTGCCGTGCCGGGCAGATACCGCCACCGCCAAACCCACAACAGCGCAAGCCGCCACCTTCGAGGGCACCGGAGGCGTTTACCGCATTGTGGCCACCTCGGCCGGGGTGCTCCTAGGCGCGGGCGCGATGAGCCTTTTTATCGATGGGTGGGTCGTCGACGCCTTCATGACCAACAGCGGCCTTACCAGCCGCGAGGCGTTCGAGTTGGTGCAGGATTTTGACAGTCAGAGCGGCTTTGAAGCGGCAGCGGTCGGGCTCAGCGGCCTTGCCGGGGGTCTGATCGCCGATGGACTTTATCTCAAGGGCGCGGCAGCGCTGCCCGGCACGGTTGAGGCGATCGACTCCGCCTTTGGTCCTCCCCTCACCGCAATCGGCAATGGCTGGACCACTTCGGTCAATTGGATCGAAGATCATGTCAACGACACCAGCGACTGGTTTCAAAACCGGACCCACGAAATCCAAGACCGCTGGCAACTCTGGACCGAACGCCTGCACGAGCCCGCCGGCCCCCTGCCCTCCCACCGCTAACCCTTCTGCCGCCATTATGGCGGCATGACAGCGGCACAATGATGTCATAGCGCCAGCTTATTGCCCTCTTAACACCGTCACAACGCCACCACGATGCCGCCACTGGAGAATGAGGCCCGCTCATGGTTGAAACTCGCCCCACCCAACGCCCGATCACCGATGGCGTCCGCCCCGAGGTTCATGGCGAACGGACTCTTCCCGGTGCGCCCCCCCGCCGCAGCGACCCCAACTTTGTCCGTCCACGCCAGCGGATTCCATCTTTGCGCCAGCTCTCTGCCCTGGTCGTCAACGGCATGTTGACCCTGCCGCGCAATTATTTCCGAGGCATGTTCCTCGATATCATGGTGTGAAACGCAACGAAATACACGGCGTGAAACGCCCGGCGAAATACACGGCTTGAAAGGCCGAATTGGCGAGCTTCAATCGATCATTTCAAAACCATCGAAGTTCCAACCATTGGCAACCTTGATCCCGCCCTCGTCGAAGTAGCGGCGCTTGTTCCAAAACACCACCAGTACACTGGCGTTCTTCGGCCGGCGCTTGATCGTGCCCCGTTCGAGCGCGACCTTCATTTCAGGCGAGGCCGGGTCGCCCTTCAAGATAATGCCATATTCGGGGATGCGGCCCGAATCCGCCACCTTACGCAAATCATACTTGAAGCGCCGCAGGTCGCTTTCTGTCCCCACTCGCTGGCGCAACTTATCGAGGTTGATCCGAAAGCCCCGTTGATGGCCACAATGAGCCCGGGCAATTTCATAAATTCGCCGCTCCAGCGGGGTTAACTCAAAGTATTTGCGATCATAGGTCAAAACCCGGTTGTCTTTGAGGATCGCCCGATAGAGCCAATCACACAATTCAACCTCGATCGCCTTCAAGGTCCGCCGGCCCGAGGCGGTACGACGGTAATCCAGGCGGGCGGCCTTGATCCAGGAAAACCATTCGTCCCGCCCCTCGCCCCCGGTTTCGATATTGGTGCGCACCTGGGTGCCCTGGAGGCGATCGAGCGCCCCCTTGATCCGCTCATAGGCACTGCCGGCCGCAGCGGTGCCGCAAACCCGAAAAAAGTCATGCGCGGTAAAGGTAAAAACCTGCCCCGGCGTCTCGCCCCGGTTCATTTTCTCGACCATCAGTGAGGCGATGTAGATCAACAATTCCTTGTCGGCCATAGTCGCCATGCCCATCGGCCCGGCGCGAACCTCAATGGCGACCTCACCGTCACGATAGCTAAGGGTCTCGGTGCGAGCGCGCGAGGTATCCAAAGAAAAGAAATTCCAAACCATCATCCGGCGGTCATTTTTGACCATGCCGTTCAACGGGCTATCAAACGCGCTTGCTGGCACCAACTCCTGTTCCATGGAAATCTCCACCGTCACCACGAACCCCGACGACCCCAGATCTGAGCATAACAAGCGCTCGGGCCTCGTCACGCGGTAAGCGCGGGGTGTCGCCCGCCCCTCGAACATTTGGCGCCAAATCGGGACCGGCAGGGCGGCATTACCGCCGGGTTCGCGCCGGGTGTCGCCCCAACCACGAGTCCCAGAGACTTGACTCGAGACTCTTCAAGGAACGAGCCAGGATCACCGGCCCCGGTTCGAGGGACGGCCGACACCCGTTCGTGGATACGCCGACACATCGCCCACACCGCCCGGTTACCGCGGAAACAACCACCTCCAGCCGGTCGAGGGTCGGGCGACTGTTTTTTGGCGTCGAGGAGCGGGCGACGGAACATCGAGGTTTGGGCGACACAAACACCCAAGGGACTCGGAACCGGGCCGACACAACCTCGTGGCCCCGGCGACAGAATAGCGGCGACTGCCCTGTTCTAACGGGCCAATTCGGAGCCATAACCTGCTAACCCAATTCTTTTAACTCTCTAACAGGGCGCTCGAGGTTTGGGCGACACATTATCCAACCCGGGTCAAACGCTGAAGGGCGGCCCCAATCAGCCAAGTGTTTACCGAAATGCGATCGGGGCGGTCTTTTGCATCTTTCTCGATGGCGGCCAACAAGGACGCCGGCAGACGGAGCGTAAATTTCTTTTCGGCGTTGGCATCAGGCAGCGGGGCAGGAGACAACGCGGTTTGCGACAGGGGGACAGGGGGCGGCAGGGCAGGGGGCAACGCGGAAACAAGGGCCGGAGCCGGGGGCGCCACAACCGGAGGCTCCAGGATAGGGGGAACGGGGGGGAGCGCTTGAAAAACCGGGGCAGGCTGGGGAGGAGGCACAGGAACCTCGGCCCCAGCCGGAGCCCCACCCCGATTGATAATCGCCGAAACAGTGCTTTCATCCGCCTCGGCGAGAGGCTGGGTTGTCCTGATCCTTGGCCTGACCGCCATCACACGCCTCCATTATGCCGCTACTTCACCGCTATGCCGCCACTATAGTGACGCTAAAACGCCGTCATGCCGCCGAAATGCCGCCATTGCGCCGCTGTCCTCCCGCTTCCATGCCGTCATCCGGCCCAAAAACCGCATCATAAAGCCGTTGAATTTCCATGACCGCCTTGGCATCCCGAGGACGGGTTTCGATCACCGCCAACCCTTCCCCCGAAGCGGTGTTAAAAGCTTTGCGCCCTAACACCGGTGCATTGACGAACCGCAACACCTCGGACTTGCGCAACATCTCTGCCGCTTGTTCGTTGTCGGCGCCGGTGGTGTAACCTCGGCTAATAAAGCAAACAGCGTCGAGGGCATCGTTGACGCTGCGCACTTCATCAATCAACCGCTCCACCTGTTCCAAGGTCCAGAGATCGAAATTGCCCGGCTGAAACGGGACCAGCATCAGATCGGAGACCGTCAGCGCCGCTCGTTGAGACGCCGTGTCCCGGCCGCCGGTATCGATCACGATGTCGGCATAGCGCGGCGCCAATTGCTTAACTTGGGTCCGGACCGCCGCACCCACCAACTGGACGCACGGAATGGCATCATGCCCAAGCGCCTCACGCTGAGACACAAACTCGCTCGATGACCGCTGCTCATCGGCATCGATCAACAACACATCAAACCCAGCCGCCCGACGCATCACGGCAAGATTGGTCGCAGCGGTGGTCTTGCCGCCGCCGCCCTTGATACCGCCCACCGTGATAATCATGGCGCTGCCACTCCGCCGTTATGGTGACGGCATCATAGTGGGCTCAAGACCTCATGGGAACGGCAAAATGGAGGTAAGGCACCGGTATTACGCCGCCATAACGCCGCAGAAACATCACCACAGCGTCATACCAACGGCATAATGCCGTCACCGCGGCGGCAGAGAACCACCCACCCCATGCGCCAGCCCGACCCAGGTTTGAAAAATCTACGGTCGGCCGAGATCGGCCATCGCCCGCACGCCCAGCAGCCAAGCGACCGTACCGGTCAACCGAGCGACATCCCGCAGCGCTTTCCGGCGGTTCAAGATCAGCATGTTGCCGAGCGCCTTGCCGAAAAACCGAGGCAAAGACCGCAACCCCACCGCAATCGCCCGCCGCCGGCCCCGGTATTTGGCCTCGATATAAAGCCGCGACCAAGCAAGGTGCCAAAACTTCTCCCACCCATGCCACAGGCTGGGACGGGACGATCCACCACCAATATGAGTGGCTCGCGCCTCGGGCACCAAAACCAACGACCAACCGCCAGCCCTCATGCGCAGACACAGATCGTCATCCTCATAATAAAGGAAGATCTGGCTGTCGAAGGCGCCGACCTGCCGCAGCGCCTCCATCCGCACCAGCAGCACCGCCCCCGAAAGATGCCCGGCCGAAAGCGGCCCTTCGGGCAAAATCCCGGCGTCGAACCGCTTCCCCGCCCCCATGCGCTCAAACAAACCAAGATCGTGGGAGGGCTCGACGTGACCATCTGCGGCAACGATCGAGGGGCCAAGCAACCCCGCCCGCGGCCAAGCATCGGCCGCCGTGACCAGCAACGCCACCGACCGGCTATCAATGGTGGAATCGGGGCCGAGCAACAAGGCAAACTCGGTTAAAACCTGCTCCAAACCCTGATTGCACCCGTTGCCAAAGCCCCGGCCAATCGCATTACAAATCAAATGAACAGGAACGCCGCTCCGGGCGATAATATCCAGTGTGTCATCGTCGCTGGCGTTATCAACGACAATAACCCGGCCCGCTTGAGCGACCGAAGTTATACAGCTTTCAATCACCTGAGCACTATGATGAGTAACCGTCACCACCGAGACCCGAGACCAAGCTTCAGGATACTCTATCGCAGCCATGACCAAAACCCACCCAACGTTACACCAAGCTAGCTCCTTTGTAAGAGAGGGCAGGGTGAAGGTCAAGCGGGGGTCCCGTCGCCCCCCCCCCCAGCACCCTCAATTGCCCCCGATTGACGGGCAAAGAGCTTGCTTGACACTGCCCGCCCCCTTAATGATAACAATCACGAGCGAAAACGGGGAGATAACGTGACAAAGTTCTGGCGAGGTCGCCGGCTTTTGGTCTCCGACCTGGCGGGGCTCAAAGACTCCCGCCGCCACGTAACGCCATAAACCCTGGTGTGACGCCAAACCCTGGAGCGACGCCCTTGTCCACCGTGCCCCCCTCCGTCTGTTGTCAATTTTGCCGGGAACCCCTGACCCGGACCCTGGTGGACCTCGGCAAGACCCCTCTTTCTAACAGCTATCTTGCGGCCAAAGATTTAGACCGGCCCGAGGGGCATTTCCCATTGCACACCCGGGTGTGTGGCAAGTGCCGGCTGGTCCAGGTGGAAGCGGCGGCCACGCCAGCCGAAATTTTCGGCCATTATGCCTATTTTTCCTCATATTCAACCTCGTGGGTCGATCACGCCCGCCGCTTCTCCGAGTTGGCGCGGGCTCGTTGGGGGCTGAACGAAGCCAGCAAGGTGGTTGAGGTGGCCAGCAACGATGGCTATCTGCTCCGCCACTTCGTTGCGGCAGGCGTGCCAGTGCTGGGGGTGGAGCCTGCGGCAAACGTTGCCGAAAGCGCCAGAGCCGCCGGGGTCGAAACCGATGTTGCCTTCTTTGGCCTGGAAACGGCCCAACGCCTGAAAAACGCCGGGCACGCCGCCGACCTGCTGGTTGGCAACAACGTGTTCGCCCATGTCCCCGATATCAACGATTTTACCGCCGGCCTCGCCTGCCTGCTCAAGCCCGACGGCGTTCTCAGCCTGGAATTTCCCCATTTGCTTCGGCTGATCGAAGACGTTCAGTTCGACACGATCTACCACGAACATTTTTCCTACCTCTCGCTGCTCACCACCGAGCGGATTTTCGCGGCTCACGGTTTGCGGGTATTCGATGTCGCCGAACTGCCGACCCATGGCGGCAGCCTGCGGGTCATGGCCTGCCTCGCCGCCAGCACCGCCCACCCCGAACGGCCCGGCCTTGCCAAAGTCCGCCTGGATGAGGAGCGGGCACGCCTCGATCAAGACGAAGGGTATGAAGGGTTCGCCCCCAAGGTCACCGCTGTCTGCGCAGATTTGCAGGCGTTCTTGCGTCAGGCCCAGGCCGAGGGGCGAACGGTGGCAGCTTACGGCGCGGCTGCCAAGGGCAACACGCTGCTGAATTGTTGCGGGATCACGGCTGAGCAAATCATCTGTGTGGTTGACCGCAACCCTCATAAGCAAGGCTGCTTCATGCCGGGCAGCCGCATCCCGATCCACGCCCCTGAAAAGCTGACCGAGCTGAAACCCGATTACGTGCTGATTTTACCCTGGAACATCAAAGACGAGATCACCGCACAAATGGCCGAAGTCCGTGGCTGGGGTGGTCAATTCGTGATCGCCATCCCCTCCCTGACCCTGTTGCCATAACAGTCACACCATGCAAATCCTCCCGACCCCGCTCGATGGCGTTTTTGAAATTCAAATTACCCCCCATCGCGACGAACGCGGCTTTTTCGCCCGCACCTATGACGAAGCCCTGTTTGCCCAAGCGGGGATACCGACCCGCTGGCCCCAATGCAGCACCTCATGGAATCCGCGCCGGGGCACCCTCCGAGGGATGCACACCCAAATCGAGCCCCATCCCGAGCCGAAACTCATTCGCTGCACCCGGGGCCGGGTGTTTGATGTGGCGGTGGACCTCTGCCCGAGTTCGCCCACCTTTCGCCGTTGGACTGGGATTGAACTGAGCGCCGAAAGCTGCAACGCCATTTTCATCCCCGGCGGCTTCGCTCACGGCTTCCTGACCCTCGAAGACGAATCCGATGTCTGGTATCAGATGGCCGAAACTTACGTTGCCGAGTTGTCTCGGGGGGTGCGCTGGAATGACCCGGCATTCGCCATCGCCTGGCCGGCATCGCCCGCGGTCATTTCCGCGCGCGATGCCAACTATCCAGACTTCACCGGATGATCCTGGGGCCTCCCGCGCACCATCGCCTGAACGCGCTTTTGAGGACGTTAAAGTGCCGCCGCCGCGCGCTCAAAGATTGGCGGATACATCACGGGCCGTTCGGCGAAGCTGATCAGGCCCCGCTCGATTGCGCATTTAACCGCCTGGGTCCGGTTGCGAACATCGAGCTTACGGAAAATTCCGCGCAGGTGCATCCGAACCGTCACCTCTTCAATCATCAAATGACGGGCGATCTCCTTGTTGCGCAACCCTTGGGATAACAGCGACAAAACCTGATGTTCCCGGGGCGTGAACGGGCGATTCCCCACGCTTTCCCGCGTCGTCGTGACAAAGCCAAGCGGGGGGGCCTGGGCTGACACATGAAGCTCGCCCCCCGCAACAAATTTGAGCACCGAAAGCAAAAGCGGCCCGCTATACCCCATGGAAATCACGCTCACGCCCACCTGAGGCAATTCGCCCAAGACCTCCGACGAAATCGATCCCTGGGCCAGAATCGCCAACGGCACATTCGGGAGTAAAACGCGCAGCGGTTCCAACGCCGCCGCACCGGCCGAGCCAAGGGCCCGAGAATCAACCAAAACCAGATCGAAAGGAACCTCAGCAAGAGCGACGGTAAGCGCGGTATCAAGACACGGCGCAACCACCACCTCTCCGTTTGGCTCCAACTGTTGAAGATGACTTTTAAAACTCTCTCGAACTAATTCAAGGTCAGATGCAAATAGAATACGCATTGTTGGTCTCTCCTCGGCATCTTTGTTGAAATCATGGCCAGGACTTGGCTCGCCAACCGACACCACGGGTGGATACTTATTATCATTTTTTGAATGCAATGAACCAGACCCACACACACGAATAATCGTTTCCTGCTGAGGATGACGATTATCAACATGAGCATCAGCGCCCACGACGGTCGGAAGAGCTGCAATCACGATATGGACCCTCCTTTACCTTGTTTCGTTTATTCAGCGCGAGCCCGATGGCGCCTGGTGACATCTTTTCCACTCGGCAACCGGCATCCAGACGCGATCAATCCAGTGAGCAAATCTTTGTCGGTAGGCCGATAACCGAAACTCCGCTTACAAGTATACACCATCCATCCTCCTCATTATTAGATAATACATAGAATTACTCCGCTTTAAATACCGGACATATAAAATATATCGCTACACCATCGATAAGTACCGTTCGATACGATATGGAAACTGTCTAAAACACGAAAACGCACAGCAATCAATATATAGCGCGTTAGTGACGACAAGTATGCTATACCTATAAATACACATCCTACGTAATGAAATATCATGCACTAAGCTAGTATATAATAAACCGAAATACCACTTCCTTGCCGCAACGATAACAACATCACCACAACGCGTCGACTATTCTTTCCGATACATCTACCGCCCTATGGAAATCGGTATTTTCAGTTCATAATTTGAATCATGGCCAAGAGCGCCCGCCATAACAGCCGAACCGGCGTCGAAACGAATTATGCCCCCAACGCATTGCAGCTATGCGCATCAAAGCGCGGCGCCCCGGACCGGAGCGCCCTCACAAACCCGATACTCATAGAGACCTTCACACACTAGGAGGCGCAGGCGGAAAATATAACGTAATAACGGCCCCACTTCCTTGGGGGCTTGCAACAGTAATATGGCCGCCATGGAGCCTGATCATGGCACGAACGAGCGATAGTCCGAGCCCTGTTCCCGGAACTCCGCGTCGATAGTGATTATCCACTTGCTCATACGGCGCAAAAACCGCATCGAGTTTATCGGGCGGAATGCCGCACCCAGTGTCGGCAACCGTAATTACCACGCCACCATCCGGGCCAGTCGCCGTCGATACCAAGACCCGGCCCCCGGCGGGCGTATGCTTGATCGCGTTCGATAACAGATTTAACATCATCTCAATGAGCATTTGATCATCCGCCCACAGACAATTGGCATCCGGCCCGACAATCAATTCGACCTCGACACCCACCCCGCCGGCCATGTCACTCACCATCCAAAGGACAGGCTGAAGACTTTCCTGCACCTCCAGGTGGTGGGGCGTGACCTCCATTCGGCCGGCCTCAATCTTGCCCAGATCCAAAACGCGGGTCACAAGCCCGGTGAGGTGGAGCGCCGCCTCGTACACATGGCCGGCATAGAGTGCTAATTTGGGCGGGATCCTCGGATCATCCGCGCACAAATTACGACTTAACTCGGAAAACCCTAGAATAGCGTTGAGCGGCGTGCGCAACTCGTGGCTAACCATCGACAAGAATGCGGTCTTGGTACGATTGGCGGCTTCGGCTTGATCTTTGGCGGCGGCCAATTGGGAAATCTGTCTCTCAAGATTTCGACACATCGCGGCCGGATCAAGCGTCCTAACAGCCCTTCGCTTTTGGCTAGATTCATGAAAAATATCTGGCATGATCATTGACTCCAGTTTGGTAAAGATCTCTCTTTAGAAGATCTCCACTTCGGGCTGAGAAAATCGATCAAAAACCACAGCGATACCTTGGTCGTCGAAAACACTGGTCTTGCCAAACTCGGCGGCTATCAGTGCTAAACGAAGAAGAGGCCGAACATCGAGATGGTATTTTAGCGGACATTGCCAACTACTTGGCAATCGGCTTGGTCCAACGAAGAATTCGACGATTCCTCGACCCTGCTTCTCCGTGCCGTCAGCGGCAACCAAAGGAGGGCTAAAAGCGCCGAAGCCCAACTCCGTGGTAAAGCCCTGCTTCGATCCTATCTCTAACATAGGCATGGCTACGCCTCCATAGGAACAAAAAGCTATATAGGTTGTCGCAGCCTCGACACCTGGAGCCTCAGCACGGCGGTGGTACCCCGCCCGAGCCGGCTTTCCAACTCAACCCGCCCGCCCATTCGCTCGACCACCAAGGTCCGAACGATGGTCAACCCAATACCGCTGGCGCCCCGGGAATAGGCGGTGGTGAAAAACGGCTCGAACACCCGGGGCAGGTATTCCGGCGAAATACCAAACCCGTCGTCTTCGTGACGCACCTCCACCACGCCGTTCGAAGCGAGCCGGCCAACGATCCGCAACCGCCCGCCATGACGGCTGGGGAAAGCATGGGCGAGAGTATTGCGGGTAAGTAATGTTAAAACTTCAACCAAAACATCACGCCTGCCTTCGATTGCAATCGCGCCTGGGCACTCAATATCAACCATAAGGCGACGACGGATCAATTCGGGCTCCTGCATCCGGAGCGCCGCCGCAATCGCCGCCGCTAGGGAAAACCGGCTACCCCCTGCGGTTGGGCGGGTAAGCGTGTCTGCATTTTTAAGGGGGCCGCTATCGGCAAGCTCGATCAACGCCACCGCCAACAACACCTGCCCGTGGATTGTCACCGGTTTCAGCCAAATCAACGCCTGAAAAAGCTGCCCGGTGTCCCGACGCAGCCAAACCATGGCGCCATCCAGCCGCCCTTCGCGGCCCAACCGGGCGGTCAGCCACCGCCGGTCGTGGGGGCGGGCCAACACCCGGCCGACCCGCCGACCAATCATCGCCGAAGGAGCCACTCCCAACGCCAACGCCGCGGTTTGGTTGATCGACAAAATTGCGCCGGTGACCGGACTAACCAAACCCAGCCCAATCGGCGCCCGATCGGCCATCGCCGCCGAAACCTCCAACCCAAGCAACCGGAGTGAAAATGGGTCGAACAGCGCGCCATGGCTCCAGGTCTCAGTCTCCCGGCCACCCCAAGCCTGAGCCTCCCACAGACGGGCACCCAATGAATTGGTGCGATCGCCAAGCTGCTGATCGGGAATCCCACCAGACACAGAACTGGTAATGCAGACCATTGAAGACTCCATGAAAAAAGTATTCTTAGTGGCTGGCAATAGAAATCATATTCGTTAAGGTATATATTACCGATACCACCTATGAATACGATCGATTTCAATCGCGATACTGCCCACTCACCGAACACAATAATAGCTGTTTTTTACTTTTTGTTAATAACGCCATTGCGACATGGGGGGAGTTTTTTAAATATATTAAAGAGCAGAACCAAACAAATATGGCTATGTGCTATCGTAGCGCTTTTTTGTACAGCGATACCTATCGTTCAGGTCACGCCCTTTTAAACAAGAATGCTAATCGTGGTCGATGCTCAGGTTAAGGCAATGGCCGGCACTGCTCATGGTGGGGGCATGATTGCGGACGGCCTGTTCACACCGGCGCCGCAAGTCTTCATCGGATAAACCAAGACTCATGCCAGCCTCGCCGCGAAGATCAGCCTCGATGACCTTATGGTTTTGGCCGGTCGGCGACACGATGCGGGCACCAAGAATCCGGCCCCCCTCGTTGATATCGTAACGATGCCAGCAAAGGCCGCCCGGCGCCTCGATGCCGGCGCCGCCATGCCCGGCCCGGGGCGTGATATCCATCGACGGGCTTTCGGGCTCCTCGTAGCCCTGGGTCAACCGCAGCGCCTCCTCGCAGGCGTAAAGGGTCTCGACCGCGCGCACCAGGATGCTCTTAAACGGATTGCGCACCACAGGCCCCAAACCGGCCACGGCGGCCATTTCTTTGCAAAGCGGCGTCAATTGGTCAAAATTGAGGGCATAGCGGGCGAGGGGCCCGACCAGATAGCCGGGGCCGCGCCGGCCGTTTTCGGCGTCAAAATATGCCTCAAACTCCAATGCCGCGATGTCCCGGCCCC
>CAIZDL010000164.1 GCA_903931735.1 uncultured Rhodospirillales bacterium
CGCTGCTGAAGCTCGAGAATTTCGATGCGCAACGCCGGTTCGGCCGCAGCGTATTCCTCTTTGGTAACTGTACGCCCCAGCTCAGCGGTCCTGAACATACCTTCGTTCTCCCCTTCAAATCTCACGCCGCCGGTCATAATACCGCGATCATCATCGGGCGTCCTGGGGGATCGTGAAAAAATGGTCAGCCGACTCGGCCGGTTTTTTGTTACCAAAAGGCGACGGCGAACAGCTTTGATTGATCCGGGGCCTGGTTTTAGGATAGGAAGGGGGAGATCTGGACCCCGCCCGGTGGCGATCCGGTCCGACGCATCCGTGAGCGCGAGCCACAAATAAGTGAGACGCAGGCCAACATGTCGAGTATGAGTAAAAACACAGCGCCGCGCGCCACGCCAATAAGACTATGTATAGGCACACCCTGTTTTGGCGGAAATGTCACAGACCACTACACAATATCCCTACTCGGACTTCAAGCAGCCTGTTTTCGACGGGGAATTTCTTTATCGTTTTGTCTTCTGCACGGCGATGCGCTCATCACTCGGGCACGAAATTCGGTCGTTGCGGAGTTTCTCAATGATAAAAGTGCGACGCATTTGCTCTTTATCGACGCCGATATCGGCTTTTCTCCGGATGATGTGTTCCGCCTGCTTGATGCCGACCGCGATCTTGTTGGCGGCGCCTATCCGGTAAAAACCCTAAACTGGGCGCGCGTTCGCAACGACGCCGCAATTAACCCGGCTTTCGATCCGGCGAGCACCTTAGATTATGTCGTTGAACAGAAGGAGCCTTTAACAGTCGTGAACGGATTCGTTCAGGCGCGCTACGTCGGCACTGGCTTTATGCTGGCTCGCCGCCATGTCTTTGAGAGCATGGTCGCCCACTATCCTGAGATACGATATCAACGTAGCCATGCCAGTGCAGATGTCAACATCGAGTCAAGCGGGCTTGCCGCTTTTTTTGACTGTATGATTGACCGAGATTCGGGCCATTACCTTAGCGAAGACTTTACATTTTGCAAACGCTGGATTGATATGGGCGGAGAACTTTGGGTCGACTTGCAAAGCCGGCTCCGTCATGTCTGGCGGCATGTCTTCAATGGGGATTACGGCAAGTCCTTGGCCCGTTAAGCAGCGCCGGTGATGTGCCGCCTTTTCGGTTTGACAAGCCCTTTATCGTCATTGCCTTCCCCTGATCTGGGTGTGATACTGCCGCGCAGATTACCTAAGGGGGGAAGCCATGCGTAAACTTATAGTCGGGGTCCTGGTCGTTTTTGGCGTTCTACTCGCCTCTCCGGCAAATGCCCACGATTGGCGAAAGCTTCAACACGAGTGCCGGCACGGCAACAGACACGCCTGCCATCTGATCAATTTACATAACAAGTGTCAACACGGCGACCATCGCGCCTGCCGGGCCTTGCGCTAGACCGCTTTCGATTGGCACACGGAAGACCCCGGTTTGGCGGCGATCGCTCACACCTTGACGTTGATGTGATTGCCCAGATTGGGGTTAACCGGCCGTGACGGCGGATTGCTTGCCGCCGCCGAGGTGTGTGCGGCCGCCGTCGCCGAGAACGACGTCGTTTGCAGTTTTGCCGCCGTCCGCGATTGCGCCGCGCCCGCCCGCGACGCTTCCGCCGCAAGACGAACATCCACCGAGTTTGGCCCAGGATGCGCTGTTTGATAAGCCTGCGTATGGTGAGAGGCTGGGATACCGGACATGGATAAAATCCTCCTAAAACTTATACAATAGTTTATCCCGTAACCATCAAACTATTGCAAAGTAGATAGGGACTCAGCATAGCTTGACTATGCCACAATTGCTCAGCTCTGTCAATATCACCAACAAAGCGCCAATTTTTCACAAATTATCAGAATGAATGGCCACTCACAAGCCTTGGCTCCAGCGGCCGGTTGAGATAAGATAGTGGGCCTTACGGTTTGTCGCCGTAATTTGCCGGAGAGGCTCGCGCGCAGAAGGCTCAATGATGTCAACCATCTCCGCCCTTTCAACCGTCCAGGCCGCATTCCTGGGGCGCGCACAGGCCATCGCCGGGGGAAACACTGACCCCACGACGATAATAGGTTTGGCGTCGGACCAAAACCAATTCAAAGCCGATATCAAGGTGTTCAAGGCTCAAGACGACATGACCAAAGAGGTCATCAACCTTCTTTCGCCTAACAAAGTTGACATCAGGGTATAAGGCTAATAAAATGCGCGACAGCACCGAGATACACGGCACTTATCTCGTGTTCCACGTCACCTTCCACGCGGGCGAATATTAGTCGCATCCTGACAAGACCCGACAATTCTGTTGGCACGTTGAGTATTGGTCACTACAAGGCAATTCATCATTATGACCGGTATCGCACAGACTAAACTGCGACGTGCAGTCCGCATTACACTGGGCGGCTTTGTCATTGTCACAAAAATCACTAATCACAGGAATATCACTGTCGGCATCACTTAAGACAATGCGCCCACTGCCATTTTGATTGGACGAGGCACACTGTGGTGTCACAGGCTGGCAACTCCCCATCGGTGACGCCCCGGCACCAACCGGAACAAGAACAAGACTCGCGATTAAATATATCGTCCTGATTTTTACCATAGTCCCCTCCTTTAAGGCGCGATCCCGTCATGGGTGCGATATTGAGCTAATTGAAATACAATACAGCTACCTCTATTTTGAGAGGCCCTCTATATATCGACATATCGAACGTCTCTCATCTACCCGTCTCACCAGCTTATGGAAGGAGTAGCGATCATTGTAGCTACCCTAACACGGTGGACATTGCGTCGCATGTGTTCCTTGTCACAGCTTTTGCCAATTGGATCGGATATGGTTACCCCATCACGAGGAAGAGATCCAAGCCATGCATATCATCAAACATACCAAGCGGACTATCGGATCGAACCGATCCGGGACAGCCGCAACCGAATTTGCCCTGGTGATGCTGCCGTTCATCATAATGTTTGTTGGCATATTTGATCTCGGCGCATACATCTCTCAGACAATAGTCCTGCAAAATGCTGTTGCCAGCTCAGCTCGCATGATCGAAACTGGGCAGATAAGCTCTGGTAATAAAGCTGCTTTTCTGGCCAATATTCAGGCCAACACCTATGGCTTGGTCGACACGACGGCGATATCAGTGAACGTATCGGCGTACAATTCATTTAGCGCGGCTCCAAGTCCGCTACCACCTTTATTTAACAACGTAAACTTGCCCATAAATCAAAATTTCAATACGGGCACAGCAAATCAAGCCGTCGTGGTCATGGTTGGGTGTATCCATACTTTTTTCACACCCCTTGTTGGAAATTTGCTCAGTGCGACTGGCGCTTCAATATTCACCTCAGTTAAGGTGTTCCGCAATGAAAACTTTTAGCTTTCGTCGGCTAGCCGCCGCCATCAATAACCGGCGTGGGGTTTCGGCAGTAGAGTTTGCCCTCATTGCCCCCGTCATGATTACCCTTTTGCTGGGCCTAACCCAAGTTACAACGCTGGTACAAAGCAGAATGGCAAACGTTGAGGCCGCGTATACAATGGCCGATATTGTAAGCCGGTGCCGGAGTGTTAATGCAGGCGACATCAACGACGCATTTGTTGCGGGCGCACTCACGGTCTCATCGACAAAGACCATGCCAACGAATATTTCCGGGTATATTTCTAGTATTTCATACAACGCCAGCACAGGTGCAACGACGATTGATTGGCGGTATAACATTGGGTCTGTTACCACGAGTGATAGCGCTCTATTGACGTTTGCTACTGGAAAAGGTAGCCTCGGGTCGAGCCTTATTATCGCTGGTATTGATTATTCTTATCAGGTGTTTGGGCAGACGATTCCAGTTCAGATCATATCTGAATCAACATTTCTGAGCCCAAGGCTGGTGAAGTCAATATCGTTCGGAACGGCCTGCAATTGGACCCCATAGTCCCGAAAAAAGGGTTTATGTCATGATCAGACCAACTATATTCAATCGCGTGTCATCCGATCGTCGCGGCGCAATCGCAGTGGTCTTTGCCCTGGCGGCAATTCCGATGATCTTGGCAGCTGGGGTCGCGACCGATCTTGGACGCGCTTACCTTGTCAAAGCCGAACTTCATCGCGCGCTCGATGCCGCAACTTTAGCGGTCGGGACATCGACAGATACCACACCATCGGTGCTAACTTCGGTGCTGATACAGACATTTAATAACAACTACCATCTTAGCAACATTGCCACGCCGTCTGCACCGACCATGGTTATTAGTAATAATATAATTGATAGCAACGTATCGGCGACAATTCCGATGATGTTGATGGCCATGGTAACGCCATCGTTAACTGTCGCTGCTCACAGTCAAATAAACAAGCAGACATCTGGTATTGAGCTTGTGCTGGCACTTGATACAACTGGCTCAATGGCAGATAATAATAAAATGGTCGAGTTGAAGAGTGCCGCTCATAGCTTATTATCAACGATATTTGGCGGTCAATCGTCCGCACAATTTGCATATGTCGGAATTGTGCCATTTTCCGACACAGTGAATGTTGGGGTGGCAAATACTTCCTATGTATCCCCAGCCCCATCGACATATGATTGGGGAAAGGATAGCCACAATCAGCCGCTTAACTGGGGTGGGTGTGTTATGGCTCCGGCAAGCCCATATGATCAGACTGACGATTTTACTCACGGATCGTGGGCCCCTTATTATTGGCCGTCGAGTAGCTCAAATTTATGGAAGTCAGTAAAGAAAGGCGTCACAACCTACAATATAACCAGTTCCGTTGGCCCAAATATTGGGTGCGTTGGGCAAGCGATTACGCCACTAACAAATCAACGAGCCCCGCTTGATTCGGCAGTTGATGCCCTGACTCCCAACGGATCCACCCATATTAACGTCGGCATGGCTTGGGCGTGGTATACAATATCCCCCGTGGCCCCATTTACTCAGGGTGCCCCCTATAACAGTACGCTTTATAAAAAATATGTTGTCCTAATGACGGATGGAGAGAACACATTTCAAACGTTCAGCGCCTATGGAAATTTATCAGACGGAAAACTCGGGACAACAAATGCAACGACGGCGGTAACGCAACTCAACAATCGGCTAAAAACAGTTTGTGATAATATGAAAGCGACTGGGATCACTATTTTTACCATAGCTCTCGAGGTTACATCGCAAACGAGTAAAGACCTGCTGGCATATTGCGCCACCCCACCAGGGCGATATTTTGACGCACAAGCAACAGACTTACAGCCAGTGTTTACTTCGATTGGTGGGCAAATTAGCAAACTCCGGATTAGCCAATAGCCGTATCATTTTAACTCTGCAATCTCTAGGATCTATTCACATTCAGAATGGGAGTTCCCGAAACAGCAGAATTTGATTCAAGGCTTGATATTGATTAGGAGGTCAAGCCTTGGTGAAAGCTCAAAAACTGGTTGTCTCTCTGGCAGATTTGGGTGGGTGCGACCCGGTGACTCGGGGGTCTTCAAATTCAGGCTCGGTTGAGAATCTCTTCGGGTATGACGCCGCCGCCGAGTTTCCCCAAGGCTGCGTTCTCAAAGCCTATGCACTGTGATAGAATCGCGCCCAGTCAATGAGATAGCCTGGGAGATCGGGGATGGACGGCGGGACCTACCCGACATGGCTTGAGGTTATTGACGATCTGTCGGAACCACAGCGGGCCGAGGTTCAGAGCATCTTGGCGGGTGGGCTTCGGCAGCAGCCGAAGCCCTCGCCGCTCTTGAAAGGCGTCTTCTTGGCGACCGGGGATGTCCACATTGCCAAAGAAAGGGGGCCGTGTGCCGAGGCCGGGCCAACGGCTTGCGTCGGTTCCTCAATCGAGGATGCGGCAAGACTTTCAACGCCCTGACAGGAACTCCGCTCGCCAATCTGCACCACGGGGGGGCGATGGTTCACATGGCCCATTCATTGAGCGAAGGCGAATCGGTGCGCAAGTCGGCGGCCCGTTGCGATGTGGCGGTGAGCACAGCCTTCCGATGGCGGCACCGCTTTTTACGGGCTATCAAGACCAACACTGCGCGGCTGGGCGGGATTGTCGAGGCCGACAAAACCTATCTCCTTGAAAGCCGGAAAGGTTCACGGGCATGGAAACAGGCGGCAGCAGGGCTCCCTGGTGCAGAGGCCCCTGAGCGCAAGCCGCGAAAACGGGGGGGTAAGGCTACCAAGCGCGGTTTGTCCGGCGAGCAAGTCCCGGTTCTGGGCCACCGACCGAACGACCGGCGCGACCATCAGCGCTATCCTGTCGGCGGTCAATGCCGACACCATGGCTCTGTCAGAAATTTCGTGTGTGGGCGGCATAATGGGAAAAAAGGAGCCCCCCAGGGCCCGACGCAAACAGCCCCTTATCTCTGGCGCCCTTCTCGACCAGCTCTTGGGGGAGCCGACCCAGGATCGGCGTTTGAACCGAGCGGTTTGCTTGATGGCCTGAAAAAGGTTCTTGTTGAGCGCGCGCTAAATGCCGAGATGGATCGCCACTTAACGACGGCGGAAACAAAGAACACGCGCAATGGTTATGGTCGCAAAACGGCTACCACCTCGACGGCTCGCTGGAAATTTTTGTTCCACGGGATCGGAACGCACCGTTTGATCCTATTTTGATCAGCAAATACCAGCGCGGGTTTTCATGGTTTGATGATAAGATTGTGTCAATATACGCTCGTGGAATGAGTACTCGTGAAATTTCAGGTCATATTAGGGAGATATACGGCATTGATGCCCCTCCTGATTTGATCAGCACTATAACTGATGCGGTGCTGGACGAGGTTGCGACGTGGCATGGCCGACCGCTCGACCCTGGCAGCGCTGCCAGTTCCATCCCCAGCAGAATGCCCAAGCCTACGTGACCCGCATCGAGCAGCGCAAACCGGTGGCTCAGCGAATCAGATCGATCTTCAACGCCCCCGACAGGCCGAGGCCGAGCGATTGCTGAAGCAGTCGGTAGAAATCTGGACCAAAGAGGCGCCGAAGCTCGCGCTGTGGGCGGAAGAGAACCTGCCGATGGGCTTGGCAGTGTTCGACTTTCCTGAAGGGCACCGCACCAAGCTAAGAACAACGAATGGCCTTGAAAGAATTAATCGCG
Source organism: uncultured Rhodospirillales bacterium (assembly GCA_903931735.1). Classification (GTDB taxonomy): domain Bacteria; phylum Pseudomonadota; class Alphaproteobacteria; order Azospirillales; family Azospirillaceae; genus BOG-933. Next base: position 7,095 of record CAIZDL010000164.1, read on the forward strand.
AATTGAAGCGCCGAACTCGCGTTGCTTCAATCTTCCCCAACGCCGCTTCTTGCCTGCGCCTCGTGTCCGCTCTGCTCGCCGAATGCGACGAAGAGTGGATGTCAGGCAAGATGTACCTCAACTTGAAAGGGTAATTCCGTCGCCTCCGAAGCAAGCCGCTTGATGAAATTTACAGAAAAAAAGTTGCGCGGCCCCCTGGCGTAGTGCGTTGGCAATCCTGAGGAAAAGATTGGTAGGTGATGAAGGACTCGAACTTTCTTTGACGCGGGCTCAAGAAATAAGGTTCCAGAATGAAGTCTTTTTTCCATGTTCACGACGCAAGCGAGTCTCATACACATTGTGATCAGAATGGGAGCCATAGTCTGAAATTGTCGCGGCGAGGCTTGAACATTCCAATAGGTGACGGGCCGCGTGCTTATATCGACTGGTCTTGCTATTCGTCAGGCAGTAATCAATCATTGCTCTCAGTACAAGCGTCGCGGCGAGCGGATATTTTCCCGCGAGCGCATCAGCGGCTAGGCTCAGGAGTTCGTAGTGATCGCCATCCAGTTCACCATGGCGGGCGAGCACGATTTTGGCGGCTCGATCCAGGGCAGGCCACGCAACCAAGAACGACAGGGCGGAAAGGGCGCTCTTGACCTTCTCCGCATAATCCAGGGCCTTCTCCTCGGCGATGACATCCTCGAAGTCAGGTAGCCGCTTCAGGTGATCCCGAAGATGCTTTGAAGAGAGCGACTTCTCGAACACGCTCCAGCGAGCCGCTTGGGCTTCAGCC
>CAIZDL010000165.1 GCA_903931735.1 uncultured Rhodospirillales bacterium
GTCAGCCCCAAGCACCTGCAAGCCTACCTCAACGAGTTCACCTTCCGATTCAATCGACGCTTCTACCCGGTCAATGCCTTCAGATCATTGCTGGGGATCGCGGGCGGGGCTGAGGCGCCGACCTACGCTGAACTCTACTCCGGCGATTGGGCGCACCCAACATGTAGTGGGTGTCTGCGTTAACCGGATAGGCAAGCATTTAACCTGCGTGCTTTCTCGATTGATTTTGCGTTGCGCTCAACAGGTGTCAATGTGGATGCCTTTGATGGCCGACCTCTTGCTTTATCTGCATCACCCAGTATGGTTTTGCATTTCTCCGCTGTTTCATGAGCGAATAATTTTGAGCCAGGAAAAACACCTGTAAGCCAATTGCCCAATGCGATATCCGGAACCAATATCGTCACCTCTTGGGTGCTGTCGGCATCTCTCAACGCCGTGCGCATAATCGATTGATAGGCAACCTGATTTGAACGGGCCTGCCGCAATAAGTCGGAGGAAATGCCCAGCACCTTATCCGCATACGCAAAATGCCCTGGCGTGTTGTTTAGGGCTGATAAAAATGCAATCCGCGAAATATGCCGGTAATCATTTAACCCATGGCAAATCGCTGGAATTATAATGCAATTTGGGAAATCCGTTTCAATCGAACTCCCATCAACATCATTGTTGATGGAAACTAAATGCGGCTCATCGCCAAACAAATCACGGATTATGGGCTTAATATAGAATAATTGATCATCATCCGTGGCGATCTTGTCGCGAACCTTCTTGCTCCATGTTTTCTCAGAAAAATAATGGATGGATACTCGTTTGCCAATTGCCTCAGTATGGCGCTGGGCTTGAACCTTGATCTGCTTATCCTCGCGAAATTCAACCTCCATGTTGGACCAAATCATGTGAAGCAGGCTGTCCGTGAAGAACGCCCCCATGATGCGCACCGTGCGCCAGCCGTCGCAGACGCTCGGCGATCTCACGCCATGAACGGCGACCTGTCCATGGCCTTGCCAGCCAAGCCGTTGCCAACTTGCCCTGGTGACGAACACCTGCGAGTGCTGGCTGGTCAATTCGCGGAACAAGGGCTGGACCACCTTGATCAAATCGTCACCGCCTGGGTTCCTCGCCCAATGCTCGACCTTGCTCCGTGCCTCTGGCCTGGGCGCCAATTTCAGGACGGTGTTCTGGCCGCACTCGTCTGCTTGTAGCACGGATTGCAGGGCGAAGTCAGCCGTATCCGGCAAATTGAAATGGTATTCAAAATCAACATCGGGTATTTCGTCAATGATCAAGTTCCAGTGTTTCCGGTTTGGGAACCACGGCATCTCCCAAAGGCATTTATGCGTAATGAATGCAATGCAACCGCCATCTGTTTCGACATCCCACTCACTCATGAACTCATGGAGACTTGAGAATACTGAGCCAGAACATACGGTGCTATCAAATCGCTTCACGATGACCTTGTTGGACATCGCCTTAACGTCGGATACACTTTGGGATATTAACTTTGTGGTGGGTTGAACAAATAGGATTGGTTGCTTGAAACTGGTTGCGGCCTTGACCGCGAATTCGAGGGCATGGGTTGTTTTATAACTCCCACATACGCCATCGACGTAATAAATCAACATAATAATTAACTCCTTACGAATAAGGAGCAGTGACAAAATCAATATGGAATTTGAATGGCCTCTGCGTCCTGGTTTTTGCGTCCTATTAAATTGGTGGGGAGCACAGCGGACGCAGATGCTGAAATTGTTAAGAGCAACCAAAACAACGCTCCCCACATATTATTTATACTACAGCCGTAGTTATTATGTATATATTTAATTCGAACTTGGTGAAAATAGTTGAGCGCAGCATGTTACGAAAAATACCTTATATATACTATTTTTCGTAACATTGGTATGAGGCCGCATAAATACATATGGGCTTGCACCAAAGCATGGCCCATTGATATGCGAGGTGCAAAATGAGGCTATTTGAGATACTGCCATCCTACGCTGCCATGTTTTTGGAAGACGGGCTTGACGCCATCAAGCAGGCGGATCAAGCAATGCAATCAGCCCGGCGCCAAAAGAAGCAGGCCGAAATATCAACTTTGCGCGATAAGGCCGCTGAAAAAAGCCGCGACCTTGCTTCAATGAGCAGCGGTATCAAACCCATTAAGCAAATTGAACCAATGAAGCCAATTAAGCCAAAGGGGGCGAAATGAATACATTATCGATGGCAGTTAACGAGGCTTATAATATTCTGAGTGATATTGGCGAGGTAATGTCTCAAAATCAATTCAGCCGGCAATTTATGCGTAAGTCCGACCGATATTTGTCCTGGATGCGTGCCAATGAATTCCAACATGAGCCATCGATTGAAGCCGTGTTAACCGTCTATCTCAATCTTGTTGAAACATGCAAGCGCCTTGCGGCGGATGGCAATAGCACGGCTGCGGATCGGTTGGAGACGTTGGGTGATAGGCTGTGGATGGCGATCATGGAAGCGGTGCTTACAAGTGAACCAAATCGCCGGCCCAAGCCTGCCAGCCCTATACAGCACGATGCTCAACATGAAGATACTTTGATCGGAGAGAGATGGAGCGAGAATATATAAAAGACAACTGCAATCGTATTTTGGGATGGAGAATTGCGTTTGGAAATAGAATTGCCGGATATGACAAGAATGGATACTTGCGTGGTTTCTTTGACCCGTTTTTTAAGACAACTTCCGATAATTGCAATCGGGTAATTGGCAGGGGTGATCTATTGACATCTTTAATTCTGAATAATAAAGCGTTCTGACGATATTGATGGCATGAAACATAGCGGCGAAGCATGGATGGGCCCCTGGTAACCCCGCCCATCGCGCCAATCTAATATGCGACGCTGGTAGCGGGCGCCCCAGCATAACGCGCGTGCGGGCTCCCGGCGCTGCTGGCGAGGCATGCTCCGCCTGAGAGTATGCAGCACCCGTCATTTCTGACTGAAACAAGCGGTTGGTGTGTTCGACTATAATCTGAGTATGTGTGCAATCTTAGGTTGACCACAAATGCCGTCTCTGTAGGTTCTGACAACCAGAACTTATAGGGAACAACAACGATGTCGATTTTATCCTCGCTCACGCTCTCGGACGCCACGAAGCGGACCGAGAACACCGACCCGAAGGCCAATCTGCGCCGCAAGATGGCCGACAGCCTGGATATCCAGATTGCCGGTGCCAATGCGGAGATTGCCGGCCAGCATTTTGCGGTCGAAACCGAGAAGTGGTTCACCACGGACCCCGCCACCGGCACCAAGGAACGCCGCAAGGTCCAGAAGGTGTTCCGACGCATGTGGTTCAAGGACGGAACCGGCCGGGTAATGTTGGAACTGCGCTTTGCCGGAAAGCCGCTTCTGATCGCCGGTAAGCCCAGCATCGTCGTCGGGGGCATGGAGAACTTGGTTCCGACCCTCCAGGCGGTGAAGAGGGCGGCTCTGGCCTCGGAACTCGATGTTTCGCTCAAGGCCGCGCTCGACAGCCGGAAGCGGACCTTGAAGCAGAAGGCCCCCGCCGCCGCCGCGCCAGCGGCGAAGGCCGGGAAGTGATCCGCCCGCATTGAACGACCGGCCATCGAACTGGCCGGTCGTTCTGCGTTCCTGCATCGCAGGCCGCCATCACACAGTCCAGCATCATCCCAATCAATCCGAGTCGCGCAATTTTTCGACGCCGCTCACCATGCCCGCAGGAGGGCAAACATCATGACCTCAAAATCCGAGACACAACGCCGTCAGAAAATTCGCGAACTGAACGACGCTCTACGCCGTCACGGCACCGGCGGCAGGATTGTGATGACCGCCGGCATCCAGGCCCTCGGTCAAGCCGCCGTCAATGAGATCATAAACAAAGTTAGAGCCTTCAATAACTTCACAAAGGACAATGACCCCTGGGGTGAACACGATTGCGCATTGCTTACGGTCTGTGGAAACAGAATAATGTATAAAATCGACTACTTTGACCGCGATTTGCAATACGCATCGCCCGATCCCGCTGATGCATTGAAGACATGTCGGGTGATGACGATCCTTATGGGAGAAGAGTATTAAGCAAAAATACGTTTTCGGTTAACATGGGCTGGAAATCCGCTGCGGTCTCCAGCCCCAATGCTGACCAGGAGATGCTCCAGGGTCGCCGCCAAGGGCGTCGAAATTCATGGGCTGTGTCGGTAGCGGAATTTTCGACCTTCTTAATGGACGGGCACGGCAGGGGCAAGGCAGGGCACAGGGTGACGGAGGATTGCTCCGCTGACCGGCCACCACAAGCCGCCAATCATTCCTCCCCACCCTCCTGCGTCAGCACGTCCGCCGCCATTTCGGGCGCAAGATGGCCGTAGTGCCGCTCGATCATCTGAACACTGGTTCCCATGTTCTTTGCCAACGTGTAGATCGGCACACCTGATATTAATCGCTCGGTGGCATAATAGTGGCGCAGGCAATAAGCATCGCGGCCTTTCTGTGTAAGTGGGTCAATATACAGACCGGCATCTTCAATTAGTGTCCGGAAACCACGGCCAAAACTATCAATGCCACTGCCGTCGTAATCAAAGAAAATTGGCGTCTCATCAACCTCAAGTGAGCAATCATCATCTGGATCGAGGCGCAATTTGTAATCAATGGTGAACGTCACAAGGCGATCTATCACATCCACCAATCCATTGAGTGGCACAAGCCACCGCTGCTTTCGCTTCCCTTTCACATAGACTTTCGAGAACTGCTTTCCGTCCTTCCGGTTTACGTAATCGATATCCACCCAACGCAGGTTCATCGCTTCGTAGTCGCGGCAGCCGGTAGTCGCCATGATGCCGACGAAGGTGTGGAGCATGAACCGTTGATGATACAGGCGACGATCACCCTCGACCTCCGCCAAGCGCCGCTCGCTCACCGCCAACAGATGCTTCACTTCCTGCACCGATAGGCCGGGGCGGCGGTGCCCATCTTCGCCGGTAAACTCCCTGTCGATCTTCACGTCGATGACCGGTATCTCGCCCACCTTTATCCAATCTTTGGCGGCGGCGAAATTGAAGACGGCACGAAGCAGCGTGTTCTCATTGTTGATCGTGCTTGCGGCAGGCCGCTTCGGCGGGCGCTTCTTGGAGACAACCGTCTTGCCCTCGCGGACATATTCGTAAGTTTCCTGCTCGGCTCCTGGACCTGTGAACCAATAATCTCGCCGCCACCGTTGATATTTTGCGATCTCGGTCGATGTGATAAGGTCGATGTGGCGAGAGCCAAAATACTCCAGAGAATATTTCGACATGGCCTTGTGATCGGCAATTTTCTTGGGCTTTGCGGTAGGATCGGCCTCAAGATCACGAAGATAGGCTGCGACCGTCTCGTCGAACTTTTTGCGCGCTATGGACAGGCCGCGTTTATGACGGTGCTTGAGTTCGTGGTAAAGTTCACTCGCCTTTTCCTCGGCCTCTCTTTCATCTGTGGTCCAGAGGCTTTGACGGACTGGCGGTGTTTTCGGGAATTTTATCTTACAATGCCACGTGGTGTTCTTGATATCAGTGCGCTGGTAGATAACAACTTTTCCGCCGAACAAGGTGCGTTGATTGTCGATGTGCGCCGCCATTTTGATGTCCCCGCGTGTGGGATATGTGCGTTTTACGAGTGGCGTAAACGCGTGGTCAAAACGTGTCGGTAGCACTTTGGGGGAGATGGTTCAAGGGGGCAGCATGATTTTGCCATGTTTTCAATGACATGGCGCAAACGCACGCTTTAGTAGCAATGCGTGATCCTGCTGGGTTGTGCTGCTAAGTCCTTGAAAAATGGCGCGCCCGAAGAGATTCGAACTCCTAGCCTTCTGATCCGTAGTAGTATAGACGATAGGATTATACTATATATAGCAATGAGTTAGCGTGATATTTTTCTGCCCGTGTATTTTTTGTGTAAATCGACTTTGTTCCTGATTTGAGCCCTACCTTCTGATACAAAATCAGAGATTTTGCGGTCATTATGATCGTTCGAAAGGGCGGTGAACGGTGGTCAACAGTGGTCAACGCTGCCTTCCAGTAGGTGGAAAGCACTCCTCAACTGGGGTGTCTCCCTGACCAAGCGCCAAGTCCGTTTCCTCCGCCACCGCCTTGATCATCGCTCTCACGGCCTTGGAAAAGTCCTGGTTGGTGTTGATCGCCCACATCGCGTCAAACTCGACCGCAGCGTGGGCAGCGTAGATCATCCCCTTGGTCGGCTTGCCCAGCGGCTTCAAGGCCGCCTGAGCCATGCGCCTGTATCGATCACGATCCGTCTCGAACGCACCTCCGTCAGCCGCTGCGATTGCCCGCGCCATGGTGTCGAGCATCGTTTCGGGCTTGGACGGTCGGGACCTTAGCGTTGACATCAGGTGATAACCCTGCCAGATAAGCGTTAGCCCCACGTCCCTTAGAGAGGGGTTCATTGTTGTGACAC
>CAIZDL010000166.1 GCA_903931735.1 uncultured Rhodospirillales bacterium
GCGTCATCGGTTTCCATGACAACATCAAGGATGGCCACCGCAATATCAGGGTGCGCATCCAACAAGGCACGAGCCCGCACTGCGGTGCCGGCTTCCAGAAGTAAAATCGGCCGATCAAGAAAGCGGCACCCACGAAGCACCGCGCGGGTGACAACGTGAACATCGGGTTCGTCATCAACGACAAGGACTTTCCACGGCTGGCAATCATCGTGATCGCTATCGCCACCGAAATCATCGGAAAACAATTGGTCGTCTTCGCTCACGCCCGTCATTTCTTATTCAACCACAACTTTTCGCCAGCAATTCGGTGTCCAAACCGGGCCTGGGCCCCGACAAGCGCCGCCGCCACCCACATCAGCGGCGATCTCAATCCGGTGGTATCTACGCCCCCCTTTGGCCGCCCGTCAAGGCACTCGTCAACTATTGCAAAATAAAATATGTATTGCTAAAGTCTGAAAGTGAAACAAATTGGTCGGGCCTTGAGATAAATTTTTCGAACACCTATTCAATCAGACTTGGTAAAGATGCGTGCCGCGTTAGCTTAGGGGATGCTCGGCCTGAAGCTAGTCGAATTCAACTCGCGCTCATCAATGAGGGTGTAAACAATGCGGGATGCCGGCAAGGGATTTGATGATTTTTTAATTGATACAACAGGTGATTCTGCCAGCCAAAATCACAAGCCACCCCCATGGCAAATTCTAGTTGTCGATGACTGTTCCGACGTAATTGCGGTTACCAATGCAGTTTTGCGCGACTGCACCTTTGAAGGGCGAAGCATATCAATTTTGACCGCAGGTTCGGGCATCGAAGCACGCCGTGTTTTGGCAGACCATCCCGATATTGCGGTCGCGCTGATTGATGTTGTGATGGAGACCGACGACGCCGGCCTGCAACTTATCAACACTATCCGTAATGAAATGCAGCTTCGCGCAATGCGTATTATCCTGCGGACCGGGCAGCCCGGCCACGCGCCCGAACGCGAAGTTATTTTTCGCTATGATATCAATGACTACCGTCTAAAAACCGAACTGACCGCTCATTCGCTTTTCACAGCAGTGGTCGCAGCGCTGCGCGGCTTTGCGGAAATCACCGCGCGCATTCAAGCAGAACAGGAAGCGTTGCTCGCCGCCCGAAGCAAGTCTCAGTTTCTCGCTGCTATATCTCACGAACTTCGCACCCCCCTTAATGCAATTATCGGATTCTCTGAAATCGTTGCCCATGAGAGCCGAGCCTCTGGGGCAACCGAAAAATCTCTTGAGTATATCGATGCTATACAGGACAATGGGAACATCCTGTTATCAGTAATCAATAACCTTATCGACATGGCGAGCATTGATTCCGGGCATTACCAATTAAAAGAGCAAATCATCGTCATTAAAGATCTGTTAAGTAGAGCAATTTCTACGCTGACCGACAAACCTAATTTGACTGGGGTGACACTTACCTACAAACCAAATGAGAATATTCCAATGATACTGGCCGATAGCGCGGCTCTTTCTCAAGTCCTTGAGAACTTGATCTCTAACGCGATTAAATTTTCGCCCCAGGGGGGGGCCATCGAAGTGTCCGCCCAGATCGACGATGATGGCCGGTTGGCAATCGCCGTCGCGGACCACGGCATAGGCATCCCCGCGAACCGGGTCCAAAGCCTATTCCAGCCATTTACCCAAGTTGATGCCGAGCACAACCGTCAATTTGAAGGTGTTGGGCTTGGCCTCGCCATCGTTAAGGGCCTAATTGCTCTTCATGGCGGCACTATCGGCGTTGCCAGCGTTGAAGGTGAAGGAACAACCATGACATTTTACCTTCCAACAGAACGTTTTTTACCTGCCAGCAACAGCACATCCCGCTTTAACAATTAGAACAACCTTCGGATTTTGTGATCATGTCAGAAACGGATAATGTTTGCCCATCCCCAACTAGCGACGGATCGATCAGAAGCGAGAAGTTTTGGCGCGATTTATCCGAGTTATTTATCGACGCACTTTGGTCGATCGACTGTGATGGTCACATTCGTCTCGATCCGATGAAACAGCTAAAAGTTGATATGTCAATATTGTCTGGAAGGCCACTTAATGAATGTATTATTCAAGAGCCGGTAGGAATCGAAAACTCTAATAAAATTCTAAGGGCGATCCGAAATAACTGGAACTTTCGTGATCTAGAATTTCAACTTCCCGGGATTGCTGGCGATGCCCGAATATTGCTAATCAGTGGGATGCCCACTGTTGATGATGATGGAAATTATAGCGGATATTCCGGGGCAATTGCCGATGTTACGCAACGAAGACTAGCCGAAGAGGCCGCACGACAAAATAAGGCAATGATTGAAGCCAGCAAGCAGACCCAAATGGTCATTGCAGCTGCACCAATATGCTTGTTTTTATGTCGGGGCAATCCCCCAACGATTGTTTTTAATAACTCCGCTGCCCGTGAGATGTTTAATGCGCAAGATGATAAACTCCACGGGACTCCGCTTTTTGAGTTAATCGATAACGAGTGTGACCGTCAAGAAGTCGCCCTGAGACTTAATAGCGACGGATGTTTAAACCAGTTTGACGCCGCCTGCCGGGTGATGTCGGGACCGGCGTGTTGGGGTTCATTTTCCATTCGACAAATTGACTCGGCCGATGGCGCGGCCTTACTGGTGGGAATTGTCGACATAACTCTTCGAAAGAAACATGAAATTGAACTTAGCGAAGCAAAGGATACAGCGGAGCGCACCTTAATTCAACTTCGCCGCACCCAACAAAACCTAATCCAGGCTGAAAAGATGGCTGCAACCAGTTTGCTGGTTGCAGGTGTTGCCCACGAAATAAATACACCAGTTGGAATTGTTCTAACGGCTAGCACATTATTATCGGGCAAGACGGATGAGGTGAAGAGGCTACTATCGGAAAAGCGCCTCCACCGCGGCGACCTCGAGCATTACCTAGAGTCGATGGTGGAAATGCTGACTTGTATCGAGTCGAATATCACCAGGACTGCGAAACTGGTTCAAAGCTTTAAGCAAGTAGCCGTTGACCAGACCTGCGATGAACGCCGTACTTTCGATATGCCGAGCTATATCCATGAGGTTTTGGTCAGCCTTGGGCCGCGCTTGCGTAAAACTGGTCACACCGTAAATTTTGAGGGGCTAACGAACCTCAAAGTCGATTGTTATCCCGGGGCCATCGCTCAAATTCTTACAAATCTCATCATCAACGCAACCCAACATGGGTTTGACGACGGCCATGTTGGACGCATCACGATTACTCTCGACCTTCAAGGCGATGCAGTATATCTTTCTTGTGCTGATAATGGTAAAGGGGTGCCTCCTGAGAACATTGGGAGAATCTTTGATGCTTTTTTCACGACTCGTCGATTCGACGGCGGCACCGGTTTGGGACTACACATCGTTTACACCCTGACAACCTCGACTCTTGGGGGTAACATAAGCGTTCATAGCGAACCAGGGCAAGGGACCGTCTTTGAATTGACCTTCCCTAGAGTTACGCCCACCAGCCCTCTTCCAGTTCGAACATAAAATGAGCTAGCATTTCGCAAAGATCGCTCACATGACCGAATTACTTTACTATAATATTACGAACATCAACATGGCATTGGCATAACTTGACAAACTGGACAACGATCAGCGAGCTTGAGGTTGCGAGACGGAAACTTGATCAAACCGAGTTAAACCAATCTATTCGCGCTCATACTGGCTTCTTGCAACGTGCTTGCGATGGCATTAGCGCGAAGCTGCGTCTTTGCGATATATCCAATCTCAATCTTTCCAATTGCGATTTATCGAAAGCGGACCTGAGCGCCGCAAAGCTTGTGAACTGCCAACTACGCTACACTACTTTTGCGAGTGCGAACCTTTTTGCCGTCGACATGCGGCGCGCAAACATGGAGTTTGCGAACTTCACCCGTGCCGATTTGCGGGGCGCCTGCCTACAAAATGCGATCATGAACGATGCTGTGTTCATCGGGGCAGACTTAAGGGGCGGCAATATGTTTTTGCCTGGAATCGGCGGCGTGGTCGCGCGAATCGGCGGCGACGGCGCTGATTTTGGCCAAGCATCGGCAAAGCGGGTAAATTTAAGCCAAGCAAAAATGAGCAGCGGCATTGCTCTCCATACCGATCTTACGAATGCAATCTTGCGCGGAACCCGTTTCGCAAATGCAAATCTCCAATCGTGCAACCTGACCGGAGCGGACCTGCATGGCGCTGACTTGACAGAAGTAAATCTTTCTGGTGCCGATTTGAAAGGCGCTGTATTGACAAACGCGCTATTAACTAATGCAAACCTTCGGGGGGCTAATCTCAGCGGCGCAATTTTGGATAACACAGATATCTCTCAGGCCGATCTGACTGGAGCAATAATAGCTCAACACTTTAATAATGTTCAAGATATACTGAATTCGCACCGCTGCTGGGTAACATCTGGAGGAACAAAGGGAGCCAGAGCGGACCTCTTTCTTCATAATTTAACTGATACTGTATTAGAGGAAATCGAACTATCAGCTGCTAATTTGCGTGCGGCGGTATTGCGCAATGTTAATCTTGCAGGATCACACCTCGCCATGGCAGATCTGTCTTTTTCAGACCTACGCGGCGCTATTTTGACCAGCGCCGATTTGCGCGGCACCAATTTTAACCGGGCCACCCTTTCCGATGCGCACTTATTAGGCGCAAAACTACAATCAATCACCATCAAGGGTTATCATGCGTCGTCTCACTGTGCGGCAAACTTTTCTGACGCCACCTTGATTAGAGCCGACATGACCGGTGTCGACCTCCGCGGAGCCGACATGGCCCGGTGCAACCTTAGCCACGCTATTCTAAAGGGCGCGGATTTGAGAGGCGCTAACCTGCACTGGGCAAATCTCCGA
>CAIZDL010000167.1 GCA_903931735.1 uncultured Rhodospirillales bacterium
AGCCGATATGACCGGTGTTGACCTCCGCGGAGCCGACATGGCCCGGTGCAACCTTAGCCACGCTATTCTAAAGGGCGCGGATTTGAGAGGCGCTAACCTGCACTGGGCAAATCTCCGAGGAGCGATCCTGCAAGATGCGAATCTAGAAGGCGCCAATCTCGATCAAGCAACGCTGCCTGCCTAAGACACCAATTGATATTATTATACTACTCGGCTACTTTCACTACACCACGCGCTCGAGGGTGGGCGTGCTCATAGACTGCCATCAAGCGCTCGGCATCCACCTCAGTATAGCGCTGAGTTGTCGACAACGACGCATGACCCAATAAATCTTGAATAGCCCGTAAATCCGCACCGTCGGTCAAAAGATGAGTCGCAAAACTATGCCGCAAGGCGTGGGGGGTTACAGTATCAGAAAGTCCAAGTCGAGCGCGCAAGATGCGCATCTGCCGTTGGGCCACGCCAGAATTAAGCCGCCCGCCTTTGGTACCAAGAAATAGAGCCTGATCTCCACTGCGATCATAGGGACATATGGCAAGATACTGATAGATTGTCTCACACACGATCGACAATACCGGAACTATTCTCTCTTTTCTTCCTTTTCCAACAACCACTAAGCTACCGATACCATCTCGATTTACCACCGGAGCCTGCCCGCGCTCAAGACTAAGCGCCTCATCGATACGCAGGCCACAGCCGTAAAGAAGGGTGAAAAGAGCCCGATCGCGCTTGCCAACCCAAGCCTCCTCGGGCACCGCCTCGGCTTCCTCCAGCAGGTCCACCGCATCCAGTTCGGCAAGTGGCCGCGGAACAGACCGACGAACCTTTGGACTGCGAACCAAGCCAACGGCAATGTTGTGCAAAAGGCCGTCGCGATCAAGCCACCGAAACAGGTTGCGCACCGCCGCCAACGCCCGTGCCCGGCTAGACGCCGCGAGCCCACTCCCGGCCCGCTCCGAAAGCCAGGAGCGGAAATCAGCCAAACTGGCTTCGCTGATATCTTTCAGCCCCGGCAAATGCCCCTGATGGTCAAAAAGGAACGAAAGAAAGCCGCCAACATCCCGAAGGTAACCATCGAGGGTATGGGGCGACACCCGCCGCTCGCTATTCAGCCATTCACGCCACCGTTCCAGCGCTCTCACCAATTCGGGTGCCGCCGCAAACCCAATCGCAGCCTTAACCATGATCCACCCCCGAAAGAAAAATCGAGGATATCGTGAATGGTTAGCGGATAATCTTCAAGTGATACATTAGCTATGCACAAGCCCGGCCTCGACCTGTGGCAACACGGCATCGTCGGGTTAGGCGGCACGGTCCCCGGCCAAGAACGCTTTCACTTTCAACAAAACGTCCTTCATTTCGGCCTCGCTCTTAAAACGCGCTTTAAAGGCCGGGAGAAATTTGGGATTACGGAACTCACGCCCAATAGTTTCCACTGCCAGCGCTCGCGCTCTGCCCTCGGCCAACTGAATAGTCGAGCAGACTTTAAACAAAAGCGAGACCCGATCGGCGTAGCTTCGATTTGCCGCTAACATGATATCGTTTTTAAAAATATCAAGCAAAACGGTGTCCACGGCGGTGAGGATCTCTGTTCTGGTCATCTCATCCAGGGGCGCGGCCACCAGCGTCTTCATGACTTCTGCGAGCGTGCCCACCGCAGCCAGCCTATTACTGCCCTCCCGCAAGCAAATGCGAACCAGATCATCGGGCGGCATAGACGAACGGAAGTGGCGGAACACAGAAGCCTTGTTCATGGCCCCCGGTGCGAGCTGCGCCAACCGACTAAGAACGCCCAGCTTATCTGTCACTTTTTGAGCAACCCCGACACTCTCGGCCACCGCCTGCACGGTGATCGCGCGCGCCGCCCTCTGCACCAACCCGTCGGTGATTTCCTCATCTCTGACCAGGGTGGGCGCCACCTCGTTAAGATGGCGAATGATCGTGTTAAGCCCCTCAAGTTCCAGCATTAAATTACGGCCGGGCAACAGCGGCGGCCGGCTGATAATCTCGCGTAACAGACGCTTGCGCAAAGTTGAGCGCGTGCGTGGCATACAACCATCATTCATTAGGGTGTTGAGAATCGTCACCCCTCGCGGAATCGAGCCCGAATTGGTCTTATAAGTACCGCCATACAAGTTCGCAACTGTACACATTGCCGTCACACGATCGCCACCCTCATCGAGAAGCTCACGGTATGGCCCTGCGGCAGAAAACAGCTCAGACGCCTGAAGATCAAGCACCCGAATATGCAAGCGTTCGCACTCGGGGGAGTAAAGCTGGCCCAATCGATCCAACTTTTCCATCCAAGTCTTCGCGTCGATCAGGTAAGCCGCAATGGCGCGCAGCAAATGATAGCTGCCGGCCTCGTTGCCGAACTGCTTATCGTATTGAAGTCCAAGCTCGACAAACTTGCCGGGGTCCAACTTCGGGACCTTGACGGCCTGAGCATCATTGCGCAGTTGTAGAACAAGCTGGCTCCACAACGACATCATATCTTTGAATAAAGACGCCGCTGAAATTTTACCGCCTGAGGTCTGCGCAAGTGGCACCGCCACTTTCTGAAAGACGCCTTGAAGGATAGTGCCGGCGTTGTCCAGATCAATCGAAATCTTATCCGAATGAATCAGCTCAACCACCGTAATCCGCTTTTCCTCCATGTAACGCCCGAGTTGCCCGCGCAACTCGTCGCGCCCGCGCTCACGATAAAAATCGCTCAACTGACGCCAGCAAAACGGCACCCCGATATCATTGGCTGGCGCTAGCGGGTCCGGCTCGGTAACATCACCGTTCATCCGTTTGAAAATGATCACGCTATCGGTGAAATCGTAGTCAACGTAATGCTCAAGACGAACGAGGCGAACGCCATCCACAGTCTGATCCTGATGCAATTGCTCAGCCGCAGCCACTGCCTCCGCGCGATATGGCCACGAATTCAACCGATACCAAGCTTGGTCTCGGAAGGAATGCAGCTCATAGCTGATTTTGATCTCGCCAACTTTGTCAGGGTCGGAATGCACGGCCTGGACCTTCGCTCAAAAACTTACAACTCATTGGCTTCATCAATCCGGGAGCCACCCCTTTCGGCTCTTATTTGGAGCACCGCTCATCCGCCAAGCGCTGAGACTCTCCAAGCATTTGGAAGAGGTGCTTTAGATGGAACCAGCCCAATCTTATAAACCAACATACTGGACTGGCGCCAGATATTTTACCCGCACGAAAACGAAAGCCGCTGCAAGTAAGATATATATCACCCCGCCAATACCTCCCTGTAATGCCCGCGCTCCGGCACCCACGCCGTCAAGCCGACTCGACGGGCTCGCGACGAACGATGAGATGGTTGATTGTCACCGACATAACAACCTCCCCATGTTGATTGAACGTTGCGTAGCCGAGGCGCACTGTACCGCGCTCCGTCTTGCGCGAGGGCAGCAACCCCGCCACCGTTACCTGAACTCGGATCGTATCGCCCGGCCGCACCGGTCGCAACCAGCGGACTTCATCGGCCCCCGCCTCCCCGTGGCTGGTTCCGGTGATCACGCCGGTATCGCGAAACAACCGGAATGTCAGCGCAAGAGTCTGAAAACCGCTGGCAATCAACCCCCCATAAGGCGACCGACAAGCGGCGTGACCATCGACGTGGAACGGCTGGGGATCGTAACTGAACCCAAAATCGATAATCATCGACTCGGTGAGCGTTAAGCCCTCAGTCTCAAAGCGTTGGCCGACCACGAAATCTTCGAATGAATGTCCGGTCATGGCCGATCCTTTGCCGGTGTCGGGCTGCCCCGACTATACGCGAGATTGCTGGCGCGGGACAAACCCTTCCTGATCCACCCGAGCAAATGACCCTGCTTTCGGGGCGGGCAAAGACTTAGCGCCGGGCCTTCGCCGCGATCGCATGGGCGAGTTCGCGTGCGGTCTTTGGCACAGTCTCCGCCCTTTTCGCTCTGGCCTGCGCCTTTGCGTCCCTCTTCTGTTGGATAAAGCCCGCCAAACTGGTATCTGCGGTTGCCATATGGTCGATGATCCAAGTTGCCACGAAGCTGAGGGCGCACTCGACATCGCCGGTCTGTTCCGTCTCCAAAATCCTGGTGTCAAAATCGCCCTGCATCGCGCTGTGTAAAATCATGTGCGCGTTGACACCCGGATATCCGATCTGAAACATCAGATCTTCTTCTTTTTCGAAATGAGCCATGAACAATATTTTCAAGTCATTCAAAAACTTCTTGTTGGAATTAAGAGTTGATCGCTGCTTCTCCGAGGCCGCCCTCACAAGATGGATGAATTCGATCAGGTGCTTGTGCTCGGCATCGATGGCTTTCACCCCGATTTCGAGAGAAGATGACCAGATGATCACATCCATTATGTTTGAATCTCGCATCCATGCGATAGATTAGAAGCCTCCGGACTATGACAGAGACCACTGTTAATCCGCCAGAAAAATATCTTAATGCCTGCAATTTCGGCATCACACACAACCAATCTGGCGCATCCGGGCAAAATCGCTCCCCCGGCTTTTTACAGCGAAAAATCGGCCCGGGGCGCGCAAGGCCGGCAATGTGATTGACCGCTGGCGCGAATGATGTCACACCTCCGTGCGACGGCAGCAACCATATCGGTGGCGCCGGTCTCCCTGAGAGCCGCGCGGGCGGCTGGGAGTGTTCGTTTTCACCCGGCCCCTTCCGGCTCGCGCGCGGCGGTGGCCTCCCGGCGCCGTTCCCTTGCCGCCTCGCCACCAAAACGAGATCACCAAAGTTCCAGGTGGAAAGTTCGAGGTGGGCCGCCCAGGAAATGGACGCCGCGCGCGACCAAGGATTGCATGACTCTCTTTTCTGAACTTCACCTCCGCCCCGAAATCCAACAGGCTCTCATCGCCGAAGGTTATCGGACGCCAACCCCCATTCAGGCTGGGGCCATTCCCCCTGCCCTACTCGGCCGCGACATTCTTGGCATTGCCCAAACTGGGACTGGCAAGACTGCGGCGTTCACGCTGCCGATTCTTCAGCGACTTGCAGACCCCCACGAGCGGGTTCACCCGGGACGGGTTCGGTCGTTGATATTGACCCCGACACGCGAGCTTGCCATCCAGATTGGTGCGAGCATCACCGCTTATGGTGCCGGCCTGGGGTTGCGCTCGGCGGTTATTTTTGGCGGCGTTGGCCAAGCGCCCCAAGTAACGGCGCTGCGGGGCGGGCTCGACATTCTGGCCGCCACACCCGGCCGATTGCTGGACCTGATGAACCAGGGCCACGTCAAGCTCGACCGCCTCGAGGTCTTCGTCCTTGATGAAGCCGACCGAATGCTGGATATGGGCTTCATTCACGATGTCCGCAGGGTTATCGCAACCTTGCCCGCAAAACGACAGACTCTATTCTTTTCTGCAACGATGCCGGTTGAAATCAGCGCACTCGCGGCGCGGCTGTTGAAGAGTCCAGTAAGGGTGGAGGTTGCCCCGGTTGCAACCACAGTGGAGTTGGTGGAGCAGCAGGTTATTTTCGTCCCCGCCGCCAGTAAGCGCCACCTTTTGGTGGATATGCTGGCAAAAGACTCCAGTATGGATCGAGTAATCGTCTTTACCCGAACCAAACATGGCGCGAATAAAGTCGTCGAACATCTAACCAAATCCAATGTTCTTGCGGCGGCGATTCACGGTAATAAATCGCAGAGCGCACGACAAGCCGCGCTAGAAGGGTTCCGAGCCGGCGGAGTTCGCGTTTTGGTGGCAACCGACATCGCCGCGCGCGGTATTGATATCGATGGCGTTTCCCATGTCGTGAATTTTGAGCTTCCCAATATTCCTGAAAGTTATGTCCACCGCATCGGGCGGACGGCGCGCGCGGGGGCATCGGGAGTGGCGATCGCGTTTTGCGACCTTGGCGAAGAGCGGACCTATCTGCGCGACATCGAAAAGCTTACCCGCGTCCCCCTCACCGTGGTCGATGCCGGCCCCTTGGCGCCGATTGTGCCGCAACCCGCGCAGACATCCTCGCCACCCCGCGGGGCAGCACCACGAGGCGCTGCGCCCCACCGGTTTTCCACTCCCAAACCGGTGCCTAACCCGCAACGCCGGGAGGAGGCTCATCGGTCCGACGACGATCACTCCGGCCGGGAACGGACCCGGCGCGACCCATCCGCTGCGTCTCGGACCGCCCCCCCTGTGCGAACGGCCAACCCGGCCCAAGAGCGCCCCCGTGAGTCCCGCGCAGCGCCGAACGCATTCGGCGATCTGGTATCGGCGTTAAATAGCGCACCCAGCGGCCGTAAACCCGATGGACGGCGCGGATGACTTCAGAAACAGACGCGGAGTCCCCCATCCTCGCCGTCGGACCGTCCTCCCCACCTGGGGATGAAATGACGGCGGAGGCGTTTTTGGCATGGTGCCGATCCATGGGGTTTGGACCTGATCAGGCCGCGGCGGCACTCGGCTGCGGCCGAAAACGGGTCGATGAGTATGGCCTGGGCACGACGCGGATACCCCGCTTTGTGCTGTTGGCGTGCCAATGGATCGAGGCGCGACGCGGGATGAAAAACCTTCATGCCGCCATTGGGGCACGGATGAAGGCGCCTATGTCGGGCCACGGATTCCGCATTTGGTGCGAAGGCGTTGAGTGTGCCCCGACTCAGCCATGGGCTGCGGCGACCCTGCTCGGCGTCCGCACCAGCAAAGTCAAAGCCTGGCTCGATGGCCGAGTCGATGTGCCGTGGACAGTCAGGCTCGCCTGTCTACGCCTGACCGACGAACGGGGCAAACACCCGTGAAGCACGGCTCCACGGGGCCATACTTCAAGCGCTTTAAAGTCTTAAATAGTGACCCCGGTTAGCCGGTTGCCCAACAAGCGGAGCAGGATACCGATCACCCGCTGATCGGTATCCTTAAACTCGATGCCGACGATGCCATCGGCGTCGATCCGCCGCACGATCCCCGGCAGGGCTTCCCAATGATCCGGACCGGGATCGAAGATAAAAATATCGACCTCCTGCGCAACGACCAACTCCACTGGACAGCCGAAGCGGACGCCAAGGCCACCAAAAGACCAGTCTACCAACACCGCCTGATGGCCGCAAATCTCTAAGTACCCGTGCTGACCGGGTTGACGATTATTCTTCCGACGATCATCATTGGCAGGACCGTGCATCGAAGCTACTCCCGGAATTCGTAATTTCAACGCAAAACGTCGCTAATACAAGAAAATAGATCATCGAGATCATCAAGGCTCAAAACCTTCAGATAATCACTTTTTAAGGACCGATCAATAATTCCTGCCTATCCGGTTGACGCAGACACCCACTAGGTATAGTATTTTATAGAAAGTTGCTGGTCTGGCCAGCAATGCGTTGGAAATGGCGATCTGGGATGAATGCATCTGCCCCGAAGTTGATGGATGTTGAGCAACGC
>CAIZDL010000168.1 GCA_903931735.1 uncultured Rhodospirillales bacterium
ACCCGTTCAATGCCTTCAGATCATTGCTGGGGATCGCGGGCGGGGCTGAGGCGCCGACCTACGCTGAACTCTACTCCGGCGATTGGGCGCACCCAACATGTAGTGGGTGTCTGCGTTAACCGGATAGGCAAGCAATATTGCTATCGTTTCGACACCGCTCGGTCATCATCCCCGCTTTCGCGGGAATAATGACCGATCTCTGCATTTTCACGTCGTTATGGTTGCGGTGGAAACCACCCGGTAAGCGCGATGCAATAGGGCACGGCCAAAACCGGCTGCCGGTTTTCATGTGCCACAGGGGAAACATTCCCGCTTTGGCCCAGCATGGCAGGAGAAAAAGCCGTCTGCGGCTTCGTCTGATCTGTGAACATTGTCGCGGCAGCCTGATTCGCCCATCCAAGCCAGCACCCTGCGCTCACCGTCGGCGAATTCTGCGCCGTGCTTAACATCCCCGTTGTATACATCGGATGGTTGTGCTGGGGCTGGTTCGCGGCCTCCAGGACCACCGAAGCACGACCAAACGTCTGGGCACGGGTGCGATTCGTGAGGCCAGCGCCCTGACCGACACCAACCACCACCTGCCCGGCGAGGTTGGGCAGATTAAAATTCGCCCCCGGCGTCCCGCCCCAGGCATTGCCGATCAGCGCGTATAATGCTGGGTATTGCTGAGCGGATATTTTCTGCCCTGTGCAATAAGCCCAGCCCAAGGGAGCAAAATTATAAGGGAAAAGTTGTATTTCCCCAATGAACGGTTCCGCCATGTATTATGCCCCTCAAATTGATGAGTGGTTGCCAGGATCAGTTCGATTGGTCAGGATACTGACCAACAGTACAGATAATATAGTTCAGAGCCATTGCTGGCATCATGTTTTGATGAGGCGTGGCGGGTGTAGCCGGCGCGACGCCAATTGTCTGGCTATTAAGCTGCGAGATAAGCGTGATATCGGCATCGCCCGTCCCGACATAATAGCCGCCAGTATCCGGCGCCGAGGCGAAAACCTCCCCCGCAGGATTCTTGCTCAAAGCGGGAGCGCTGATGGCCGTAACCGGGTGAGTGTGGGGGGGCGTGGTCCCCATGCTCAAAGTCACCGTCTCGGCGCCGCCTGTGGCACCAAGGGCACGGCTGGTCAGGCCACCCACCCCGGCGCCATACCCAACCGGCACCCGCCCCCGCAAATCGGGGAGAGCAAAAGTTGTTGCACCATTACCGCCGTATGTCGGGCCGATAAGAGCAAACAACGGCTCGTTGCCAGCAACCGGAAGGACAGCCCCGTTACAAAACGCCCAATCCACCGGCGCATACGTCCCGGCAAAGATGCGGATTTCACCTAGATAACCCTGCGACATGAGTTTAGCCCTCTTCTCGTGCCATGAGACAGTTAACAACTTGCCGCGCGCCCGGCCGCCTTATGCCGCCGGGGCTACGGCCGGGGCGGATACAGCCCGACCATCGCGATGCAGTAATTGATCGCCAGAAACGGCTGCATATTGTTATGAGCAGCCCCGCCCCCTTGATTACCGACCGTCCCAGCATTGAGAGTAACAACAGTGGGATTAACGGGATTGGGGATCTGCCCATAAAGATTAACCGCCGACTTGGCAAAGTTGCGGTTTTTTCCCGGAGTGTTTCCGGCTTTTTCAGCAACAACAGCGACCGCTGAAGCCAAATGGCTGTGCTGCGGCATGTGAGCCGCCGTCAGCGCCACGCCCTCCGATCCGATTTTGTAGCCGAGTTGGTAGTCCCTTGAGGTCTGATCCACCGCCACAGGCGACCGACCACGCATATCGGGTAACAAGAAGGAATTCGGATCCGAGAGCCCAGCCGAAAAGTACCGGCCAATCAGGCTATAGAGGGCCTGATTCTGGGTAACCGGCAACGTCCTACCATCGCAAAACGCAAACCCCTGAGGGGCGAACGAAAATGCAAATGGAATGATCTGCCCCACGTAATTTTCTGACAATGCACCCTCCACCATGCGACCCCAACCAATAGCCCGGCTGGATGAATTCTGATGTTACGGGTAGCACTAAAAAAATCTACCGAAATAATCGCTAAACTGGCGATTAATGAAAATTCATACATGTGTATGTTGTGTGTTAATACCGGAAAAACCACCGCACGCAGACGCAGCACCGCAATTCTGCCAGAGATGTTCGCCAAAAATTCAGGTTTTCATACCCGCCAGCGGGGTGAACCCCGCCTGCTCGCGCCAGCCCACCACCGGGGTGACGCCACTCAGCAACCAAGCATGGGCGCGCAGCATCTCGTTGCGCTTGCAAACGCCAAAAACAACCAACGCTGGCAACCGCCGCCAGCGCAGCATCAACACACCCGCCAAAGCCTGATGCAAACAGCGGGTATGGACCGGCAACCAGCGCGCCGCGCGCTCAATCGCCTGCCCAACCAAGCGCGCCTGGGAACAACACGACTCGCGCCCGACGCCTGGTTCATCACCAGAAGGAAGCGGCAAAAGTGGCGGAACCAGAGTGAGGCGCAAGATCGTCGCCACAACCCGCAATGGTAATACCGCAACCCCCACCCGCATCGCAAGCAAACCTGCCGCCGCCTCGACCGCCCGAAGCCAGTCGGCGGGTTTGCGGGTCATGGCGCAGAAACCACAACCAATCCGGCGGCCTGCATTTCCGCCAACAGCACCAGCACATCGCGCTCAATGACCGATGGCTCGGCAACGTAATGCTCGGCCAACCCGGAGCACAGCGCCGTCACGGCAACCGGCCGCTCCAGACGCCGCCAGATATCGGCCCCGATATCATCCAACGAAAAATAGGTGTCCTGCTTGATCTCAAAAATAACAAGCTCCCGATCGATCGAGGAAAATAACAGTTCGGGAGACCGCACGACAGTGGCGGAGGACGTAAGCTCGGTCATAGCAAGGGGCATCCTGACGAAAGGTCCAAAGATCTCCCCAAGTCTAGTAATTTCGTTTCCGCGTGTCTATGGTGGCGAAACGAATGGGACCAATCGCCGTTACGGAAGCCGCAGCCCCTTGCCCACAAGTCTCGAGCCCGCGCCGGCTGGCAATCAATATCTGGTGTCGGGAATGCGGTTCTCCTGTCCCCGGCCGCTGCCGCTGGTAACGCCCGATACCGGCGGGGACGCCCACGGCACCTTCACCGTAACCGAAGCCCCCCTGTCACCAACACCGCCGGAAGGCGCAGTCTTTACCACCGTGGGTATGGCCGTCAAAGGCCAATCGATTTGGGGCGAGATTAGTGATCTGATGCGCTTTCGCATTACGCGAAAGGGAGGCGTGACCATCGATTTTGCCCCCGGCGCCAACCCGTTGCTGGTGCAGCATTATCTTTTGGGGCACGTCATGGGGGCGATATTGCACCTGTGGGGTGCGCTGCCGCTTCATGCCAGTTGCGTTACCCGTGACGGAGCCACCATCGCCATCACCGGGCGCCGCGGAGCGGGAAAATCCACCCTGGCCGCCGCGCTCCACCAACGCGGCTGGACCCCGGTTGCCGACGACGTTACCGCCATCAGCTCCAGCCCCGGCGGTGTGATGCTGGCGTGGCCCGGCCAGCAGCGCTTTCGTCTGGACCCGCAAGCCATCAAGACCCTGGGCCTCAACGCCGAAACCGGAGTGCCCCTGCCCCAACTCGCCAAACGGCTGGTGATCCCCACCGAGGTCCGATGGCAGCCGGAACCGGTACGGCTGAGCGCCCTGATTTTGCTCACCAACGGCCCGGTGACGCGCCCGCACCTTACCCGCATCGCCGGCCCCCAGGCTGTCACCGCCATTCATGCCGGAACCTTCCGCCTGCAACTGGTCCGGCCGCTCAATCGAGATTTGGCCCACGCCCAACACTGTCTCTTGCTGGCACGCCAGGCCAAAGTGTTCGCCCTGGTCCGGTCAAACGCCACGGAGGATCTCGAGGCGCTGGCCATCGCGGCCGAACACGCGGCGGATTGATCCCCCCGTTACCCTCGTTTGCGAAACACCACATCTTCGTGCGCCTCAGGCGGGCACAAGCGATTGTCGGGGCCGTACAGCGGCGTTCCCGGGTCAGAAGGGCGGCTGAGTATGGGCTCGAATCCGGCCGCAACCGCGGTGTCGGAAAAGCGAAAATTGGCAAAGCGCATCACCAGCAACCCGCCCGGCCTCAGGCACCGGGCGAGACCGGCCACCGCGCGCTCATAGTCGCCAAACGTTATACAAGGACAGCATCGCGCGGGATGAGCCCGAAGGTCACCGTGACGAAACACCGCCATCGCAAAAACGGCATCGTAAAACTCGGCCGGCTCGCCGCAAGCCGACCCCGCCACCCGAAAATCAATCGCCCCATCGCCGCCCGTCCGCGCCAGCCCCCGGCGGCAAACAGCGATGCGTCTGGCACTGATATCGAGGCCCCGAATGCTCGCCCGGGGGAACCATCGCCGCAATGAAAACACCTCATCGCCACGGGCGCACCCAAATGAAAGCAGCCGCCGCCCCGGAGCGTCGCCAATTTCACCGGCCACAAAGGCGAATATGTCAGGGTAGCGCTCTTCACCGGTAACGCCATAGGGCTGAAACAACCCCGGTGGACGAAAAAGCCGCAACAGCACCGCCTCGCGCTCCTCGCCGCCCTGCCAGACCGACCACACCCACAACAAAACGGCCCGGCCGGGCAGCCAGCGCCCCCCGCCCCGCACCCACGCCTTTATGAGGTGAACAGTCCGCCGCGTCATTCAAGGCCCCTGATCGATGTGCCGCGCCCCCAGACTATCACCGGGAAAAGGGGGGACCCTTTAAACCGGCGGGGGGTTGACCCGTTAAAATCGCAATGTTAGTGTTCGGGGCTTGTCGATGTGACAGCCCATTGGTGGCATTAAGCCAGGAATGGCACAGAACCGGCCAGCAATTACCGGCCCTCCCCACGCAACGGACCCCGCCATGACCGATCCAAGCACCGATCTCTCGGCCGACTCAATGTTTGATAAAGCCCTCGATATTGCCGAAAAACACCTGAAACGGGCAATCGAAGAAGGCGGCACGCTTGGCCCCTACGTCGCGGTGGCGATGATCGAAGCCGCAGTAAACTCGGCCGTGGACGAAACCAGCCACGAAGACGTGGTCGACATGCTCCGCGACCTCGCCAATCAGGTGGAAGAAGACGCCGACGCCGAAGAGGACGATTAAGCATCCCGGCAGCCCAGCCGCATTATTTGGCCAGCAAACCCGGGGTTAGAGCCGATCAACGCTACGGGGTGATTCCACCCCGACGCTGCCCGCTCTAACACCCCCGGTTACTGGCTTGGGATCAACACCCGATCGCGCGGGAAGCGCACAGTAACGGTGGTGCCAACCCCAACTGTGCTCTCAATTTCCAGATGGCCGTCGTGCATTTCGGCAATCGTGCGGCTGAGCGGCAGGCCAAGGCCGGTGCCGTCTCGGGTCCGCGACATGGTGCCATCGAGCTGACCGAACGGCTGAAGCACCACCGAGAGCTTATCTTGCGGGATACCGATGCCGGTATCGGCAACGGTGATCGCAAACAGGCCGCTGGCATCAATCGCCACCTCAACCGAGACGCGCCCGCCCGCCCCCGTGAACTTCACGGCGTTGTCGAGCAAATGGCCAACGATCTGCCGGATTGCCCGCTCATCGGCATGGAGCAACGGCAAGTGATCTGGCATATCAACCGACAGCGAGAGATCGGCGACGCGGGCGGCCTCAATGATATCGTTGATCGCGGCCTGCACCTCGGCGCATGGATCGACAATGGTTTCGACCATTTCAAAATGCCCGGCCTCGGCATTGGCCAAATCGAGAATATCGTTGATCAGTTTTAAAAGGTGGGCCCCCGCAACGTTGATATCGCGGGCAAAATCCTGATAGCGCTCATTGCCGAGTGGCCCGAATGTGCCGTCGCGCATCACTTCAGAAAAACCGATGATCGCATTCAACGGCGTCCGCAATTCATGGCTGACGGTGGCCATGAACTGTGACTTGGCGACGTTTGCGGCCTCGGCGCGCTCTTTTGCGGCCAAAAGCTCCAATTCGGCGCGCTTGCGCTCGGTGACATCCTCTTTCACCGCGACATAGTGGGTGACAGTGCCTTTCTCGTCTCGCACCGGTGCGATCGAGGCGCGCTCCCAAAACAACCGCCCATCGCGCCGCTTATTGTGGAACTCGCCGTGCCAAACATCCCCCTCGGCAATGGTGCGCCACATCTGCGAGTAATCATCCTGGGAGGTATAGCCCGATTTGAGAATCCGAGTGCTCCGCCCAACCACGTCATCGGCGGGATAGCCGGTGGCCTTGGCGAAATGCGGATTAACATATTCGATGAACCCCTCGGTATCGGTCACCACCACCGACAACGGCACCTGCTCGATGGCGCGGGTAAGCTTGCGCAAATTGGTCTCGACGAGCTTGCGGGCGGTGATATCACGGGCAAACACCGCAACACCAATACACTCGCCGGCCGACCCCAGCGCCGGAGCATAATGCGCATCGAACGTCTGCGCCTCCCAAACCTGCTCGGAATGAATCACAACGCCCCGGCAAAGCACCTCGGCCAGGGCCGCCTGCACCCCCTCCCGCTCGGCGGTCGGAACCAAATCAACCAACCGCTGGCCGATGATTTCAGCCAACGGCCGCTTCAAAACATGCGCCGCGCATTCATTGGCGACCCGAATAAACCCGTCAGCATCGATCAGGCCAACCATATCGTGATCGGTGGCGTTGATAATGGAAATCAGCGCGGCACGACTTTCCGACACTGCCTGTTGGGCGGCATGGCGGTCGGAAACATCAAGAGCGGTGCCAAACATCCCCGAAACCACGCCGCTACCATCAAGGGAAATTCGCAGCGTGATCTCCACCCAGCGGACAGAGCCATCGGGATGAACGACCCGAACATCGACCGCGCCGGCCTCTTTTGCCCGATGAAGGGCGCCGGGCAAGCCCTCGATCGCTGCGCGGTCTTCTTTATGGATACAGCCGAGCAGGGCCTGCCACCCCGGCCGCACATCGGATGGCGTCACCCCCAGCAGACGATAAAGCTCAACCGACCAATAATGACCGTCCGTTCCCGGGCGCCACTCCCAATGGCCGAGGTGGGCGACGCGCTCGGCCTCCTTCAACCGCTCCTCGGTTTCAACCAAGGCCGTGATATCGATGGTGGTTCCGATCAGGCGGAGCGGCCGTCCGTCCTGGTCGCGAATAACCTCGCCCTCGGAATAAACATAACGAACGCCGCCACTCGGACGGATCACCCGATAGCGGATTATGTAAGGTGATTCGTCGTAAACCACCTTAGCCCGGACCTTGAGCAGCGCCGCCCGATCATCGGGGTGAACACACGAGAGAAACTCAGCCTGAGACGGTGACACCGCCCCCGGAACCAAACCATAAATCCGAAAATTTTCCTCCGACCAAAAGCCGGAGCCGGTCACCAGATCGCGCTCCCAGTGGCCGAGATGAGCTATGCGCTCGGCGTCCAGCAGGCGGGCATTGACCCGGCTCAGCTCGCGCGTGCGCTCCTCAACCCGCGCCTCCAGCTCGCGCTGGGTTTCGCGGTGCTGACGACTGCTCTCGGCCCAGAGCCAAACAAACATCGCAACCCCGCCAGCGACGGCGGCAAGCTCCTGCCAGAACGAGTCCCGCCACAGCACGACGACAATAACCACGACAACAAAACCCACCGCCAAAAGGCGGTACAACACCCGTTTGGCCGCGCCATCGGCCGGGTCCGCCCCGATTTTCACCGCCTGTTCGATCGCCAATCCGCCTGTCATTAGTAGGGAGAGAGAGAGAGGTGGAGCAGAACAACAAATTAGATGGTAACCGAGCGAAGCATCTCGCGCAAGCCGGTGGCCGCGCTATTCAGATTTTGGCCTGCCTTGACGAATCACCCGGGCTATGCCAGTCTCCGGAACGCATTGAGGCTATCTCATCGAGGCTCCCCTGTCGCGCCATACCGAGACCGAACTGAAACTTACGGTCGCACCAGAACAATTGGTTTGTGTCGCAAGATCAGCGGCGGTAGCCGCCAGATGTAGCGGGACCCCGCTAACCTCCCTCCTCGATTCGGCATATTTCGATACCGTCGAACGCGTGTTGTTGGCACGAAGCATGGTGTTGCGGGTTCGATCGACCCCGCACGGCCATATCCAAACTCTAAAGGCTGGCTACGGCCTCACCCGTCATGAGTGGGAATGGCCGGTTGCAGACGCAACCCCCAATTTTGGCGTCATCACCGAGCCCGAGGCCAAAGCGATGATGGCCGGCGTGGACCCGTCGGCCCTCGTGCCGACATTTCGCACCCACTTCAAACGCATCGCCCACCAAATCGACCAGGGGGCGATTGAGCTTGCGATTGATTCCGGCGAAATCATCGGCCCGGACGGCGCAGCGGTGCCGATTTCCGAGGTTGAACTGGAGCTGAAATCGGGCGAACCGGCCAGCCTTTACCGCTTGGCGCTGGCGCTGGCCGAAACCGTACCGGTGCGGGTTGAACCGCGCAGCAAATCCGCCCGCGGCTTCGCGTTGGCCGATCAGCTAGCGCCCCCGGCCTTCAAATCTCAGCGTTTGTCATTCGCCCCGACCACCACCGTCGATTCGGCACTTTACGCTATTTTTGGCTCCTGCTTTCAGCAATTTGGCCTTAATGAGCCCTGCGTGCTCGATGGCGACGACCCCGAAGGGGTGCATCAAGCGCGGGTGGCGCTCCGTCGGTTACGGTCGGCGTTCAGCCTCTTTGGCGATCTCATTCCGGCCGCCGACCGGGAATGGCTGGCCCCCGAAACCAAGGCCCTCGCGGGGACCCTTGGCCCTGCTCGCGACTGGGATGTTTTCCTCACCGAATTGCTGGCGCCGGCCAAAGCCGCGTTCGCCGTGTATCCTGAGCTTTACGCCGATCTGACCGCGCTGGAGTCCGCCGCGCGCGCCCGGCGCCACCACGCCTATGAAGAGGTCCGCGCCTTATTCGCCTCCCCCGGCCACACCCGTTTTCAGTTGCGCTTCGGCGAATGGCTGGAGGGGCGGGGTTGGCGGGCACAGCCGGTGACCCGGGTTTCCGCGCTCCTGTTCCAGCCCTTGCGCGAAACCGCCGACGCATTGCTGCGCCGCCGTCACCGTAAAGCAGGAAAGATCGGCCAGGATTTTGCCAGTCTGGCCTATGCCGAACGTCACCAATTGCGCATCGCCCTGAAAAAGCTGCGCTATGCCGCCGATTTCTTCCGCTCCCTTTACGATGAAAAGCCGGTTTGGCGCTATCTCCACCGGCTCGCAACGTTCCAGGATGCGCTCGGGCACCTCAACGATGTGGCCACCGCCACCCGCCTGGTGCCGTTGCTCGACCCCATCGCCAATGGCGCCTCCGCTCGCGCGGTTGGGGTGGTGATCGGTTGGCACGGCCGGGGCCTTGCCGCAATCGAGCCGCGCTTGGTCAGCGATTGGCAAGAGTTCTGCACCGCAAAAGTCTTTTGGGGCCACCCCGGTCGCTCTTCGTCTGAACGGTAACGATCACAGGCGCCTCCTTTGGCCTGAAAAATCCGCTCGGGTGCGAGAGAATCGCCTCAACCCGATTGGGACGCTCGCCTTGTACCGCCGTGGGCGATATAACAAACCGGTTTCACAGGCTCAGAGCGGGTGCGGTGTCAACGAAATTTCCAGACTGGAACAACCTGGCCGGCTTCGGCGAAAAGGTGCTCGATCAAGCGCTCGGCCATGTTGGCACCCTTGCCGGCCGAATGCTGGAAGGCAACGTCCGCCTCGGCGTGACGGGGCTGCGGCGCGCCGGCAAGACAGTGTTCGTCACCTCCCTGATCGATAACCTGATCAGAGGCGGACGGCTGCCGTTCATGGATGTGGTGGCCGGGAATCGCTTCCTTGCCGCCCGCCTGCGCTCCAGCCCCGATCGGAGCGCCCCGCGCTTCGCCTATGAAAAATACCTCGCCAATCTCACCGCCGCGCCGCCCCACTGGCCCGCGGCCACCAGCGGCGTCGCTCAATTGCGCATGGCGTTGCGCTATGTGCCGGGCTCCTCGATGCGGCGCTCGATTCAGCCGATCTCGACCCTCAACGTGGATGTTATCGATTATCCCGGCGAGTGGCTGATGGATTTGCCGATGCTCAACCAGAGCTTCGCCGATTGGTCGGCGCTGACGCTCGAACTATTGGAGCACGAACCGCGCCGGCAGATCGGGGCGCGCTGGCTGCATTGGCTTTCCACCATCGCCCCCGATAAACGCGCGGACGAAACCGCCACCAAAGAGGGTGCCTCCCTCTACACCGATTATTTACACGCCTGCCGCCGGTCCCAGGCCAACCTCAGCCTGGTTCAGCCCGGCCGGTTTCTAGAGCCGGGAGAGTTGGCGGGATCGCCGGTTTTAACCTTCTGCCCCCTGCCCCTGCCCGAAGCCACCGCCCGCCCCGGCTCCCTGTGGGAGGTGATGTCCGAGCGCTTCGACGACTATAAACACAATGTCGTGCGCAAATTTTTTGTCGAACACTTCTCCCGCCTCGATCGCCAAATTGTCTTGGTCGATGTGCTGGGAATGCTCAATGCAGGCCCGGCCGCCCTGCACGACATGCGCATGGCCCTCACCGCCTGCCTTGAAGCCTTTCGGCATGGTCGCGGCGGCTGGCTGAGCAAACTCACCGGTGGCCAGATCGATAAGGTGCTGTTTGCCGCCACCAAGGCCGACCATATCGCCGCGAGCCAGCACGGCAACCTGAAGAACCTGCTGGATATGCTGGTTTCTGAGGCGCGCAACGCCATTCGCTTTGAAGGCGCCACCGTCGATACCATGGCGCTGGCGGCGGTCAAATGCACCGAGACCGTCACCACCGAACATCAAGGGCGCAAGCTGGCCTGTATCCAGGGCACACCGCTTGGCCGGCAAAAGCCGACGGTGCTGTTCCCCGGCAGCATTCCCGATGGCCCAGACCTGTTCCCCGAGGATGTCGCCCAGCCCTATCGGTTCATGGACTTTGAACCGCCGGCCGGAGTCGGCAGAGATGGCCGGGGCTTACCCAACATCCGCCTGGATCAGGCGCTCAACTTCCTGCTGGGGGACCGTCTGGTATGAGCGATCGCGATCGTCAAGGAGCCCCCCGGCAAGCACCCGGCTGGCAGCCATCAAACTGGCAGGCGCCGCTGGAACTGGAGCCGGTGCGCCCCGGCCCCGGCGCAAACGAAGCAACGCCTCAGACTGAGCCGACCGGGGACGACGCTGGCAAGTTCGCCAACCTTTCTTTGAGCCACTGGAACTGGACCGTGCCCGGCTTTATTGGCGGCGTACTGGCGCTGATTCTGGTGGCGCTGGCCTTTGACGCCTCCGACCTGCTCTCTCGGGCCTTTGCCAGCAGTTATGCCTTTGGCGCCGCCGTTGCCGGACTGGTGGCGCTGGTGGTGATTGCCGCGCTGAAATTGGCGG
Source organism: uncultured Rhodospirillales bacterium (assembly GCA_903931735.1). GTDB lineage: Bacteria > Pseudomonadota > Alphaproteobacteria > Azospirillales > Azospirillaceae > BOG-933. The sequence continues at coordinate 11,399 of CAIZDL010000168.1, forward strand.
TCGACGAGGTGATTTCGGTCAGACGACTTCGGCGCATCGACGCGCTGCGCGATGAGGCCAACCAGTTGCTCGCGGCCGATGGCCATGGCGCTGCCGGCGCCTTCGCCACCACCGTTTCGCGTTTTTACCGCGACCGCACCGATATCGCGCCCACCATCGAAACCCTCAACGCCTCGATCAACGACGCGCACAACGACCGGGAAATCATCACCCTGATCGACCGCCAAGTGCTCGCACCCATTGACCAATCCGCCTACAACTCGGTTCTGCGCGCCTCGCGGGATACCGCCATCGCCACCGCGCTCAGCCCCTCGGCCGCCCTCGATGTGGTGATCGTGCTGTGGCGAAACCTGAAATTGGTGCGCGAAGTCGCCACGCTCTATGGCGCCAAGCCCGGCCGTTTCGGCTCCTGGCGCCTCATGCGCCGAATGCTCGGCAACCTCGCGGTGGCTGGTGTGGCCGAGGGCCTCAGCCATGTTGCCGTGGACGCCCTCGGCGGCTCGATTGCCGCCGCTATCTCGACCAAACTCGGCCAGGGGATGGTCAATGGCCTCCTCACCGCCCGGGTTGGTGTCGCCACCATGGTGTTGTGCCGCCCGGTCGCTTTTACCGCCGAAAACCGGCCCGGCCTGCGCCGCATCCGAACCGAATTGCTGAACGTGCCAAAAGAAGTGCTGTAAACTTCCGGCCTTAATCCAGCATCGGCAGGCCGGTTTCTATCCGGACCAGAATAGAAATCAGCGGGCCGCCAATTTCCCGGCGAATGAGCCCGCTGGCGTTTTCAGCCGTCGTCACCGCCTGCTGGAAGCTCGGCCGCCACCGTTCATCCCGATAAAGAGCCTTCTCGGCCCGTGCCCGCTCGGCAATCAGGGTCGGCCGACGCTGTCCGTCGTCAGCCGCCAACTTGGCCAGCTTGGCCATCAGCACCTCGGCGGCGGGCCGCTCATCATTGGCAAGGAAACGCTCGATAAGCTCGGCATAGGCTTCGCCCCGCTGATCGGCATCCTGAAGCGCTTCGGCGTAGCTTTGCGCCCGCCCCCCTTCTCCGCGCTTCACCAACCGGCCCAAAACCGCCGGCACCGTCCAGGCTGCCTCGTCCTGCACCCCGCGCAACCGGACCAACGCCTGAGCGGGATCGCCAACCTCGGCCGCCGCGACCACCAGTTCCGGCGGCCACACCACGGCGTTGTTGTCCTTGGCGGCGGCGGCCTGAGCCTCCAGCGCCGCCGCGAAAACCGCCCCAGCCGCAGCCTCGGCCCCGGCATCGCGGAGCGTTCGCACCACCAACCCAAATTCGGCCACACAGGTATGCGCCACGGCAAAAACCCGCGCCTCTTCCGCCAACGCCGCCGCGCGCTCGCGCTCACCCTGCCACAACGCCGCCTGGGCAACGTCGTTAAGATTATAGATCCGGGTGGCGCAATCGGAAATTTTGCGCGTGAGGTCGAGCGCCAAGTCTGGCTGCCCGGTCAGCGCCAGCGCCATCGACACATAAAGATCGCGGTCGGTGCCGCCATTCGCCACCCCCCGGCGTACCGCCGACAAAAAGGGCGCGATAATTTCTTTCGCCCGGCCCGGGTCGCCGAACAAATGATTCGCCACCGCCAGCGACAGCCAATCCCAACGCGCGGCATTGATCGGGATTTCCACCGGGGGCAAAATATTGCCGATTCGGAACACGAAGCACTTGGTCGATTGCTGGTCGGTACACACCATCGCCCGCAACCGGGTGCGAAACTCATAAAAATCAAAATCGCCAACGAACTGGTTGGTCACCAGTTGAACCGCAAGATCGGTGTCCGAAAAGCGCGTGATGATGTCGCCAAGCAACCGGTCCGCCTCCGCCAAAAGCCGGGTTTCCTCGGCGGCGTCGTAGGTGCCGTTTGCCTTGCGCACCAATTGCATGGCCTGAATAAACTGACGATTCGCCTGTGCGCCGGCCTCATCGGCAAGCACAGGAGCGCCACCCCAGCACACCAACCAAACCGCGACCAGTGCCGTCAGCATCCCGGTCGGCTTACGCCCCTTAAATAACACGAACATGAGAAACAACGCCCTGGACATATGCAATAGCCTTGGCATGACCAATAACCCGATCAAGTTCTGCCTGACTGTGCGAGACACCCAGCAGGTAAACAATGTTATTAACGACGTCTATGTTGTAATTTGTATTATGAACATCTTTATCAAGAACCAGCGCGGTGCGGAGTTTTGCCGCTATCCATTTATCGTGCGCGGTATCCCCGATCGTCGAGTCGTTGTCGACGGCGATTTCGTTAATCACCTCGGTCACGCCGTCGGCCTGCCAGCACAGCTTCACCGCCTCCATCCGTTGGTCTGGGGTGGCGGCCCGCCCGGTCAACAGGACCCGGCCCTGATCGATCGAGAGGTTGATCCGGCTGAACATCTGAAGATCGCGCTTCAGCCACAAGTCGTTGATCTGGATTTGAATTCCAGCGTCGGAGACGGCGCCGCCAATCCCCCGCTCCTCGGTTGCCTTAGCCGCCACCGTCCCGGCGACGCCCAAAACCGGCAGGACGCACCCGGCGCTCACCAAAGGCAGCGATAGCGCAAACAGGCCCACCAAGAGTTTCCGGATCATTCCTGTCGACACCAAATTCCTCCGTCGCAACTCCAACGCCCCCCAATGGGCAGCGCTCCCCCAAGCGAAGGGGGGATCATTGGTCCGTCCGCGCCCCTTCTTTGCAACGGTTTTTCAGGGTCGCCGCTCAATAACCTGGACTGTGATGCCGTTATGTGCCACTTCGTGAGGCATCGGTTAAGGAACCTTCGCCATGCCCGTTCTCAGCCGCATTGCCGCATTCCACGACGAAATGGTCGTCTGGCGCCGTCATCTGCACGCCCACCCCGAAACCGCGTTCGAGGAGCGGGAGACCGCCGATTTCGTGGCCGAGCGCCTCGCGCATTTCGGCATTGAGGTCCATCGGGGTTTGGCCGGAACCGGCGTTGTTGGAGTGCTGCGCTGCGGCACCAGCGCGCGGACGATTGGCCTGCGCGCCGACATGGACGCGCTACCGATGACCGAGCAGAACGCGTTCGAGCACGTCTCCCGCCACCCCGGCAAGATGCACGGCTGCGGCCATGACGGCCACACCGCCATGTTGCTTGGCGCCGCCCGCTATCTGGCCGAGACCCGGAATTTCAACGGCACCGTCCACCTTATTTTCCAGCCCGCCGAAGAGGGCGCGGCCGGCGCCAAGGTGATGATCGACGACGGGTTGTTTCAGCGCTTCCCGTGCGACACCGTGTTTGGGCTGCATAATTGGCCCCAATTGCCTGCCGGCACCTTTGGCGTGCGCGCCGGCCCGATCATGGCCGCCGCCGATCATTTCGATATCACCGTCACCGGCAAGGGTGCCCACGGCGCCATGCCCCACCATGGGGTGGACCCGGTGCTGGTTGCCGCCCATATCGTAACGGCGGCCCAAGCCCTGGTCAGCCGCGGCACCGACCCGGTGGACACCGCCGTGGTCAGCTTCACCGTGATCAATGGCGGTTCGGCGTTCAATGTCATTCCCGATGAGGTGGTGATGTCGGGCACGGTGCGCAGCTTCAAGCCGGAAACCCGCGACGCCCTTGAGGCCGGGCTCAGCCGCGTTGCCGAAAACACCGCCGCCGCCTTTGGTGCCAGCGCCGCCGTTCGCTACCAGCGCTGCTACCCCGCCACCATCAACAGCGCCGCCGAAGCCGAGTTTGCCGCCGCCGTCGCCGCCCGCGTCGTTGGCCCCGAGCGGGTGGTCCGCACCGCCGCCCCCTCGATGGGCGCCGAAGATTTCGCCTTCATGCTTCAGTGCCGGCCCGGATGCTATGTTTGGCTCGGCCAAAGCGGCGGCCCCGACTCCTGCATGATCCACAACCCCCACTACGATTTCAACGACGAGATCCTCACCCTCGGCGCCACCTACTGGGCGCTGCTCACCGAAACCGCACTGGAGCGGGG
>CAIZDL010000169.1 GCA_903931735.1 uncultured Rhodospirillales bacterium
CTTCTACCCGTTCAATGCCTTCAGATCATTGCTGGGGATCGCGGGCGGGGCTGAGGCGCCGACCTACGCTGAACTCTACTCCGGCGATTGGGCGCACCCAACATGTAGTGGGTGTCTGCGTTAACCGGATAGGCAAGATTCAATTATAAGGCCGCCGTTTATATGGGGGTGCTTGGTGTTGGAATTATGTCGAGTGAGGTTTGGATTCACCACATCTTTACCTCGGGCATCCCTGATTGGATTCGAGTTTTTATGATGATCACCACTTTGATGATTTCCGTTCCGGTGGGCATAATGGTTATTTCGCTGTGGGGGACGCTTTATAAAGGGGTGATAACCTACAGCGTTGCGATGTATTACGCGGCAGCGTGCCTATTTTTATTGCTGATTGGTGGGTTGACTGGCATTCCCTTGGCGATGGTCTCTCTGAACGTTCATCTTCATGGAACGGCCTATGTTCATGCCCATTTTCACTTCGTTATGGCGCTTTTTGCAACGTTCGCGCTTCTGTCGGGCCTCTATTATTGGTTTCCCAAGGTTACGGGGCGGATGGCTGATACATTGGCGGCAAAAGTCGGCTTTTGGATCAACATTCTGGGTGTAAACCTAACCTTTTGGCCGTTGTTGATTATTGGTGAGCAGGGGATGCCGCGACGGTACTGGGACTATAGTAATTTACCCGGCTGGTTTGCCCAATATCATCACATCTCCACGGTGGGCGCTTTTCTGAGCGCGGTCGGGATGGCGATGATTCTGGTGAATTTCATTTATTGTGCTTACCGCGGTCAAAAGGCGCCGGGCAACCCATGGGATTCCCGCTCTCTTGAATGGACCCACACGTCAAGCCCGCCGTCACCGAAGAATTTTGCCGAAATCCCAACCCTGAAAGATGGGTGGTCACCTTATGAATATGGCGGCTAAGGTCCCCCGCCCCTTAAGGGCTAAGGTGAAGCTACTCTATACCCTACCGCCTTGCGGACAATCTCAGCGTGAATAGTGCGCCCGGGCGATCTGGATGGTTGGCACCAGTAATGGTGCCGTGGTGGGCATCGATGATTTGTTTGCAAATGCTGAGGCCGAGTCCGCTGTGGGTGCCAAATTTTTCGCCAGCGGGGCGTTCGGTGTAGAAACGGTCGAAGATTGCTTCGAGTTTGTCTTCTGGGATGCCAGGACCTTGGTCGGCGACTGTGATTTCGACAATTGAGCCGTCTCTGCGCGCGCCCAGGGTCACGGTGCCGCCGGGTGGGGAAAACGATACGGCGTTGGCCAACAGGTTTTGCAGCACCTGGACCAACCGCCACTCAACCCCGGCCACCGTCAGGTCCGCGCCCGGCGCAAGGTCGGTGACGAGACGGGGCGCGCTTGGGCCATCGGGGCTGGTGGCGGCGTGAACCTCGGCGAGCATGGTGAGGATGGCCTTGATATCCACCGGCTTGGCCTCGGCCCTACTGAGTTCGGCATCGACCCGCGAGGCGCTGGCGATGTCGGAAATCAGCCGGTCAAGCCGCTTTACATCGTCTTCGATGATGGCCATGAGCGGCTTTTGGCGCTCTGGGTCGTTGACCCGCGCAACAGTTTCCACCGCGCTGCGCAGCGACGAGAGCGGGTTTTTGATTTCATGGGCAACGTCGGCGGCAAAGCGCTCGATGGCGTCAATTCGCGCCCATAAGGCGCCGGTCATCTCGCGCAGTGCCGCTGAAAGATCCCCGATTTCATCGTCCCGAGCGGTGAAATCGGGGATCTCGCCGTGCCGGCCATGGCCCCGGCGCACTCGATCGGCGGCCAGCGCCAAGCGGCGGATCGGCCTCACGATCGTGCCGGCAAGGTAAAGCGACAGCAGCACGGTCACCCCCAGTGCGACTCCAAAACCATGCAGGATATCAACGCGCACCGACTGTACTGCGGCCTCGATTCCGGCCCCACTTTCGGTTAGCAACAGGGCGCCGACCAGTTGGCGACCATATCTGACCGGCACCGCTGCTGTGAGCATCAGGCGGCCGTCGCGGGTGGTGCGGGGGGCCGTGCTATCGTGCCCTGCGAGCGCTTGCGTGAGGTCGGCGGCCCGGCCGGTGGCGGATGAGGGGGCGTCATCGTCAAACACGGGCATTTCATCGCGGTGGGGATAGCTGCCCGCGAGAATCTCATAAAGCCGCTCGAGGTCATGTAGCAACCACCGGCTGGGCGGGGGCAATTCGCTTTCATTTTCACCCGTTGTCCTCGGTGGGGCGACGGCTTCCGAGTGCTCCAGACTGTCGGCGACCAGTTCGCCTGTGGCATCATAAAGGCGAGTGCGGACGGCGGTCGGCTCCACCAACCGGCGCACCATGCGCTGAGCAAGGTCGCCATCGAGGTGAAGGTCTCCCGGCCGGCTTGCAATCGCCCCTTCGCCGAGCGCTCCGGAAAAAATCCGCGCCTCGGTTTGAAGGGTGGCAAGGCCGGCCTCGATCATTTGGCCCTGATAGCGGCCGAGCACCATGGCCCCGCCAACCAGGATCGCCAGCGCGACTAAGTTAACCGTGAGTATCCGGCGTGCGAGCGGCGATATGCGGCGCGTATCGCGCCAGGATGGCCCGGGCTCAGGAGTCTTTGTAGCGATAGCCGACGCCATAAAGGGTCTCAATCTGGTTAAATTCATTATCGACCGCGCGGAATTTTTTGCGCACCCGCTTGATGTGGCTATCAATTGTGCGGTCGTCGACATAGATGCGCTCGCCATAGGCCGCATCCATCAATTGATCGCGGTTTTTGACGTGGCCGGGGCGAATTGCTAAGGCCTTAACCAGCAGAAACTCGGTCACGGTCAGGTCGACGTCTTGGCCTTTCCAAGTACAGGCGTGGCGGCTAAAATCCAGCAACAAATCACCCCGGGCAACTGTTGTGCCGGGTTCGGCCCGCCCCTGGCCGATCGATTGGCGCCGGAGTAATGCCCGGATGCGTTCAATCAACAAGCGCTGAGAAAAGGGCTTGCGAATGTAGTCGTCGGCGCCTTGGCGCAACCCGGCCAACTCGTCTTCTTCGTCGTCTTTGGAGGTGAGGAAAATAACCGGCATCGTCGAGGTTTGGCGCAGCCGCCCCAGCAGCTCCATTCCATCCATCCGGGGCATTTTAATATCGAGCACCACAAGGTCGGCCGCCTTGGCGGTCAGCGATTTCAACGCCTCGGCGCCATCGGCAAACGTGCGCACGTCGAAGCCTTCCGACTGCAAGGCAATCGACACAGAAGTCAGAATGTTGCGGTCGTCATCGACCAGCGCGATGGTTTGGGGGGTGGCGGGCATGGCGCGACTCTATCGGGCAATCATGGCGGGATTTTGATCTTGAAGAGGATGCCGCCAAGTTCTTGGGTATTTCAATTCAATTTTGCCGGGGCAATCTCATCGGCAACCGTGGGGCAGTGGAGATAATAAGCGGGGCCGGCGTTTCCGGCGGTCCCGCTTATTTTATGCGACTGAAAGCAAGGGTTAGCCAATTTTCCAGACTGGGGGGGCGGCTTCGAGGCGTTTGGTGAGGGCTTGGCGTTCCTGCTCCAACTCGGGGGGCAGGCGGCTGCCGAATTTGTCGAACCAGTCGCCTTGGTCGCGGGCTTCGGCGAGGGCTTCGGCGCGGTCGAGGTTCATGATTTTCTCGAACTTCTCTTTGGGAAAGTCGAGACCGGTCCAGTCCAGGTGTTCATACCGCGGGCTGTAGCCGAACGGGCTTTCGGCGGGTTCTGGGGCGCGATTGCGGACGCGCTCCACAATCCACTTCAGCACGCGCATGTTGTCGCCAAATCCCGGCCACACGAACTTGCCGTTTTCGTCTTTGCGGAACCAGTTGACGCGAAAGAACCCAGGGCGCTTGCGGGTGCGCTTCTCGATCGTCAACCAATGATTCCAGTAATCGCCCATGTTATAGCCGCAGAAGGGCAGCATGGCGAAGGGGTCGCGTCTTATCGCCGCTTGGCCAACGGCTGCTGCCGTCGCCTCCGAGCCCATGACGGCGGCCCAGAACACGCCTGCGGTCCAGTCCCGCGCCTGAAAGACCAGGGGGAAGGTTTTTGAGAGCCGGCCGCCGAAAATAAAGGCCGAAATCGGCACACCCGCCGGATCTTCCCACGCGGGATCGATGCTTGGGCATTGGTTGGCGGGCGCGGTAAACCGGCTGTTGGCGTGGGCGGCGACCCGACCGCACTCGGGGGTCCAGTCTTTGCCTTGCCAGTCAATGAGGTGGGCGGGCGGCTCGTCGGTCAATCCTTCCCACCACACATCGCCATCGTCGGTCAGCGCGACGTTGGTGAAGATGACGTTGCCGGACAGTGTTTTTAGGGCGTTGGGGTTAGACTTCAGGCTCGTGCCTGGTGCCACGCCAAAGAAGCCGGCCTCGGGGTTGATCGCGCGCAGGGTGCCATCGGGCCGGGGCTTGATCCAGGCAATATCGTCACCAATGGTGTGGATCTTCCAGCCATCAAAGCTTTCGGGTGGCACCAGCATGGCGAAGTTGGTCTTGCCGCAGGCCGAGGGGAAGGCGGCAGCAACATAAGTTTTCTCGCCCGTGGGATCTTCCACCCCCAATATTAGCATATGTTCGGCGAGCCAGCCTTGTGACCGGCCCATGGCCGACGCAATGCGGAGCGCAAAGCATTTTTTACCGAGCAACGCATTGCCGCCATACCCGGACCCAAACGAAATGATTTCGTGGGTTTCGGGGAAATGCACGATGTACTTATGCTTGGCGTTGCAGGGCCAAGCGACATCCGGGGTGTCTTCGGCCAACGGCGCGCCCACCGAATGCAGAGCGGGCACAAAGTCGGCGTCGCCCAACTCATCGAGCACCGCTTGGCCCATGCGGGTCATGATGCGCATGGAGACCGCGACATAGGGCGAGTCGCTGATTTGAACGCCGATATGGGAGATGGAAGAGCCCAGCGGCCCCATGCTGAAGGGGATAACGTACATCGTACGCCCACGCATACAGCCTTCAAACAGACCGTCCAGCTTGGCGCGAATCTCGGCGGGGGCGACCCAGTTGTTGGTCGGCCCGGCATCGATTTTGCGGGTCGAGCAGATATAGGTGCTGTCCTCAACCCGGGCGACATCGCCGGGGTCCGAGCGGCAAAGGAATGAATTGGGGCGCAGCGCCGAATTCAGGCGGATGAATGTTCCGTTCCTGACCATGACGTTGCATAGACGGTCGTATTCTTCCTGCGAGCCGTCGCACCAATGTACCCGCTCAGGCTCACACAGATTGGAGACCTTCTCCACCCAGGCCAAAAGCTTGCCATTCCTCGTTCGATTTACCATCGTCATGCCTCTCCCGCTATTCTTGCCGCGATTTCCTGAGCAAGCCAGCATTTTATGTGGGTCCGGCGCCTGTTGACCCGGCGGCGTCCGGGGCGGTCTTTACGGCAGAGAGCCCGGCCCTAAAGCCGTATTGGGGCGCCTTTACGTTCGCATGGCTGTCTTCGTCGACTTCGCACATGCACAATAACCACCTGCCTGGCTGTGGGCAAGTCCGCAGAGGTCACAAATTGCCCCGGCGTTCATAATCCTTGTAACCCTCCGGCAGTCGCGCGGGGCGACTGGACAATGGGGGGCTGGCGCACTTATCATTTGTGGAATTCGGTGCGCGCCCCATATGGCTTGGAAGTGCGGCTCCGCGAAAGATCGTAGCCATGTATAGCGCAACAACCCGGGACATTCGGGTTACAGTCCGGCCGACCTACCTCCCCGAGCAGTCTGCGCCGGCGGACAGCCATTATGTCTGGGCCTATCAGGTTCGGATTGAGAATATCGGCACCCAGCAGGTGCGGGTGCGCTCGCGCTATTGGCGCATTACCGATGGGCTCGGTCGCGTGCAGGAGGTGAAGGGGCCGGGGGTGGTTGGCGAGCAGCCCTTTATTCCACCAGGGGCGGCGTATGAATATGTTTCGGGCACGCCTCTTGCTACGCCATCCGGCATAATGGTAGGGTCGTATCAAGTCGAGACCGATGATGGTGAGAGGTTTCAAGTCGCTGTTCCGGCTTTTTCGCTGGATAGTCCCCACCAGCCGATTTGCCTTCATTGAGCTTGATTGTGGCTGAAGCGGCGCCATTTGATTATCGGAGTAAAGGCGCCCCCTGGTTGACTGAGTAATTGTCGGTTGACTGAGTAATTGTCGGTTGGCCGAGTAATAGTGTGGCCATCATGCCCGGTGGTAAGTTTTTTGTTCGGCCACTGCGCGGTTGCCTGAATATTTGTAAGGAGCACCCCGACCCGTGAGCGCATCCAGGCTACCCGGTAAAGAGAGTTCGGCCGCAAAGGATGGGCCGGCCGCCAAGGATAATGTGGTTCGTGGCCTGCTGCCGGTTCGGCGCAGTGAGCAGCCGAGTCGGGCGGAGGCCGAGGCGGCGGTGCGCACGTTGATTCGTTGGGCCGGTGATGATCCGGATCGGGAGGGGGTGTTGGGCACGCCTGAGCGCGTTGTTCGCTCCTATGAAGAGTTTTTCGCGGGGTATCAGGAAGACCCGGTGGAGTATCTTTCGCGCACTTTCGAGGAAATCGAAGGCTATGATGAAATGGTGGTGCTGAAAGATATCCGCTTTGAGTCCCACTGCGAACACCATATGGTGCCAATTATTGGCAAAGCGCACGTCGCTTATTTGCCCCGTCAGCGGGTGGTGGGGATCTCGAAGCTGGCGCGGGTGGTTGAAGTCTATGCGCGTCGGTTGCAAATACAGGAAAAGATGACGGCTCAGATCGCCAATACAATCGATCAGGTGTTGTTGCCTGAAGGCGTGGCGGTGGTGATCGAGGCCAGCCATCAGTGCATGACCACTCGGGGCGTTCATAAACCGGGGGTGGTGATGGTGACCAGCCGTATGCTGGGGGCGTTCCGCACGAGCGACTCGACGCGGCGGGAATTTTTGAGCGTCATTGGCAGCCCGGTAAACCGAGGCGCGGAGTAGGGGCGGTCATGGCCCGGTTTTGGCGTCCCCCATCATCAATCGCGCGAAGCGGTCGGAGATCCGTATTGAGGGTTCGTCGATCAGGGTGGTGAACAGCGCCGAGGCGCCGAGCACGACCGGCACCATGATCGAAAAAATGATGACGAGCGCGGTCGCATAGCTCACATGGGGCAGGAGCACGAGCAATAGTGCGGTCGCAACCGAGCAGACCAGGGGAAAATGAATAAGGTATAGGGAATAGGAGATTCGGCCAAGAAAGCGAAATGGTCGCAGTGAGAAGACATCGCGCGCTTCTGCGAAGACGTTAATCGTGAAAATGAGCAGGAATGCTCCCAGGATATGATAAAATACTGGCTTATGGGCGCTGCCAATTTGGGGGAGTATCGCCCACATGCCAGATTCCGCCCCGTAATAAGGATAGGAGCCGAAATAAACACCGAGGGTCACCAGCGCCAATACCAGCGGATAGGGGGCCTCGCGTTCGCCAAGCCTTCCGGTGATATCGCCGAGCACGACGCCCAGTATAAAGGCCAAGTAATAGCCATTGTAGAAAATGAGTGCCGCGACGAAATAAACCAGCCAGCGGCACCGCACGCCGGCAAATAGCGCCAATAGCCCAAAGACAAGAAATGAACCATAGAGTTCCGCTTGCATGGTCCATAATACGGGATCGAGGCTCCATTGCCCAAAGAAAAATGCCCCGATTGTTCCTTGCTCCAGTGCCGCCAAAAATGGTATCATGATTGCGTAGGTGTCGCGCATTCCTGTTTTGGTAAAAACTTGGGCGGCGCCAAAACTGTAGCCGCCTGCGGCCAGGATCGCCCACGCGATCATCACGGCGCCTAAGGTCGGGAGCATCAGCCGGAAGTATCGCTTGATCGCCAGTCGGCGCAAATATTCTAAATCTCCACCGGCCAGATAGCGGCAACTTAAGACGTAGCCGCTCAGAACGAAGAACAGGCAGACGGCAAAGTTCCCGTTGACGACAATATTAAATGGCGATGTGGCAAATTCGTCTTCCCACAGCCCATGACCTTCGGCACGGTCCGAATAATAGATGTGGGGGAGAAAGGTTTGGATAAAGTGGCAGACAAACACGGAAAACGCCGCGGTTCCCCGAACGCCATCCAGGTGGTCTAACCGCTGCTTCGCCATTCCAACCGCTCCAGTCCTTCAACCCGAAGGGCCGACCCTACCGGATAATACGGGTGACAGGAAAGGGGCCTCGCGTGGGGATGTTGCTCAGAAGACTCATGTGCCGATGGTGTGCTGAGACGGGTGTCGGCGGGGCGGCAAACATGTTGCCAAGGTCAGTAATATGTTGTTAACGTCTCCGGGTCGCCTTCGCCGGGTGGGGGCGACTATACCGGTCGAGTGATTGGCGCGATGCCAAGGCTTCGTCGGGTTCTGCTGCACAAACAAGCGAGATCGTTGCCGCCGTGAAGACCTTAGCTCAAGTTATACGCGCCGTGCTGGCGTTGGTGACCTCAATGGCCCTGCTGGGGGCTACCCCGGTCTTTGCGGCGTCGGTGCCGGCTTCTGTGGCGGCACCGGTTCCCAGCGTCGACCGGGTCGAGGTTTATAAGGCCCGGCACCAAATGCGATTGCTCCATAATGGCGAAGTGGTCAAGAGCTATCAAGTTGCCCTGGGTCGCCAAGCGGGCAAAAAAGAACACGCGGGCGATAATCGTACGCCTGAAGGCAGTTATGTTATTGATTTCGTGAAACGCCATAGTGTGTACCATCGCGCGTTGCACATTTCATATCCAAACCCGGTGGATTTTCAGGAAGCAGCCGCGAAGGGCGAGCGGCCGGGTGGCAACATCATGATTCACGGTCTTGCCGAAGAAACGCCGATGGCTTTGCGGATGCACAGGCTGTTTGACTGGACCAAAGGGTGTATCGCAGTGACGAATAAGGAGATTGAGGAAATTTCCACACTGATCCAACCCGGCACGCCGATCGTCATTTATCCCTAACGCGCTCTGTTCTACTTGGGCGTGGTTACCTGGGTCATACCCGAAATGGCGAAGCCTCGCTCCTTTGGCATTCGAGCATTAAATTTGTCGAGGGCCCGATCTTTGTCGACTGCCCACACGATATAGCGCCGGCCGACGGTCCATGCCATGTTGAGTTCTGGCGTTGCTTCGGGTGTGACGTGCAGCTTGTAGTTGGGATGCACAACGGAAATAATCCACGATTGGTCACTTGGCGTCTTGCGGTCGTCGAGGACGTAAATTCGGCGGTCGATCTTTTCCGCTTCAGTGATTTTATCTTTTAGTTCAATACATTGATTGGCGAGTTCGTCAATCTGTTTTTCCAGTCGTTTGTCGTGGCGGCGCATCCCCAGGGTTTCCCGCGCCATGGTCCGCACGGCCAGGGATTGTTCGCGAATGACCCCTCTTAGTCGTGAGATGCGCTTTTCGACCCCGCTCATGCGCTTGCGCACCCGAATGGCGGTCAAAATAAGTGTTACCGCAGCGGCGATAATGATCAGAAGTGTTTGTTTATCAGGCACTGGTCTCTTCTGCCCCCTTTATTATTTACGCTGCGGCGCCTTCATTTTCCAGGCGCTCCTCGCCATCCTTGCCTTTTACCGCAAGCTTTTCGACGAAGAAGCCAAATGTGGCCGGGAAGCGGTCAACCACCGCGATCCGGGCATCGATCAGGGATTTTGCCCAAACTTCGACAAGTTGCCCGTTCTTCCATGACTCGTCAAGGAGCGGATGCTTCTGTCCTTTGGCCACGTGAGAGAGTACATAGCGATTGGCGACAAGAAAATTATAGCAGTTCGTGCCAACAGTGTTTTCGCCGATCTGGCGCACCAACTGGTCGTTGGAACTTCTAATCTTGTTAAGCTTTTTGGTGAGCGACGCCCGTTGAGTTTGTAGCGTATTGGCGCCTTCGGTGCGTTGGTCGACAATTTGCCGAAGGTAATCCCGGCGCTTCTTAAAGCGGGGGATCAGGGCTGCTCGTTTCTCGATGGCGGCGCGAAAAGCGCGCGCGGCCTGAATTCTCGAGCATCATCTCGAGTCCCATGCTAAACAAACCAGAAACGCCCCACGCGAGAACCAGGACAAAGACGATGAATATCGAGATTTCAAGCCAGCGGGCGTCGGCTTGAAAGGTGGCGCCTTGAACCACGATCGATTTTCCGCCCTCCTCAAACATGGCCAACTCCACAAGCTCTTCTTCCGACATGGCCGCAGCATAAGGCCGCAACCCGGCAAGCAGTTATCATTGATTCCCTGGGATCACAAGCGGCCCGCGCTCAACTATCGCCTTTGCGGCGGCCGGTGAGGCCGGCGACGATGCCGTGGAAGGTGCGGACCTCCTGCTCGGTTATGGTCATACGCTCGAAGGCGTTGCGGATATTGCGCACCATGCTCGGGCGCTTGTCCGGCGTTGAAAAGAATCGGCAGGCGTCGAGTTCCTGTTCGAGGTGCTCGAACAGATTGATCAGCGCGGCTTTGGTTGCCGGTGCGGTCTGGCCGGTATGCAGAACGCGCTCGGGCGGCAAGTCCGGCCAAGTTTGAAACCACTCGTAGGCCACGAGTAACACCGCCTGGGCCAAGTTGAGCGAAGCAAATTGTGGGTTTAGGGGAATACTGATCAGCGCGTCGGCCAGTGGTAACTGGTCATTGATCAAGCCGGTGCGCTCGGGGCCAAACATAATCCCAAGTTTCAAGCCGGAATCCCACTGCATCCGCATCTCGGCGGCTGCCACGCTTGGGGTGAATATATGCTGGGTCATGCCGCGATTGCGGGCGGTGGTGGCATAAACGCGCTGTAAGTCGGCGACCGCGTAGTCGACACTTGGAAAGAGCTGTGCGCCCTCAAGAACCCGGTCGGCGCCGGCAGCGGTGGCGACGGCGCGCGGATTGGGCCAACCTTCGCGTGGGCGCACCAAACGTAGCTCAGTCAGGCCGCAATTGAGCATGGCTCTTGCCACGGCGCCGATATTTTCGCCGATTTGAGGTTCCACTAAAATCACCACCGGTCCGCCCTCGATCGCGGGGCGGTTGGGGTCGCTGCCTGAGGTCATGGGGAGTCCGTCACCGATAAGTCGAATCCACGCCGCTACGATAAAGCTCGAAAATGAAGGCGTCCAACAAGGCTTCGAGCGAGGCCTCGATAACGCTGGGGGAAACGCCGAGGGTCCACCAATCGGGCACGCCGTGGCGTTCGTTGCGGATCAGCACGCGCGGCACGGCGTCCGTCCCGCGTTCGGCGTTGATAATGTGGACTCGAAAATCTTCGAGCCGTATGTCTTTGATCATTGGGTAGCGCGGTTCCAGCGCCTTGCGGAGGGCCTGATCGAGGGCGTGAACCGGGCCGTTGCCATCGGCGGCCTCGGTGACCAAATCCTCTGTACGTGTCCCGAGACGCACTCGGACCACCGCCAGCGACCGCGTGCGTACATCCCCCTGATCATCGTATTGAATGATATTGTTGACATCGACTTGAACCAGCTTGAAGTAGGTCGGGATCATGTCGAGCCCGCGCCGGGCCAGCATTTCAAAGCTGGCATCGGCCTCGTCATAGGCATACCCGGCGACATCGCGCTGTTTGATCAACTCGACCAGTTGGTCGAGGCGGGGGTCTTTCGGGTCGAGGTAGATGCCAAAATCTCGCAATCGGGTCAATACGTTGGAGCGACCAGCCTGATCGGAGATGAGAATCGTGCGTTTGTTGCCAACGGTAGTGGGGTCAACGTGCTCGTAGCAGACGGGGTTCTTTTCCACCGCCGACGCATGCAGCCCCCCCTTGTGGGCAAATGCGCTGGCCCCGACGTAAGGCGCAAAGCGATCGGGGATGCGGTTGAGCCACTTGTCGAAGCTGCGGGAAAGTTGGGTTAGCCCTGGCAGGCACTTGATGCCTGTGGTGTAGCCCATTTTAAGCATTAAAGTCGGGATGATCGAGACGAGGTTGGCATTGCCGCAGCGTTCGCCCAGGCCGTTGAGGGTGCCCTGAACCATACGTACACCGGCACGTACAGCGGCCAGGCTGTTGGCGACAGCGGTGTCGGTATCGTTGTGGCAGTGAATCCCGATGCCGGCACCGGGCAGGCGCCGGGTGACTTCCGTCACGATGCGTTCAATTTCGTCGGGCAACGTACCGCCGTTGGTGTCACACAAAACCAGCCAGCGCGCGCCGCCGCTATGGGCGGCCAAAAGACATTCGAGGGCATAGCCGGGATTGGCTTTGAAGCCGTCGAAAAAATGCTCGGCGTCGAATAGCGCTTCGCCTTTGGCGGCATGGGCGGCGGCGATGCTGTCTTCGATAATGCGCAGATTTTCTTCACGCGGGATGTTGAGGGCGACGTCGACCTGGAAATCCCAGCTTTTGCCTACAAGGCAGATGGCCCGGGCCGGCGACTGAAGCAAAGTTTGCAGCCCGGGATCGTTGGCCGCCGATCGGCCAGAGCGTCGGGTCATGCCAAATGCCGTCAACGCCGCGGTTTCAAGGGCCGGGGGCGCCGCGAAAAATGCGTTGTCGGTCGGGTTCGCGCCCGGCCAGCCGCCCTCGATATAGTCGATCCCGATGCGGTCCAACTCCTGGGCGATCGCGATCTTGTCCTCAAAGGAAAAGCTGACGCCTTGAGTCTGTGCCCCATCGCGTAGGGTGGTGTCGTAAAGATAGATGCGCTCGCCCGCCATGAACCCGCCCTCGCCTGGAAAGGGCGCTCACAATGACCAATCCGGTCTCGCGGCTCAATAATATTATAGCGCTGACCGATTTATGCCGGGGGCGGCCAGCGTTTTTCGCCCCCGTCCTGTCCGGTAGCTGTTGACAGGGGGCGTTCGTGCCCATAAGGTCCGCCGCTTTCAGGGGCCGTTGTTCTCGTGCGCCGTCAGTATCAGGACCAGGATCATGAAAGTCGTCAATTCGCTCAAGTCGATGAAGACCCGGCATAAAGATTGCCGCATCGTTCGCCGTAAGGGCCGGGTATACGTTATCAACAAAACCAATCCGCGCTTTAAAGCCCGCCAGGGCTGAGCCGCGGCCAGATGGCCGGGTTGTGCCCCGCTGATATCTCTCCCGGCGATGATCTTATCGCCGTTGGGGAGGTCTTTGCTGTGCCCCGGTCTGGTCGTTGGCCCGAGTCCGGAGATCGGCCTTGCTCCCGGGGTGCGCCCGAGTCTGGAGCCGCGTGCCGGCCTGAGGGAGCGCACGATACCGGGGCGCTGTCTTCGTCGTGGGATGCGCCGGGCCGGATGTGCCCAATGTGGCCGCCAGAGCTGGCGCTGCCGCCTGAATGGCTGCGGTGATGTTTGGCCCTGCCGTGTTGGCCCCCGGTGTGCTGGGCTACTGTCATGCTTAAAAGTCCTCGCCTCTGCCCGCAATGATGGTCATACTGGCTACCAATGCCAGGAGGGTCGGCAATGATTGGGGCCGGGGAGATATTACGCGGGTTGCTCGATCAGGCGTTGGCGGCGGTGGCGGTCGGGCCGCGCGTGTTGGCGCATTTGCCCAAAGCCCCCAAGGGGCGCACCGTGGTGGTCGGCGCTGGTAAGGCTGCCGCCGCAATGGCCCGGGTGGTCGAGGCCAATTGGTCGGGGCCGCTTTCTGGGCTGGTGGTGACCCGCTACGGCCATGTGCCTGAAGGGATGGCCCTGTCCGGCCGCATTGAAGTCATTGAGGCGAGCCACCCTCTGCCCGATGCGCAGGGGGAGGCGGCGGCCCGGCGAATCCTCGATCTTGCGGGAGAACTGGGACCCGATGATTTGCTGTTATGCCTGATTTCCGGCGGCGGCTCGGCCCTGCTCACCCTGCCCGCGCCGGGGTTGACCTTGGCGGACAAGCGGGCGGTGACCGGCTCGCTGTTGGCCTGTGGCGCCTCGATTACGGAAATCAATTGTGTGCGCAAGCATATCTCGGCGATCAAGGGCGGGCGGCTCGCTGCGGCGGCGGCCCCGGCCCGGGTGGTGACCTTGCTCGTCTCCGATGTGCCGGGCGACGATCCCTCGGTGATTGCGTCGGGGCCGACTCTGGCTGACCCGACCACCCACGAGGAGGCGATGGCGGTGCTCTCAAAGTATCATGTCAAGCCGCCGCTCCCAGTGGCTTTGCACCTGATGCGCGCGGGCTCGGAGACGCCCAAGCCCGGATGTGCGGCATTGGCCGCCTCGGAGGCGGTGGTGATCGCAACCGCGCAGGATGCGCTTGAAGCCGCCGCCGCCTATGCGCGCGGTTTTGGTCTCGCGCCGCTCATTCTCAGTGATTGCCTTGAAGGGGAGGCGCGGGAGGTGGCGCGGGTTCATGGCGCCATCATTCGGCAGGTGTTGCGTCACGGGCAGCCGGTGGCGGCACC
>CAIZDL010000170.1 GCA_903931735.1 uncultured Rhodospirillales bacterium
CCCGGATCAATCAAAGCTGTTCGCCGTCGCCTTTTGGTAACAAAAAACCGGCCGAGTCGGCTGACCATTTTTTCACGATCCCCCATGACGCCCGATGATGATCGCGGTATTATGACCGGCGGCGTGAGATTTGAAGGGGAGAACGAAGGTATGTTCAGGACCGCTGAGCTGGGGCGTACAGTTACCAAAGAGGAATACGCTGTGGCCGAACCGGCGTTGCGCATCGAAATTCTCGAGCTTCAGCAGCGGTTGCGTACGGCCGATTTTCCGGTGATCATCGTTTTTGGCGGTGTCGATGGCGCCGGCAAGAACCAAACCATCAATCTTATCAACGAATGGATGGACCCGCGCTGGATCGTCACCCGTGCCTACAGCGCCCCCTCGGATGAAGAGCGCGAGCGGCCGGAATTTTGGCGATATTGGCGGGATATGCCCCCCCGAGGCAAGACCGGACTATTTTTGCGGTCGTGGTATTCGGCGCCGGTGCTCGACTCTGCGTATGGCCGGATTGGCGAGGCGGAATTGGCGGGACGCCTCGATCGCATCCTGGCTTTTGAGACCACGCTCGCCAACGAAGGGGCGTTGATCATCAAGTTTTGGTTGCACCTTAGTGAAAAGGCTCAAAAACGCCAGTTGAAGCGCCAGTCCAAAGACCCCAATGAAAGCTGGCGGGTGACCGAAACCGACTGGCGGCATTGGAAGATGTACCCTCAGTTCATCCACGCGGCCGAGCGCACCATCACCCGTACGAGTACGGTGCAAGCGCCGTGGACAATTATTGAGGGTGAACACCAGCGTTACCGGGAACTGGCCGTGTTGACGGCCTTTCGCGACGCCGCGAACCGTCATCTTCAAAGCCGGGCGTTGTTGCGCGAGACGCGCATTCAGGTGCGAAAGCTAGAATCTCCGGTGCCGACGTTTGCGGACCGGCGCGCCCAGCCGTCGATTCTCGACACACTCGACATGACCCGCACCTGCACCAAAGAGCATTACGACGCCGAACTCCCTCGCCTTACGGCGAAATTCAATGCGCTTTACCGCGAGGCCAAAGCCCAAGGGATCTCGACGGTGGTGGTCTTCGAGGGCTGGGATGCCGCGGGCAAGGGCGGAGCAATCCGCCGCCTGACTGGTGCGCTCGATGCCCGCGATTATCAAGTCCTGCCGGTGGCTGCACCCACCGATGAAGAGCGAGCGCAACATTATCTTTGGCGATTCTGGCGGCATTTGTCTCGGGCTGGCCGCATTATTCTTTTTGATCGAAGCTGGTACGGACGAGTCCTGGTCGAGCGCGTTGAAGGCTTCGCCTTTGAAGAAGAATGGCGCCGCGCCTTTACCGAGATCAATGCCTTTGAACAGCAATTGGCGGAACATGGTATTGTTCTCGTGAAATTCTGGCTTCACATCACGGCAGAAGAGCAATTACAACGCTTCCAACAGCGCGACAGTATCGACTACAAGCGCTGGAAACTCACCGAGGAAGACTGGCGCAATCGCGACAAATGGGATGCCTACGAAGCTGCGGTCAACGACATGATCGAAAAGACCAGCACGAGTGCGGCGCCCTGGACCCTGGTTCCCGCCAACAGTAAACACATGGCGCGGCTCCAGGTGCTTGAAGCTATGTGCCGCCCTTTGAAGACAGCTATTGCCCAGAGTGCAAAAACTAAGAAAGGGAAAGGGTGATCTTGGTGAACAAGGCGGCATCCAGCTAATATTTTGGTGGGTACGATGCGATTTCTTGTTTTAGATGGGTGGCGGGGAATCTGCGCCATAATGGTGGCATTGTTTCACCTTCCGGTGATCGGGCATATTTATCCAGGGAGCCTGGATACAATGCGCCTGATCAATAATTCGTGGCTATTCGTTGACTTCTTTTTCGTTTTGAGTGGATTCATCATCACTCATAGTTTGTCGGAGGGGATTACCTCACCTCGTGGCCTCATTGCATTCGCCATTCGAAGGTTTGGGAGATTATGGCCAACGCATTTTGTGATTATAGTTCTTATGATTGCCTACCAATTTTCGAAAGCGCCGCCAGGGCCGCTCCTGGTCATGTTCAATAGCAAAACATATGCAGTCAATGACTTTTTGATTTCTTTGTCGTATTTCATGACCTTCTTACACTCGCTACCGGGATTTTTTCAACTTGGAATAGGTGCTTTTGTCGACATCAACCCACCAAGCTGGAGCATTAGCGTCGAGTATTGGATATATTTATTATTTGGAATAATATTATTATATGCCAAACATTTTAAGAATGCGCTTCTGTCGATCCTGATTATAGCCTCCAGCTTAATGTTGCTCTTGATTGATGAGCAAATCGGTAGCTCTTTGGAATATGGAATATTGCGGTGTGCATATGGGTTTTTTGTTGGGCACATGGTCTATTTATGTTATAGCGCCAATAGTTTTGATCTCAATCATTGGCGGTTGGGGGCGACGATTATCGAGGGTTTGGTTGTTCTGGGTTCGGCGATGTTCGTGATCCTGACCGGCCCCGTCCCTCAGTCTTTATTTGCGCCTGCAATATTTGGTCTGATGGTGTATGTTTTTGCGTTTGAAGCCGGGGGCCTTTCCCGCTTGATGATGGTGAAGCCAATTCGCTATCTTGGTACGCTTTCCTATACTATTTATATTTGCCATGCGTTAGTGGCTCTCGCACTGGCCGATGGACTTAAGCTGATCCAACAGTGGATGGGAGTAACATACAGCTTTCAAAGGGAAATGTATTGGGAGATGGTTACCGTAATCTCATTTCCTTCAACCGTTGCGGCGAATTTCAACGTCTTATGCTATATTTTTATTACCATCGGTTTTGCCGCTTTATTGTCCCACTGGGTGGAGATTCCATGTCGTGATTGGGTAAATCGCTTCGCAAAGGCGTATGCCGGCAAGCCCCAGTCTTAAAAGTTGGTTCGCTTATTCGTCAGCCGGGGAGGAAATGAGTGAGTGAAGACACCCAAATTCCCTCCCCGCCGGCCAATTTATAATTTCGCCGTGCTGGCGCTGCCTTAATCGCGGTACTGGTCGCGACGCTTCTTATCCTTGTCCTTATCTTTGTCCTTATCCCTATCTTTATTCTTATCTTTATCCCGGTAAGTCGCTTGTTGCGATGTTGACGGCCTTGGCTGCGGCGATGCCGCGCGCGTCGGGGTGGATTGCTGATAGGACTGTTGGGCTGCTTGACGAGACCCTTGCGGAGCCACTCTTTGTCTTTCTTCAACGATCCGGTCACGCCTGCTGTTCTGTTGATAGGCTTCCCGGCGCTCTTCCTGAAGCGCAGCGCGGCGACCTGCCTCGGCGCGCTCAGCCGCCCGGCGCGCTTGCTCCCGTTCCACTCGCTCACGAGATTGACGCTCGCGCCATTCCCGGCAGGCGTAGGCATCCCCTGCTTCACACTGCTGGCGAAGGTTACCACCAGTTTCGGCGGTCGGCACACATGCCGATACCGATGCCAGTAACAGAGCGGATGCAAACAACACAGCGTACCCTTCACGCATGATCTATTTCCTTTGTTGAAGCAGTCGGCCTTTTTATCACGGTTTGTTAAATTCGCACCACTGTTTTTCCGCGAGCGCAGGGCGACCGCCCGGCGACAAGGACCTTTTTGAAGGTTCGGTTGATGATAGCCGGCCCCCGGCAGGCCGGTGGATTTGCGGCCTTAGACGGCGCTATCCTAGCCCTTGCATAAGCGTATAGACTGGGCTCAATGATGAAAACGGAGTCCTTATGGACCTGTGGGGGCGCCGTCTTCAAGAGAGATTGGAAAGAACCATGAGAAGGCTCATCCCGACCGCGGCTTTCGGTCTTGCCCTGACGTTCGCGCTGATGGCAGGCCCGGCCGAGGCGGGGGCGGTGTTTAATGCGGTCAAGGCGCGTGGCTTTATCCAGTGCGGCGTTAATGTCGGGCTGGCCGGCTTTTCGGCGCCAAATGCTCGTGGAACATGGAGTGGGCTCGACGTTGATTATTGCCGGGCAGTGGCGGCAGCAATGTTCGGCGACGCCACAAAGGTCAAGTTTGTGCCGCTATCGGCACAGCAACGGTTTTCCGCTTTGCAGTCAGGGGAGGTAGATCTACTCTCACGCAACACCACCTGGACCCTAACCCGTGATACTGCCAATGGGTTTCACTTCGCCCCGATCACTTTTTTTGATGGCCAAGCCTTCATGGTCGCAAAAAAATCGGGGATTAAGAGCGCTGCTGAACTGAATGGCGCAACCATTTGTGCTCAAACCGGCACCACGACTGAGCTTAATCTCGCCGACTATTTTCGCAGTCATGGCCTAAGCTATCAGCCGGTGATCGTCGAAGCACTCGCCGAGATGAACGCCATCTTCTTTGCCGGCCGGTGCGATGCCGTGACCTCCGACGCCTCCCAACTCGCCAGCATCCGTGCCGCCGACGCCTCCAATCCCGACGATTACATCATCTTGCCGGAGCGTATCTCTAAGGAGCCTTTCGCGCCCGCCGTTCGTCATGGCGATGACCAGTGGTTTGAACTGGTGAAATGGACGATCTTTGCTACGATCGACGCGGAAGAATTGGGCATCTCGTCGAAGACCGTCACCGACTTCCTTAAGAGCAGCAATCCTTCGATCCAGCGCCTACTCGGGGAGATGCCGGGCTTCGGTGCGGCCCTCGGCGTTGATGAGAAATGGGCCTACGCCGTGATCAAGCAAGTCGGCAATTACGGCGAAATCTTCGACCGCAACGTTGGCGCCGGGAGCAGGCTAAAGTTGGAGCGCGGCCTCAACGCGCTCTGGACCGCCGGCGGCCTGCAATACTCACCGCCGTTGCGCTGATGGCGGCGGCCCCCGCCAACAATAACTGGCTTGGCGATCCCAAACTAAGGGCAATCGCCTGGCAGGCCCTTGCTTTGGTCGCGCTCGGCGCCTGCGCTTGGTTCCTTGTCGGCACGATACTCGAGAATCTCGCTCAGCGCTCTGTTGCCACCGGCTTTGGCTTTCTTTCACGCTCGGCCTCTTTTGCCATCGGTGAAACGGTGATTCCCTATTCCGCCGCCGATAGTTATGGCAAGGCGCTCTTGGTCGGGGTGCTGAACACTCTCAAAGTCACGGTCATCGCCATTACTTCGGCCACCCTGCTCGGCATCTTAATTGGTATCGCCCGGCTTTCCCGCAACTGGTTGGTCGCTAAGTTGGCGGCCGTCTATGTGGAGTCGGTGCGCAACGTGCCGTTGCTGCTGCAACTTTTTCTTTGGTATGCGATGATTACCGAGAGCCTGCCGGGGCCTCGTCAGGCGTTCCACCCGCTGCCCGGGGTGTTCTTAAGCAATCGCGGCCTGATGGTGCCGGGGTTGGCCGATCATCCGGTCTGGCTGGCGGTGACGGCGGCCTTGATCCTCGCCATTGCCCTCGGCTTGTGGCGAGGACGGCGAACGGCAGCAATCCTAATCCCCGCGCTCCCGCTGGGGGTGTGGCTCGGTTTCGGGGCGCCGCTCGCCTTCAGCTTGCCCGAACTTCAGGGGTTCAACTTTCGCGGCGGCATTACTTTCAGCCCTGAGTTGTCGTCGTTGCTGATCGGGCTTGCGATCTATGCCGCATCGTATATTGCGGAGATTGTGCGCGGCGGCATTCTGGCGGTGGATCGGGGGCAGGTAGAGGCTGGGCTATCGCTTGGGCTGAGCCGGAGCGATGTGCTGCGCCTGATTGTTCTACCCCAGGCGCTCAGGGTGATTGTGCCACCACTTGCTGGCGAATATCACAAGCTCACTAAAAACACCTCGCTGGCAGTGGCGATCGGCTATCCCGACGTGGTTTCGGTCCTTAACACCATGGTCAACCAGACCGGCCAGGCCATTGAGGGGATGGCGCTGATTATGATGGTGTTTTTGGCTATCAGCACCGGCATTTCTCTCTTTACCAACTGGTACAACCGGCGCGTTGCGCTGGTGGAGCGGTGACGCGATGAGCCAATCCGCCAAACTGGGGGCGATCATCCGCCCGCCCCCCACGCGGTCCGGGCCGCTGGGCTGGGTGCGGGCCAATCTTTTCGGCAGTTGGGCCGATGCCCTGCTGACCCTGCTAATCCTGTGGGGGCTGGCGGAATTGATCCCGCCGCTGGTGCGCTGGGCGCTGATCAACGCCACCTTCACCGCTGCCGACTCTCGGCTGTGCCGCCTCGCCGACGGTGCCTGCTGGGCTTTTATTCATGAAAAGTACCGGTTGATATTGTTCGGCACCTATCCCTACGATCAGCAATGGCGGCCGTTACTGGCGGTGGTGATTATCACCGTTCTCTTTGCCCTCAGTTGCAACCGCAGGATCTGGGCGCGCTGGCTTATTCCCCTTTGGCTCGGAGGCGGTCTGCTGGTGGCGCTTTTGATGTGGGGTGGCGTATTCGGGCTGGATTATGTCGAGAATCGGTTGTGGGGTGGTTTACCGCTGACCCTGATCCTAGCGGTTACCGGGTTGGTGGTCGCGTTTCCAGCGGCGGTGCTGCTGGCGCTCGGGCGCCGTTCAGAGTTGCCGGTGGTCCGAGTGCTGTGCGCCGGATATATCGAGCTGATTCGCGGAGTGCCCCTGGTTAGCCTGCTGTTTATGGCGGCGGTGATGCTCCCGCTGGCGCTGCCATCGGGGATGACTATTGACAAACTACTGCGTGCCCAAATCGCATTTATCCTGTTTGCTGCGGCCTATCTCGCAGAAGTCGTTCGCGGGGGGCTACAAGCGATCCCTAAAGGCCAGCACGAGGCGGCCGACGCGCTGGGCTTGACTTATTGGCAGAAGATGGGGGCGGTAATTCTGCCTCAGGCGTTGGCGGTGGCGATTCCGCCTATCGTCAACACCTTTATCGCCTTCTTCAAGGATACGTCGCTGGTGATTATCATCGGCCTGTTCGACCTTCTGAGTACCGCGAAATCGGCAATTGCCGACCCGGCTTGGCATGGATTTTACCGGGAATCCTACCTCTTCGTTGCGATTCTCTATTGGGCTTTCTGCTTCTTCATGTCACGCTACAGTCAATGGCTTGAGCAAAGCCTCAAACGCGATCACCGAAACTGACCGAGGATATGAGGTGATGGACGAACCGATCATCCGCATGGCCGGCGTTCATAAATGGTTTGGCGCCTTTCATGTGCTGAAGAATATCAACCTCACGGTGCGGCGGGGAGAGCGGATCGTTATTTGTGGGCCATCGGGCTCGGGCAAATCGACGCTAATCCGCTGTCTCAATCGGTTGGAGGAGCACCAGCGCGGGCGGATCGAGATTGACGGCACGGAACTCACCGGCAATCTCCGCCGCATCGACGCGGTGCGTAGCGAAGTCGGGATGGTGTTTCAGCATTTCAATTTGTTTCCCCATTTGACCGTGCTGGAAAACTGTGTGCTCGCGCAGGTTCGGGTGCGCAAACGGCCCCGGGGTGAGGCTGATGCCGTCGCCCGCACCTATCTGGAGCGGGTGCGAATCATGGATCAAATTGATAAATATCCGGGCCAGCTTTCCGGCGGACAACGACAGCGGGTGGCCATTGCCCGTTCGCTCTGTATGACGCCCAAGATTATGCTATTCGACGAACCGACCTCAGCTCTTGACCCTGAAATGGTCAAAGAAGTGCTCGATGTCATGATCGGCCTTGCGGATGACGGCATGACCATGCTGTGTGTGACCCATGAAATGGGTTTTGCCCGGAGCGTTGCCGACCGGGTAATCTTCATGGACGAAGGTGAAATCGTCGAGGAAAACGAACCAGACGCGTTCTTCGCCGCCCCCCAGTCCGAACGCACCCGGCTATTTCTCGGACAAATTCTTCGCCCAACAGCGCCACCTTTATAGTTTATATTGTCTTCTGCTTGAACAACGGCGGGTGCCGGGAGATCCACAGCGGACGATTTCTTTGAGATGGCGGTTCATGGCGCCGGTGTTGGCGCATGGCAGGATCACGGCGGCACCGGTGCCGTGCTCGGGGCAGACTGGACCGCAAAGATAGGCCGAAGTCCGGCGTTGGTCGGGTGGTGCTCGTGGGCGAGAGCCACGCCGAGCCCATGACCTTGCCCGCGTGTGACGCCTCCCAAAGCGTCTGATTCCAGCGAGCCGCCCTTCGTAGAAAAGACCCCGAACATATTCAGGCGGTATCGCCGTCACGTCTTCATAGATGGCGACACCCGCTTGAATATCGACCTGCTGCATCTCACACCAGCCGATCTCGCTTCGCTCCACACCGTCTTCGAGTCGGCCTCGAACACATCCCCCACGGTGAGAGAAGCGATTTCCCCAAACACAAGGAGGCGCCCGGCGTTGCATTCCAGCATCACCCTTAGAGGTGATAGAAAGCTTCAATCTGACGGACTAAACTCATGGTGAGTTGCCCCGCCAAACATCTGCCCTGATAAACAAAGGTTTTATCGGCATGACTGACAATAATTCTGACCAAGCGTCTATTTTAATAAGAAAAGTTGGCGATACCCATGACATTCTCGGCCAATGGCTGCATTTCGCTGAGATACAGATTCATACACTTGGTGCGCTTAGGCTGGAGATCGCACGAACATCGACGTTAGTTGAGGATAGCGCAATTGATCTCAGCCAAAGGTTCCGGCAATTGGTCGATACAACCTCACCATCCATCAGTTTTTGTTGACCAAAGGGGTGGCAGAGGCAGCACGGCGAGGATAATGCGGGCGATATAGCGCAAGCCTCTGGTAAAAAAGGATGTTTTTGAGCGGGCGAGCTTCTTCGGCTGGAGCTTCAGGTCTTTTTTTCAGCGGGCATCGGGTTTGTTTGGGCATCCCACTGGCCTGTCGAGACAGCGGTGTACAAGGCCAAGGCCATGACCAGCAGCAACCGTC
>CAIZDL010000171.1 GCA_903931735.1 uncultured Rhodospirillales bacterium
CTTCTACCCGTTCAATGCCTTCAGATCATTGCTGGGGATCGCGGGCGGGGCTGAGGCGCCGACCTACGCTGAACTCTACTCCGGCGATTGGGCGCACCCAACATGTAGTGGGTGTCTGCGTTAACCGGATAGGCAAGCTATAATCCTCAGTTTACGACGAAAGAGTGATTTTTCCGATGGTAACTCAAGGCAGCACGGCCAAGTTTGATCACGTGCCCGATACCCAGGTCTCGGTGCGGCAGATCTTCAACATCGACAGCGACATGAACGTCCCCGCTTTTAGCGAGGCGTCTGAGCATGTCCCGATTCTCGACCTCGCCTACCGGTTCGATCGGGACACGACGTTGGCGATTTTGGCCGGCTTTGCCTACAATCGGCGGGTGATGATCCAGGGCTACCATGGCACAGGAAAGTCAACCCACATCGAGCAGGTGGCGGCGCGGCTCAACTGGCCATGCGTTCGGGTCAACCTCGATAGCCATATCAGCCGCATCGACCTGATTGGCAAGGACGCCATTGTTCTGAAAGACGGCAAACAGATCACGGAATATCGCGAGGGAATCTTGCCTTGGGCGCTCCAACATCCGTGCGCCCTGGTCTTCGATGAATACGACGCCGGCCGCCCCGACGTGATGTTTGTCATTCAGCGAGTCCTGGAAGTCGAGGGAAAGCTCACGCTGCTCGACCAAAACAAGGTTATCCGCCCTCACCCGGCTTTTCGTTTATTCGCGACTTCGAACACCATCGGTCTTGGCGATACCACCGGCCTTTATCACGGAACCCAGCAAATCAACCAAGGCCAGATGGACCGCTGGAACATTGTTGGCACCCTGAATTATTTGCCGCGCAAGGACGAGGTGGGCATCGTATTGGCCAAGGTGCCAAGTTATGCCGCAACTCCCAAAAAGCGGGAGCTGGTGGAAGCAATGGTCCGGTTGGCCGAGCTAAGCCGGGCCGGCTTCATCAATGGCGATATTTCCACCGTCATGTCGCCGCGCACCGTAATTACGTGGGCGGAAAACGCCAATATCTTCGGCGACTTGGCGTTCGCGTTCCGGGTCACCTTCCTCAACAAGTGCGATGAGGTCGAACGGCCAACAATCGCGGAATACTATCAGCGGTGCTTTGGCACCGACCTGCCCGAAACCGGGATCAAGGCCACGCTGATATGATCGCAAACACCGATTTACGGTCCGTCGGAGTCGGAACACGAGAGCGGGGCGCGAAGGGGTGGAATCGCCCCGTAGCGTGAATTCGCTCTAAAAACAAAAAGTTCGAGCATGATGCGGTTCCGCTTGATCGCATTATGCTCTAATCCTGGGCGCAGGCGCTCTACAACGAAGCGAGGGGTGAGGTGGGGGTGCTGGGCGGTTTGCTGTGCCGGTTGGGGCGCCAGTTCAGGCGCTTGACCGCTTCCCACGCGAGGGGAAGCGGGCGGGGCATTGTCGACTATCTCAATGTCCGGCGTCCCCAACGGGCGCGACGGCTATTCACCGGCCTGTTTGATTCGGTGCTGGCGGCCGATGATCCGGTGTTGCTGCACGCGCCAAAGCCGGTGCCGGGACTGATCCAGCGGGCTGATATCGCGGGTTTATGGCTGGCGCTGGAGGCGTTTGCCCTCAAAGAGATCGCGGCGGGCGTTCAACAGGCCCTCGATGAAGGCGCGGCCGATACCTTGCTCGACGATGTTCTCAAAAGGCCGGAGGCGCTGGAAGGCCAGCGGCGGATGTGCGACACCGCCGTCGCCTATCTCGGCGACCTGCTCGGCGAAAACAAGGCCGCGCCTTTCCTCGAAGTGCTCAACCACGAACGGCTGGCGGAAGCGCGGCGTCAGGTGCCGGGCCTGGCGGACCTTGCGCCGCTCGGGCCGGCGTTTTTGCGCTTCGTTCATGCCTATCTCTCTGTGGGCCGCCACTCTGCCGATGTGCTGGCCGTTTGCACGCCCCACTCGGCTGCCGCCGGCCGGGGGCTGGAAGCGGCCAACCAAGAGTTGCATCAAAGACTGGCCGGGCAAGGCGGCGAGGCGCTGACCGATCTGGTGCCGCTCACCGCGTTGCATCTAGGACGGCACTATGGCGCGGTGGCGTTGATGGTGCATGGACACACCGTGGCAGGGCCGGTGGTTGAAGCGCTGCTGGACCATTTTTCGGCCTGTTGCGCCAGCCTGGCTTGGCGGATGACCCGATTTTCTGGCGATCCCGATTCCATTTTGCCGCGTTTAGCGTTGATTTTACCGGCCTTAATCGTTGGCGGAGTGCTCGAAGACCCCAAGGGCGGGGCCGTGTTCCGCAGCGGTTGGCGACGGCTGATCGCAGTCTTTGAAAATCGCCTCAGGGACTCGCTCAAAAATAACCGGGCGGTGACGCCGGGCCGGCCCGATGCCCCACCCTTAATAGATGCCCCACCCTTAATAATGGTGGTAAGCGGCTGGCACCAGTTGGCGCGGACCTATGACCAGGAGGCCGGAGAAATCGCCAGCCTGCTGGAAGAACTCAAGACGATGGTGGAGGCCCGGTGACCGAGACGGAAAGCCCATTGGAGGTTTTTAAACGCTCGACGGCGGCGGTGGTGCGGGCGCTGGCCGGGCGTGACGATGTACAGGTGAGTTTCAGCAACGAGCCGGCGGCGGTGACTGGCCTGCGGGTCCGGGTTCCTCCGCCGACTCGCGATCTCAACCCGGCGGCGGTCGCCTCGGCACGGGGCAGCGCCGACGCCGTGGCGCTGCGCCTCCGCCATCATAACCCCGAGATTCACGCCAACCGGATGCCTGCGGGTGAAATGCCGCGCATGGTGTTCGAGGCGCTGGAGCAGGTCCGCTGCGAGGCCATCGGCTGGCGGGAAATGCCCGGTGTCGCGGCAAATCTCGCCGCCAGCACGACCGAGCGGTGCCATCGCCAAGGCTTGGACCGGGTAACCGAGCGCGAGCAAGCCCCCCTCGCGGAAATCCTCCGCGTACTCTCGTGGGAGGTGCTGCATGGCCGCCCGGTGCCCGAACCGGCGCGGGCCGCGGTTGAGCTGTGGCGCCCCTGGCTGATGGAGAAGCTGGGGGCGGACTGGCAAGGTTTGGCCGCCCGCATCGACAATCAGGACGCCTATGCCCGCACCGTGCGTCGGCTGCTGGTCGGGCTTGGCTTTGACATTGGCGGCGAGCCCGAGCCGTGCCCGGAGGATAACGCAGAAGACGACGGCAAAAAATCCGACGACACCGGTGGGGAAACCGCGCCAGACGACCAAAACGACGACGAGGACCCCCAATCCATTGCCGGGTCGATGACCTCTTCCGAAGACCGGGCGGAAACCACCGCCGACGACGAAGAAGACCGGGATGGCGAGGGCGGGGACCCCGGCTGTGCCGACGAAACCCAGCCCTCAGGCCCCCAACGCCGTCAGGTCGGCCCCC
>CAIZDL010000172.1 GCA_903931735.1 uncultured Rhodospirillales bacterium
AATGCCTTCTGCGAAGCAATGCTCGGGTTTCTGAGAGAAAAAGTCCCGAAGAACTGGGCAAGCTGGTGCGACGACGTCTCAGATAACTTTCGAGTTATTTCGCCAAAGGATTTTCGGATTCTGAGGTGAACAGGGTATATCGATCCGTAACGTCGCGACACTTCGTCACACCGCCGCTTTCCTGGGGTGCCCCACGCATCTTAAAACAGATGCCCGGGGCGATAGCGGCCAGCTCGCTGCATCGCCGGTCCGGAGCCGGTCCGGTATGGAGCCGGTCGATACAATGCTGACGCAGCGCCTCCAGGGGGGCGTGATCCGGCGCCCGCCCAAAGTGGGCGCACGTAACATGTACCAGGATCTCTGTCATGGAACCAGAAGTTTATAGTGACCACCCCGGTTCGGGCCGCTTTCCCATGAGGGTGATGCGATCACGCCACCATGAGCGCCTTGAGCAGGGGCAACAGGCTGGTCCCGAATTCGCTGGCCTGGCGTTTGAGTTCGGCCAGATTATCGTCGGGGCTCTCAACCACCTTGCCGTCCTTGGCGAGGCGTTGACCGTGGGCCTCCAGTTCCGACCACGCGAAGTGCGCCCAGGCCTCGGGCGTGGTCGCGCCCCGGCTGTGGGCGAGCAGGAACAACTGGCTTATCCGGGGCACCAGAATGCCGGCACCGGTAACCGGCGAGGCCAGGACCCCGATTTCGTCCCCGCCCCGCGCGCGCTGAAGCAAATACCGGTTGAGCGCCTGGGTCCGCGGCAGTGCGGCGGCGATATCCTCCTCGGACTGGGCGGGAGCAATCGCGCCGATGCCAACCAGCATCATCACCGACTGAATCATCAGGTTGGCGGTGTTGGCGCCCCAGTCGCAATGGGCAGGCAACGCCGAGAGTGGCTTGGGCACACCATTTTGAGCCGCGAGCGCCGCCAGAATCGGGCGATAGACTTCCTCTTTTAACTGCAATTGGCCGCTGGGGGTCTTGATACTGAGCGGAATCGACCCGGTTGCGGTCAGAACAAATCGCTGGCCGCGCAGTAGCTCAATCCGCTCGATATCACTCATGTCGCGCCGGCCTTTGACAAAGATATCTTTGCGGAAGGCCTGATTGGTCAAATAATCGCGCACGGTCTCGCGCAGGGTGGGGTGCTGAGCCTCGGCAACCAACTGTTGGGCGGCGGGTGGCAGGCTGCTGAGTTCGATATCGGCGAGCGGAATGGCCGAGCCGGCGTAGGAGAGTTTGGCCCCGGCCAGTTGCCGCTCAACCTCGGAAAAGGTCATCGGCGTCAGGTTGCGGTTGAAGTATTCGTGGGCCAGATAGTTGCGGTTCTGCCCAACCAACTGCTTCAGCCGCTCGACCGCCTGGGGGTTGGTGCGAAAATGGCCGCAGCCGGTGTCGGCCAACCGTTGAGCATAATCGATGGCCTGATCGATCCGGCGCACCAGCGCAGTCTCCGACCCGCCGGCGAGGTCAAGATACTCTGTCATCAACTGACGCAGCGGCATCAGGTTGGCCCAGCCGGGCAGGCAATTATAGCTGAGATAAAGCACCCCGCCCACCGCCAGCTTGCGCCGAATCAGCTCGACGATGGCGCGGCGGTTGTCATCGGAAATCCAGGACCACACGCCGTGGACCGTGATCAGATCAAATTCGGGCAGATCATCGCGCCGGGCCAACTCGGCGAACGAGGAATCGAGCACGGTGGCCTTAACCCCGGCGGCGTCGATCAGTTCGCGGGCGTGGACGACGTGGCTCGGATTGATATCGGCGCCCCACCATTCGCCCGGGCAGGTCGCGGCGTGGACCGCCAGCGACACCCCCTGGCCGAACCCCAGCTCCAGCCGGCGCGGCGGCCTTCCGGCGCGCGCGGCAACTTTGCGGTGGCGCAGGATCAACTGAAGAAAGGCCGGAGACAGCTCCCGATAATAGCCATGGGTATAGCCGACTTCGGTTACGTAACCCCCTGCCCAGTCGCTATCAATATCCACGGAACGATCCTTTAGCGTGATGTCTGAGCCCGCTGGATTATGCACGGCAAGCTCCTCGGTACAATGGCGTTTAGACCTTGATGCGATCAAACGGAACAGTATGCCTTGCCAAAGCGGCCGACAGAAGATCCCAGTCGATCGGCTTTAGGACCAGATCGTCGACGCCCGCTTTGAAGTAGCCATCACGCTGGTCAAGCATAGCGTCGGCCGTAAGGGCGATAACGGGAACCTTGTTCTTGGGCGGAGCCATGGCGCGGATTATCCGGGTCGCTTCGTCACTATTCAGTTCCGGCATCTGCATGTCCATTAAAATCGCGTCGAAATCGCTCGCGGCGACCATTTCCACCGCTTTGCGGCCGTTATCTGCAATTTGCACCTCATGCCCAAGTTTTCCGAGCATCGCGCGCAGCAATCTCTGATTGATTATATTATCCTCGGCAACCAGGAGCCGAAGAGGCCGAAACACGATCATGGGTGTATTCACTGAAGGGTCTTTGCTGGAAGCACCGCTCTCCTGCGGCAGCTTGAAGGGGAGGTCGAACCAGATGCGCGTTCCCTGATCAGGATGGCTGACGACCCCGATCTCACCACCCATAAGGTCAATCAGCCGTTTGGTGATGACGAGCCCGAGGCCCGTACCGCCGAACCGGCGCGAGGTTGAGGCATCAAGCTGGGAGAAGGGCTGGAACAGCCGTGGCAACTGATCGGCGGTGATCCCTTTGCCGGTGTCTTCGACCTCGACCCGAACGGTGACGGTTTCCGGTCCGCCCGCTTTATAGAGCAGCCGAATGATGGCGCCACCGGCTTCGGTGAATTTGAGGGCGTTGCTGGTGAGGTTGAAGAGGAGCTGTTTAAAGCGCGCTGAATCTCCCGCGACCAGGACGGGAACGTCCTTGGCAAACTCCGTCGTGAGGGACAGGGTTTTTGCCGCTGCGTTGGCGGCGAACATGGCCACAGTGTCGCGGATGGCGTCGGCGGGGCAAAATTCCACCGTCTCCAACTCAATCTTTCCCGCCTCGATTTTCGAGATATCGAGAATGTCGTTGAGAATGGTCAACAGGGTTTGGGTCGAGGCGGCCAGGGTATCGAGGTAGCTCACCTGTTCTTCATCGAGGCGCGTTCGACGCAGCAGATCGGCCATGCCGAGAACACCGGTAATGGGTGTGCGGATCTCATGGCTCATCATGGCCAGAAATTCGCTTTTTGCCCGGGTTGCTGCTTCGGCGGTATCCCGAGCGTGCCGGAGGTCGGCTTCCGTCTTCTTCTGGCGGGTGATTTCTTCGAAGGTCCAGATGCTCCCTGCACCGGTATCGACGGCAGAGATTGCCTTCCCCGACATGCGGACCCAGAAGCGCGCGCCGTCGCGGCGCAGCATTTCCTGCTCTTTGATATATACCCTGTTCACCTCAGAATCCGAAAATCCTTTGGCGAAATAACTCGAAAGTTATCTGAGACGTCGTCGCACCAGCTTGCCCAGTTCTTCGGGACTTTTTCTCTCAGAAACCCGAGCATTGCTTCGCAGAAGGCAT
>CAIZDL010000173.1 GCA_903931735.1 uncultured Rhodospirillales bacterium
GAGCCTCCGATGATCCCACCGGTTCGCCGAAGGCCATGGCCTGAACGCGCTGGATGAGGCAGCCGAGAGCGATCAGCAGCCCAAGCACCAGCGGTACCGCCAGCAGCGGCTCCCTCGCGAAGGTGGTCGACACCAGCAAAAACTCGCTCATAAACAGCCCGGTCGGCGGCAGGCCGGCGATGGCGACCACACCCAGCACCAGAAGCCAGCCAAGAGCCGGATGAGAGGTCGTCAGCCCCCGGATCGCAGCGATCTCCTGAGTACCCTTAACCTGCGCGACATGACCGATGGTGAAGAAAATCGCCGATTTGGTCAGGCTGTGCAAAACCATGTGCAGGATACCGGCGAGGTTGGCCAGGGGGCCGCCCAGACCAAAAGCAAACGTGATCAGCCCCATATGCTCGATCGATGAATAGGCAAAAAGACGCTTGATGTCCCGGCGCCAGTACAGCATCAGCGCGCCGAACAGCAGCGAGGCCAATCCCAACCCGATCATCAACGGTCCGGGAGAGATCGTCTGGCCGTTGGCGCCCATCAGCATCTTGAAGCGAAGCAAGGCATAGAGACCAAGATTGAGCAGCAGACCTGACAGCACCGCCGAGATCGGCGTCGGGCCTTCGGAGTGAGCATCGGGCAGCCAAGCGTGCATGGGCACCAGCCCAGCCTTGGTGCCATATCCGACCAACACGAACACGAACATAATGTTGAGCACGGCGGGATCAAGCTCGGC
The DNA here is from genome assembly GCA_903931735.1 of uncultured Rhodospirillales bacterium. Taxonomy (GTDB): domain Bacteria; phylum Pseudomonadota; class Alphaproteobacteria; order Azospirillales; family Azospirillaceae; genus BOG-933. Next base: position 731 of record CAIZDL010000173.1, read on the forward strand.
GGCGCGTTCGCGTAAGACGGTCCAAGCCAGCGCGGCGTTGCCGCTGCCGATCACCGACTGGGCGGTGAAGTAGAGCAGCGTCGTGCCGAACAGGGCGAGAGAAATCCCCATGCTGGCCAGAATGAAGTATTTCCACGAGGCCTTGATCGCGGCCTCGGTCCGATAAAGCCCGACGATGACCACGGTGGCCAGGGTTGCGGTTTCAACCGCCACCCACATCAAGCCGAGCGAGTTGGAAACCAGCGCCAAGTTCATGGCGAAAACCATGCCCTGGAACATGGCGTGATAAAAGCGGGCGGAAGGCCGTCTCAGCCGGCCAACGTCCAACTCATGGGCAAGGTAGCTCACCGAAAACACGCTGGTGGTCAGGCAGACGAAATTGGTGATCAGCACCAAATAGATATTGAAATCATCGACGAACAGATAGTCGTTCGGCAATGGGCGGTTCCAGATCAGCGCCACCGAGGCCACAAGCGTCACCAGTGCCGCAAGAACATTCAGCCGCGAGGCCCGCCGATAACCGGGCAGGAAAAACAGCACGACCGTCGACACCGCCGGGACACCCAGCGTCAGATAAAGCGGATTGGCCAGGAACGCGTCGAGCGCGGCGATCATTGGGGTATCCTGCTGTCGGGATCGAGGTAGCGAACATCCAGCGAATAAAAACGCTCCCGGATGCGAAACAGGAACAGGCCGAAGACGATGAAGACGACCAGCACCGTCAGCGCCACCGAAATCTCGACCACCAGCGGCATACCATGAACGCCCACCGCCGCCAGGATCAGGCCGTTTTCCACCGCCATGAAGCCAATAACCTGAGTCACGGCATTGCGCCGAGTGATCATCATCAGGACGCCGAGAAAGACGACCGCCATGGCGAAGATCAGGTCGATGGTAACCAACGCGCCCGAATGCTGGGTGACGGGGTGCATGATCATCACCGATAATCCGACCAGCCCAACCCCGGCCATCATGGTCAGACCGGTGCCAAAGACCATCTCGACTGTGCGATGAACATTCAGTTTGCGGACGACATAATGCAGGGCCGCCGGGATCGCTCCCGCCTTAAACACCAGGGCAATGCCAGCCGTGATATAGAGGTTGGGGGCGTCCTGAATGTTCGCCTGCCACGCCACGGCCAAACCAAGAATGGTGGCATGGATAGCGAAGGCATTGATAACAGACGACATCCGGCTTTGATAAAGCAGGGCGAAATTGATCATCACCATACCGCCACCAAGCAGATAGGCAATTTGCAATTGTATCTTTGGATCGCTGAACTCCATGACCTTCAGTCCCGACACCCTCGTTCAATGATCTCTGCGCTCGTTGATCTGCTCACAAACTGCCGAACACGAACATCAGTATCACGCTAAGCAAGCCGAACAGAAATCCGCCGCCAAGAAGATCGGCGAGCCGGAACAGGCGCATCTTGGCGAGGCAGGTCTCCAGCACCGCCAACAGCACCGCTCCCACCGTCAGCTTGATCAACCAGATGCCGAGACTGGCTAGAATGTCCGCTGGGGTGGCCGCCGCGTGAGCGATGCCCCAAGGGACGAACAGGCAGCAGAACAGCGACAGATACAGCACCAGCTTGAGCGACCCCGCAGCCTCGATCAGCGCCAGATGACGGCCGGAATATTCGAGCACCATCGCCTCGTGAACCATGGTCAACTCAAGGTGAGTCGCGGGGTTGTCGACCGGAATGCGCGCGGTTTCGGCGAGAGAGACAATCACCATCGCCATCGCCGCTAAGAGTACGGAGACCTGAAGCAGCGCCTGATGCTGCGACATATACTGGGCAACGGCGGGCAAGTGAGTGGTTCCGGCGAACAGCGAGACCGTGAAGACGATCATCAGCATCGCCGGCTCGGCCAGCGAGGCGATCATCATTTCGCGGCTGGCACCGAGACCGCCGAAACTGGTGCCGATATCCAGCGCCCCCAGAGCCAAGCCAAAGCGGGCGCTGCTCAAGAGGGCAACCAGCGCGATCAGGTCGGCGGCGGGAGCGAACAAAAGCTGGGTCGAAAAAGTTGGCACCAACGACGCGGCGGTCCACACCGCGTTGAACACCAGATAGGGCACAAGGCGGAACAGCCAGGAGGCATTGTTCGCGACCACCACCTTCTTGCGGAGCAGCCGGGCAAAGTCTCGGTAAACCTGAAAAATGGGCGGGCCGCGCCGCCGCAGCAGCCGGGCCTTCACCCACCGCACCAACCCGGTAAGGCCGGGCGCGAGCGCCAGCACCAGCACCGTCTGCGCAACCTGGATCAGACCTGCGGTGATCAGTTCCATGACATGCCCACCATCAACAGAATAATCAGGGTGGCAAACATGAAGCCCAGATAGCGGCGGATCGATTGGCGCTGCATCTGGCTGAGCCACTCTGCCAGCCCCAGCACCAGACGCCCGGTCGGCCGGTAAAACCAGTTCCAGGCATAGTCGGTGAGTCTGAGCTCGAAACGCGCCGGCGAGGGATCGCCCGGTTCCGGCATCGTCACCTCCTCGCGCGCCGCCAGCAGGGCCGTGCCGAACACGCGCCGGATCGGCTGCGCAAAACTGCTGGCCGTGTACTGGCTGGAAGGAGACTCATCGGGATAACCGCAGTCCCATGCCGCGCCGCGGCGCACGCCGTGACTGAGATAACGCCGAATGAGCAGGCTCAGCGTGACGGCGGCAAGAACCGTCAACACCAGCATCATCAAGCCGCTGTAAGAGCTGCGCGCGGCATCGACCGGGACCAGCCACAGCCAGTTGGCGCCTTCGGCACCGGCCATGACGTCACCGGTCAACAGCCGGACCGAAGGCTGGATCATTTCGAGGATCGGCGCCGGCAGGATGCCGACCAGCACACACAGCCCGGCCAGGAAGAACATGGCGGTGAGGCTGTAGCGGTCGGTCTCCGGCGCCTCGGCGGCTTCCGGTGTGCGCGGACGGCCGAGAAACACGATACCGAACGCTTTGACGAAACAGGTCGCCGCCAGCGCCGCCGAGAGCGCCAGCATCGCCGCCACGATCGGAATTTCCATCTTCATAGGCCATTGCGGCAGTTCGGGGCCGAACAGCAGGCTTTGCAGCAGCAGCCACTCCGAAACGAAGCCGTTCAGGGGCGGCAGCGCCGAAATCGCCGCCGAGCCGAGCAGGAAGGCCAAGGCCGTTCCCGGCATACGGTGGATCAAGCCGCCCTGCCGCTCCATGTTGCGGTTGCCCGTGGCCCACAGCACCGCCCCGGAGCCGATGAACAGCAGGCTCTTGAAGACCGAGTGGTTGAAGACGTGCAGCAAGGCCGCGGTCAAAGCCAGCGCCGCCAGCGCCGGCCGGTGATTGGCGCCAAACGCCAGCGCGAGGCCGAGGGCGATGAAAATGATGCCGATATTCTCGACGGTGTGGTAGGCGAGCAAGCGCTTCAAATCATGCTGCATCAGGGCCTTGAGCACGCCCATCACGGCGGTAACGCCGCCGATGGCCATGACCAGCCCGCCCCACCACCATTGCCCGGGGCCGACCAGATCGAAGGTCAGGCGGATGAATCCATAGATCGCGACCTTGGTCATCACGCCGCTCATCAATGCCGAAACCCAGCTCGGCGCCGACGGATGGGCCAAAGGCAGCCAGATGTGAAGAGGCACGATGCCGGCCTTGCCCCCGGCGCCGATCAGCGCCAGCAGCAGCACGCCGGTCGCCAGCGCCACGCTGTGAGGGGCTCCCCGCATGTCGGAGAAGGCGTAATGCCCAGCGACCCCGGCCAGCAGACCAAAGGCGAACAGCAGCGCCACGGTCCCGATCCCGGCCATGATCAGATAGATAAAGGCGGCGTCGGCGTTGCCCTTCTCCCGATGGTTGGCCAGGACCAGCAACCAGGACGACAGCGACATGAATTCCCAGCTAAACAGAAACATAAAGGCATCGTCGGCAACCAAAACCAACGTCATCGCGGCCAGAAACAGGGGATAGAAAGGAAGAACGCGCCTTGGATCGGGGTAATGCTTGTTCGGATGGCGGCTGTGCCCAAGCGCAAAAAGACTGATGGCAGCGCCCCCCAGCCCGACCACGAACAGGAAAAAGGCCGAAAGAAAATCCAACCTGAAATGCGCATGAAGCCAGGGCAGCCCGATCGGCAAAACCAGTGCATCATTTGCAACGGTTCCACCAGGGACCAGAAACAGCACGGCAGCCAAAGCGATCAGCGCCGAAACGGCCAGACAACCACCGTAAACCACTGTCCCGATTGAGGAACTCTTGCGTCCGACAACGGCAACGACACCGAACAGGCCTTCAGCGAGCACCCCCAACAAAACGAACCCAAGCATCCAACCGATCCTCGCAAGAAGAAGCAACGAAGGCCTGGTAGCCTTCCGGTACGCGCTCCCCCGCCATGCACCAGACACCCTTTAGCCAAGACTCTCAGCTTGAAACGGCAAAGAAGTCCGGAACGCCATAAAGGATTGCCAACAACCAACCTATTGGGCTAACCGTTACTGCATCGCACAATGGTTAGTCAAGAACTTTATCAGGACGCCTCGGGGCAGTCTAGGAA
>CAIZDL010000174.1 GCA_903931735.1 uncultured Rhodospirillales bacterium
CGAAGCAATGCTCGGGTTTCTGAGAGAAAAAGTCCCGAAGAACTGGGCAAGCTGGTGCGACGACGTCTCAGATAACTTTCGAGTTATTTCGCCAAAGGATTTTCGGATTCTGAGGTGAACATGGTATAGAAAATTTATCGATCACCGTCGTTCGGCCCGGGCGATCAAAGTAAATCAAGACGTTGCGGCAAAAAATCGCATCAAACGGCCCCTTCATCGGCCACGGCTCAAGGAGATTGAGTGGCTTAAAGGTGATAAGTCGCCTCAATTCGTCGACCATGGCGATTTCCGGCTCGGCGCCGTCGCGCACCCGCTTGGTGAAGCGGTCGCGCAGGTCAGAGGGGATGGTTTTGGCCGACTCCGCTGCGTAAATGCCGCGCCGGGCGGTGTCGACCATATGGGTGTCAATGTCGGTGGCCAAAATCTTCGCATCCCAACGCCGGATATCGGGGATGTTGGCGCACAGCACCATGGCGATGGTGTAAGGCTCCGGACCCGACGAACACCCGGCGGACCAAATGCGCAGTCGTGGCTTGCTGGAACTGGACTGGGATGTTTTGACCGCAGCCAGCGTGGTTTTTGCAAGATGCTCGAAGTGATGCTGTTCTCGAAAGAAGCTGGTAAGATTGGTTGTTAGCGCATTAACTAAAAAGCGGATCTCCGGTTCGCCATTTTCGCTGTCAACCAACGCGCAATAGGTGTCAAAATCTTTGATATTCAGCTCACGCAGGCGACGCGCCAAGCGCGAATACATCATTTCTATTTTGTGCGGCGCAAGACTGATCCCAGCGAGCTTGTAAAGCAGGCCGGCAATAAAGTCGAAGTGCTTGCGGTCAAAATTAAATTCGCGCCGTCCCCCTGAGGAGGTATCGATCTGGTCCTTGAGACTGCGGCCTGCCGGGCCGGCAGAAGACGGTGAAGGATCGAGCATGATTCCCAGAGCGTTGGAATAAAAGGCTTACATAAGCAAAAGCGGCGACGTCGCGCTCATGGGAATGTTCATACGCCATTCATCATAAACATTCCACTAAGAGACGCGCTGCCGACAACGGATCCGCATCCCGTTCGTCATGAAAGAGTAAGCCTGGGATTGGGCGCTAACGCCGTGCTATCTCTTTGCGTCTCAGGCTTGGTGCTCGTCGTCGCCGGTCTCGACCGCAAACAGGCGCGCCACGTCCAGCAGGGTGACCATGCGGTTTTCGGCAGTAAAAAGGCCGCTCAGGTATTGAGACTCGATCAGCCCCGACTCCATACTCGGTGGTGGCTTGATCTGGTCCTGCGTGATGGCCAGAATATCGGAAATGGCGTCAACCAAAATGCCGCGTGTGCGTTCCCCAACCTGGACCACAACGACAACGTGGCGCTTGGTCACCTCGGTGGTGCCGCCCCCGAAGCGGGCGCGCAAATCGAAAATGGGGATAATAATACCGCGCAGGTTAATCACCCCGCGCACGTAATCGGGCAGGTTTGGCAATCGGCTCTCGGGGGTCCACCCTCTGATCTCCCGAACCGAAAGAATACTAACGCCATACTCTTCATTGCCAACGGTAAAGGTGACGTATTGTTCTTCGTTGGTGTTGGCTGTGGCGACAACATCGCCCCGAACACTGTTGACGGTGGCGAGAGCGGCTGACTTGCTCATCGGTAAACGCCTCACATAATACGGGGTTGAGAGGATGCGTCCAAAAGCTGACGCTGGGCAACCGAAGAGGCCGAGCCACCGTGCTGGCTCATCTCCTGCAACCCCGCGACGTCGAGAATGAGGGCTACGCGGCCGTCGCCAAGAATGGTTGCGGCGGCCACGCCTTCAAGCCGGCGATAGTTCGATTCGAGGCTCTTAATCACCACCTGTTGCTGGCCCAGCACCTCGTCGACCACCAGCCCAAGCCGGCCACCATCTTCGGTTTCGACCAACACAACCAAGCCCTTGGTGGAGTCGCAAACCGCATTTGGAATGCCAAAAAGAGAATGAAGATAAACCAGCCGGACATACTCACCGCGCGCCATCATGACATCGCATCGGTTGACCAAACCATGAAGATCCGCAGGTTTTGGCCTTAAACTCTCGACAATGTTGGTCAGTGGCAAGACAAAGCGCTCGGCACCAACCGAGATCACCATGCCATCAAGAACCGCCAAGGTCAGCGGCAGCGACAGCACGAAGCGCGATCCTTGGCCGGGAGTGGAATAAACGCCAATACGGCCACCAAGGCTGGAGATATTGCGTCGAACGACATCCATACCGACACCCCGGCCGGATATGTTAGAGATTTTGTCGGCAGTTGAAAAGCCGGGCAGGAAGATCAGATTGTCGATTTCTTCGTCGCTCAGCGTTGCCCCAGCCTGGACCAACCCCTTTTCAATCGCCTTTTCCATAACCCGTGGCCGGTCGATCCCTTTGCCGTCGTCGGCGACTTCAATCACAATTCGGCCGGACCGGTGTGCCGCCGAAAGGTGAACGGTGCCGGTGCGCGGCTTGCCGTTGGCCTCCCGCACATTGGGGGACTCTAGCCCATGGTCGATGGAATTACGGATCATGTGGGTCAGTTGGTCGACCAGATTTTCGACCACCGTTTTGTCCACCTCGGTGGCTTCACCGCTGGTTACCAGGGAAACGTCTTTGCCGGTCGCGGTCGCCAACTCCCGCACCAAGCGGGGCATCCGGGAAAACACCGAGCCAACCGGTTGAGCGCGGATCGACATCACGGTTTCCCGCAACTCACGGGTGTGTTGAGCCGCTTGTTGCAGCCCTTCCAGGAGTTCCTGGTGCTCGCCCGGCGGCAGCTTGCGAAGCTGCTCGGCCACCATTGCCTGGCTAATTACCATTTCGCCGACCATGTTCACCAACCGGTCAATCTTATCCAGATCGACACGAATCGTGTGGCTGCCAAGGCTGGGGTGGCCGCCATCGCTCTGGGCGCTGCTGCTCCGGCCCGCTGCCGGTTTGGGTCCGGGGGCGGCGCTTTGTGGCGACTCGGGTGCATCCTCGGGGGTGGCATAAACCGCGGGGGCAGCGTTGGTGGACCGACTGGGGTCGGCCCCGATTGGAAGCGCCGCTTCAAGCCGAGGCGGCGGCGGAGCGTCCAAAGAGTGCTCGGTTATCTCAACCAAGCTGTCATCACTGACGAATTCGAAGACGTCTTTGATATCATTGGTTGTCTGGTCGGTCGTTAATGTCACCAACCATTGCAGATAGAGCAGCTCAGGCTCTAAATGCGCTAAAGTTGGCAGACCGCCAATATCGCACTCAATATCGGCGGTGCCCATCGCCTTTAAAGCGCGCAGCATAAAGGTGGGGTCGTTGCCGGTTAGCAGCAAATCCGCCTTAGGTCGAAAGCGCACGGAAAAAGTCTTGCGGCCGGCGGCGCCCAGAATCGGCGAAGGCGTGCAAGGCTCGTTCGCCGGGGGCGCCTCCTCGAGAGCGTTGGCGGCAAAGCCCTTGAGCGCGGTGACAATCGCCACCGCAAACCCGGCGGGAGGCCGTGTGCCGTCGCGGGCGTGGCCGAGCAATTGCCCCAACACGTCGTTGGCGCGAATGAGAATATCCACCAACTCATCGGTAATGGGGATGGTGCTATTGCGCACCCCGTCCATTACGGTTTCAAATTCGTGCGAGAATGCGACTAAATCGGTGAAGCCAAAGGCGCCGCCACCACCCTTAATTGAGTGGACGGCCCGGAAGATGGCGTTAATCTCTTCCATGTCGACGTTGCCGGGCGTCAAGCGCAACAGCCCGGTTTCGGCAACCCCCAAGAACTCGGAGCTCTCTTCGAAATAAGTCTGCTTAAATTGCTGCAAGTCTTCCAAGAAAGCATCCTCCCGCTTCGGGATGTTTCAACGGCCCAACCAGCGCCCTGTAACTGGCTCAGCCGCAGACTTTCTGCACCACCGAGATAAGTTTGGCCGGATCGAATGGTTTGACAATCCAGCCGGTAGCACCGGCGGCTCGTCCTTCAGATTTTTTCTTGTCATCGGCCTCAGTTGTCAGCATCAACAACGGTGTTGTGCGGTACTGGGGCAATGCCCGAAGCTTTCTGATTAGCGTCAGCCCATCCATGATCGGCATGTTCAGGTCGGCGATCACCAGATCAACCTTGTTGGCGGTCAGGGCGGTGAGCGCCATTTGCCCGTCATTCGCCTCGACTACATCGTACCCCGCACCTTTGAGGGTGAAGGAAACCATTTCTCGCATAGTACGCGAGTCATCGACGGTCATCACCTTTTTTTTCACGACCGACTCCACTGCTTCAGCCAATCAGAAAGCCCAAGATCGTCACACGCACTCGCAAACGAAGCCGATGGGCCGACGATCGTAAAACTCTGCCTGCTTTCACCGGCGGTGCGTGACGCCACAACCAGCGCTTGGACGCAGGCCGTGCTAACGCGCTCGACGCCATCCGTAAGAATATCGATCGTGTCGCCGACCGCGAAGGCGTGACGTAAACTATCGACCAGCGGCTGAGCCATGGCCAAGTCAAGATCGGACGGCAGCCCGAGTTTGACCCGGCCTTCCTCCTCGCTCCACTTTATCAGCGCCACATTACTATTACTGTCGTTCGGCATGTTATTTCCCGAGCTCCTGGGATCGCCAAATCAATTTAGAGAACCAAACCCATACGATCCCAAGGCTTCCCCGATGGCCCCACCATCCCGGGGCGCTCGCAACCTGTCCGGGCCAAACGATACCGCAGGCTGCCCAGACCGCCTCCCGACCTCACGGGCTTATTATGCCCGGAGCGTCCCCTATGATCAATGCCAATTGTTAACCGACCGATCACGCGACCACGGCTGTGTCGGTCCCCCATTGGCGGGAGGCGAGCGCTTGGGGAACCACGAAGCTGAAGGTAGCGCCTTGGCCGAGCAGGCTTTCTACCCAGATCCGTCCGCCCAGATGCTCGACGATTCGTAGGCAGATGGCCAGCCCAAGGCCGGTGCCCTGGGGTTTGCTGGTCATGGTGTTGCCAACTTGCCGAAAGCGTTCGAACACGATTTGGGTGTCTTTGGGGCCGATACCGGGGCCGGTGTCGTGAACATCGACCCGGCCAAAGCGGCCATCGGCGCGCACAGAAACCTCAACCCGACCGGTGGCGGGCGTAAATTTGACCGCGTTGGACAAAAGATTGATCGCCACCTGCATTAGTTGGTCGTAGTCGCCTTGAACCACCGGCACCCCGGGGGCGATCGACATTTTCAGCACCACCCCCTTGTCGCGGAACAACGATCCGGTTGCGGCCGCAGCCTGCTCCATCACTTCGCCCAGGTCCACCGGTTCGATCACCCACGCAATTTGTCCGGATTCGATCTTGGCGAAATCCAGAACCTGATTGATCAGGCGGGTCAGGCGCTCGCTCTCCTTGATGACCAAGGCCAGAAATTCCTGGCGCTGATCCAGCTCAAGATCGGGATCATCAAACAATATTTCAGAAAAGGCCCGAATAGAGGTGAGCGGCGTGCGTAGTTCATGAGTGACGGTGGAAAGAAAATCATCCTTCATGCGATCGAGTTCACGGAGTTGCTCGTTGGCTGTTCGCAATGCCGCCGAGGTCCGCTCGAGTTCGGTGGATTTTTGCTCCAACTGGCGGCTATATTCAATAACATGAGAGGTTTCGTCGAGCATTCGCATGAGTTCAGGAATGCTGAATTCGCCGTCCTTGACCGCTGATGCCAGCGCGATTCGCGCCGAGGCGGCGCCGATGGCCCCTGCCAGCAGCCGTTCGGCAAACCGAACCAGATTGGCGCTGGCCTGGGCTTGGGGCGCCATGGTGTCGGCGTCGCGGGCGCCGTATTGGGCAAACGATTGCTCGGCGCGTTGAGGGCCGACAAAGCGGGCAACCAATCGTTGCAAGTCTTCCACGGTGGCCGAGCCGCGCCAGCGCCCCGGGACGACGGCGGCATCGGCCTGTTGGAAAACCTCAACGAATGCGGTGGCTTGAACGCGCTCGCTCAGCGAGGGTTTGTCGAAGAGCGAGACCCCGATGTAAAGCCCAACGTTGAATAACATGCTCCAAAACAGGGCATGGCTGGTCTGGTCTAAACCAGAAAGGCCAAAGAGGGCGTAGGGCCGTAGCATTTCAATGCCCATTGGCCCAAAATCGATGAATTCGGGTGGAATCCAGCCGGAGCGCGCAAACGAGGGCAACAAAAGCGTGTAGGCCCAGGTAAGAATGCCGACCACCATGCCGGTGGCGGCGCCCCTGCTGGTGCCTCCGGCCCAGAAAATTCCGCCCAATAACGCCGGGGCGAATTGAGCTACGGCTGCAAACGAAATCATGCCAATTGAGACCAGCGCATAGGCGCTGCCAGCAAAGCGATAATAAGCGTAGCCCAGTAACAGAATGGCGATAATCGTCAGGCGGCGGATAATCAGGAGCAGCGCCGACAAATCCGCAGTGCGGTGGAGGGCGTTAGAGCGGAGCCGAAGTAAAAGGGGCATCACCAGATCATTGCAGACCATGGTGCTGAGGGCGATGCCCTCAACAATGATCATACTGGTTGCGGCAGAAAGGCCGCCAATGAAGGCCAGAAGCGCCAGCGCACCATGGTCGCTCGTTAGTGGTAGAGCAAGCACAAACATGTCGGGATCGATTTCGTGCGCCGGAAACTTCAGCAGGCCAGCCACAGCCAACGGCAATACGAACACGTTGATTAGTAAGAGATAAAGCGGAAACAGCCAGAGCGCCCGGGTTAAATGGCGTTCGTTGACGTTTTCAATCACCGTTATTTGAAAGAGGCGCGGCAGGCACAGGAAGCTAAGCCCCGACAAAATAAGCACCGTGACCCAACTGCCATCGGGCAGGGTCGCCTCTTGGGTGAACAGGCGCGCGATATCGGGATTTGCCAACGCCTGGGTGAAAAGGTCGCCCATGCCGTTGTAGAGGCCAAAGCAAACAAAGAGCCCCACCGCCAGGAACGAAATCAGTTTAATCACCGACTCGAAGGCAACCGCCGCGACCATGCCGGGGTGATGCTCTGCCGCATCAATGTGGCGGGTGCCAAAGATAATACCAAATGCCGCCATACCCAGGGCGACATATAGTGCCTTGTCCTGAAGGAATGGCGGGTTGATCGACGAAGATGAGCTGAGAAATCCGGAAGACGAAATAACATCAAAGCTGACGGAAACCGCCTTTAACTGTAGCGCGATGTAGGGAGTAACCCCCACAACAGCGATAACGGTAACCAGCCCGCCCAACAATTGGCTTTTTCCGTAGCGTGCGGCGATGAAATCGGCAATCGAGGTGGTGCGCTGGCGCTTGGCGATGCGGAGTATTTTGCCAACAACCAGGAAGCCAAGCGACATCACCAACGTTGGGCCAATATAGGTTGGCAGAAAGCCAAATCCGCTTTCAGCAGCCCGCCCAACGCTGCCGTAAAAGGTCCAGGATGAGCAGTATACCGCCAAGGATAGCGCATAAACATAGGGGTTGGCGATGACATTGCGCCCCTGGTCGGAGCGGCGGTCAGCCCAATACGCGATGGCGAAAAGGCCAAACAGATAGGCAACGGAAACTGCCGCGACCAGCGATCCCGCCATCGGCACATGCCCCTTTTCCGTAAAAACGCCTCAGACTTAACTCTAGTGGCCAATGAGCGGGCTGACAAGGGGGATTGCTGTTGCCGGGTTTTGCGCTGTTGGTCTGATAATCAAGGCCGCCCGCGCCTTGCTCGTTTGAGCGCCCCCCAATTACTTTCTACGGCGCTGCTGCTCTTTCGCGATCGGACCAAACCTTCATGTGATTTTTAAACCGAGAATATTCTCCGGTTCGGAAAATTGAAGCTGACCCGATGTAGCGTCCTTTTAAGAATAGCCGTGCTGCCGTGATGCGCCTGTACGCTTCCTCGACCACCAACGATGCCCCACTGGGCAAGAATTTTAATGATTGTTTGCGTGACTTGCTATTCGTTATGCTGCAATCATACAGAATACAGTCTGCATAGTGCCGAGCACAGAGTCGAAGCATCGTATCGCGCCCCGGGCATTGGTCGCCTTCACAAATATGGTCAATAAGATTGCGGTAAAAGGTGGTAACCTCATCACTGGCAATCGTTTGGTATCGTTGACCAACTGCCGATGTTATTGGGGAATACTCGCGGATACTGAAGGGGATTGGAAGGCGGCGGAGCTTGCCGCGTCGGGCCGTTATTGCGGTGATGGCAAAGTCGAAAAAACCGGCCGCATGATCAATAAACTTCCCGAACTCCTGCTTGCATAAAAAACCAAAAGCATCTCGTAATCCGTCCGCTCTGTTAACGCCATAGTAAACGGTATCGGTATCTGGTGCCATGCGCGCTGCCCAGGTGCCCCCATCTGCGCTATTCAAATTATATAGCATTGGCCAAAGGACTTGTCTTTCGCCGAATGATTGAAATAAATATGAATGACCTTGTGCGAACGAATAATCGTCGTGTTGATTAAGATATTCCACGCAGGTCTGTATTCCGTCATGGGTTACAAAATCATCATCGGCACATAAATTTACGTATTTTGTGCTGACGGCATCGAGCGCTTTTTTAACTTTTGATATATAGGTTTGAAACCCGGCGCCTGGCTCCCACAGATATGTTACGTAACGGCTGGATCGATACTCCGAGACCCATTCTTGCGCAGAGCTATCGGCAATCACGACCGGATATTGTTTATCAATAAACCACATAACGCATCGATCAAGAAAATGATGCCTATTATGCGTTGGGATTAGAATTGTGCATTCACCCATAATTACACCCTATTGTGCCAGCACACCGATGAGGGCCATCGCGGACCCGGCCTTGCCGTTTTACCGGCCAGCCGTCTTTCCCTGGCGCGCGGAAGGGGGGGGCACGCCCAGTTCCTTTTCGAGATCGCCAATTCGCTTAACGATCGCCTCCCGCATCGAGGCTGCGACGGTCGGCTTCATCGTGGCGAGTTGCTCCCGAAGCTGGGCCAGTTGGGCTTGCTTCTGCGGCTGTGTTCGCTTGATCGCAACCGCGTCAGAGTGCTGACCCGCAAAGGCACGCATGACAGCTCCGTTTGTCGTCTCGATTTACGATTTTGTTGGGATCAGTCCCCCGATCCGGCCGGATCGGCAAAAGCTGGCGCTCACGAACATCCGGTGGTTGAACCGCAGGTTTCGCATTTCAGGCAGGTGCCATTGCGAACCAGGGTCATGTTGCCGCATTCGCCGCAGGCATCGCCAACATAGCCTTTGGCGCGCGCTTCCAGAACTTGCTCGCGTTTGGTGTCCACGCCATAGCCGGGGCCGCCCGCGCCACCGCCGACAAGGGCCAGGGCCTCGGTTCGAACATGAGCGTGGCTGTGCCCCTGATGGCTATGGGGGAGGTTGGCAGAGGCTCGGGCATCGGTGCCGGTGCTGGCGAGGGTAAAGCCAGCCACCGCGCGCCCGGCATTGCCGCCGGGCAGAACCCGGAGGTTGGACCGGACATACCCCTTGCTGGCAACGCGCTTGACGGTTTCGGCGAGAGTGTCGCTGTGGCCGGGCAATTCGCTCTGACTTTCGCCGCTGCCGATGGTGCAGGGCGTGAGGTCGTCGGGGGTGGCGTGGGCAAGGTCGCTACGGTCGAGGTAGGAGATCGCCAGTTCCCGGAAGATATAGTCGATCACCGAAGTTGCCATCTTGATGGCGTCATTGCCTTGAACCATGCCCGACGGCTCGAAGCGGGTGAAGGTGAACGCCTCGACAAATTCTTCCAGCGGCACGCCATATTGCAGGCCGATCGAAATCGCGATGGCGAAATTGTTCATGAGAGAGCGGAAGGCGGCGCCTTCCTTGTGCATGTCGATGAAGACTTCGCCCAGCCGGCCATCTTCATATTCGCCGGTGCGCAGATATAGCTTGTGGCCGCCGATCACCGCCTTTTGGGTGTAGCCCTTGCGACGCTGGGGCAGCTTGGACCGGCCCTGGGGCGCCGAACGCTCGATGACCCGCTCGACGATCCGTTCAACGATACGCTCGGCGACCATGGGCGCCCGAACGCCGTTGGGCGCTTCGATGATGTCGTTGATGATATCATCGTCGTCGTCCACCGCCTCGAACACGCTGGAGGAGAGCGGCTGGCTCAGCTTCGAGCCATCGCGATACAGGGCATTGGCTTTCAGCCCGAGCCGCCAGGAGAGCAGATAGGCTTCTTTGCAATCCGCCACCGTGGCGCTGTTCAGCATGTTGATGGTTTTGGAAATGGCTCCGGTAATGAAGGGCTGCGCCGCCGCCATCATCCGGATGTGAGCTTCCGCCGAAAGGGAACGGGTGCCGATGCGGCCGCACGGGCTGGCGCAATCGAACACCGGCAAATCACGCGGGCGCAAGTAGGGCGCGCCTTCAAGAGTCATGGCACCGCAACAATAGGTATTGGCGGCCTCGATCTCACTCTTGGTGAAGCCGAGCCAGACCAACAGGTCAAAGCCCGGCCGGTCAAGATCAACTTCCGGAACTTTGAGATTATGGAGACAAAACTCGTGGCCCAGTGTCCAGCGATTGGCGGCAAAACGAATGTCGAATGCGTTGCGGAGCGCATTTTCCAGGTTGGCGAGGGCGGCGTCGGTAAAGCCCGCCGCGCGCAACCGATGATGATTGACGCCGGGCGCGTCCCTGAGCGTGCCGTGACCGACCGCGTATTTCTCGATCACCTCGGCTTCGGCCGTGGTATAGCCCAGCTTGGCGAGGGCTTCATGCACAACGCGATTGATGATCTTGAAATAACCGCCGCCAGCCAGCTTCTTGAATTTTACCAGGGCAAAGTCGGGCTCGATGCCGGTGGTGTCGCAATCCATCACCAAGCCGATTGTCCCGGTCGGGGCGACCACGGTGACTTGAGCGTTGCGAAAGCCGTGTTGTTCGCCGAGCGAGAGGGCGTTGTCCCACGCCCGGCGGGCCGCCTCGACCAGCGCTGCTTGCGGGCAGTCGGCCGCGATCAGCGGCACCGGAGGAACCGAAAGGCCTTCGTAGCCGCCGGCGGTGGTGCCGTTCATGCCGTGGGCGGCTTTGCGATGGTTGCGGATGACCCGTAGCATGGGGTCGCGATTGGCGGCGTAGCCGGGAAAGGCGCCCAGCTCTTCCGCCATTTCAGCGGAGGTGGCGTAGGCAACGCCGGTCATGATGGCGCTGAGGGCTGCGGTGAGCGCCCGGCCCTGGTCGCTGTCGTAAGGCAGACCGGCCGCCATCAGCAGGCCGCCAAGGTTGGCATAGCCGAGGCCGAGGGTGCGGTATTCATAAGAAAGTTGAGCGATTTCCCGCGATGGATATTGGGCCATCAACACCGAGATTTCCAAAACCACGGTCCAGAGCCGGCAGGCGTGCTCGTAGGCCGCAACGTCGATGTCTCCATTGGCGCCCCGAAACTGCATCAGGTTCAACGAGGCGAGGTTGCAGGCGGTGTCGTCGAGAAACATATACTCCGAGCACGGATTGGACGCATTGATCCGGCCGGAAGCGGGGCAGGTGTGCCATTCGTTGATGGTGGTGTCGAACTGAACGCCCGGGTCCGCACAGGCCCAGGCGGCGTGGCCGATTTTGTCCCAGATATCGCGGGCGTGGACGCGCTTGGCAACCTTGCCGTCGGTGCGCCGGATCAGCGCCCATTCACCGTTTTCCTGCACCGCTTCAAGAAAGCGGTTGGTGATGCGCACCGAATTGTTGGAATTTTGGCCGGCAACGGTGAGGTAGGCCTCGGAGTCCCAGTCGGTGTCATAGGTGCGGAACGCCATCTCGGAAAAGCCCTGGCTCGCGAACTGCATCACGCGCTGAACGAGGGATTCGGGGATTGCGGCCTTGCGGGCGCCGGAGATCGCCTTTTTGAGGGCGCGATTGGCTTTGGGATCGATGGCTTCGGCATCGTCCAGGCCATCTTCCCGGCCTTCGGTGATGGCGGCCATGATGGCGTCGAGATGGGTTTTGGTGGAAATCGAACCTGCGACCAGTGCCGCGACCTTCTGTTCCTCCACCACCTTCCAGTCGATGAAGGCTTCGATGTCGGGGTGGTCGATGTCGACGGTACACATTTTGGCGGCTCTGCGGGTGGTCCCGCCCGACTTGATGGCCCCGGCGGCGCGATCGCCGATCTTGAGGAAGCTCATCAGCCCGGAAGAGCGCCCGCCCCCGGAAAGCTTTTCATTCTCGCCGCGCAAGCGCGAATAGTTGGTGCCGGTGCCTGAACCATATTTGAAAAGCCGGGCCTCGCGGACCCACAAATCCATGATTCCGCCCTCGTTAACGAGGTCATCCTCAACCGATTGGATGAAGCAGGCGTGGGGTTGCGGGTGCTCATAGGCCGACTGGGAGACGGTTAGGGTGCCGGTTTGGAAATCGACAAAATGATGCCCCTGGGCCGGGCCGTTGATGCCATAAGCCCAATAAAGGCCGGTGTTGAACCATTGCGGGCTGTTGGGCGCGGCCATCTGGCAGCACAGCATATAGCGATTTTCGTCGTAGAAGGCGCGGGCGTCGGCCTCGGAATCAAAATAGCCGGCCTGCCAGCCCCACCAAGTCCAGGTGCCGGCCAAGCGGTCGAAAACCTGGCGAGCGTCGGTTTCGCCGACAAATCTGCGGTCGATCGGCATCCGTTCAAGGGCTGCGGTGTCGGCCTCGCGTCGCCACAGCCACGATGGGGTTTTGTGATCCTCGACCGTCTTGAGAGCCGTCGGTACGCCGGCTTTGCGAAAATATTTCTGTGCCAAAATATCGGCAGCAACCTGACTCATATCGACCGGAACGGTGATATTTGCCTGCTGGAACACCACCGAGCCGTCGGGATTGCGGATCTCGCTGGTTACCGTCCTGAATTCGAAGGACTCGTAGGCACAACCGCCTTCCCGGGTAAACCGCCGCTCGATCCGCATGACATCCAACCTCAAAATTAGCTCAGTCCCAAAACCGTGCCCGATAGTATCGCCAGTGATCATAGCGATATCCTGTGGGCACGGGCGTTATAGGCACCAGATGTGGTGACCGCAAGGCCGATTTAAGGCCCCAACCCCGTTTAAACGGTTCGGGTCCAAAACGACACAGGAGCAGGGCCGGAGACAAGGGGCGCGCGGTCGGATCACGGGTCGGGGCCGTGCGGATGCCCTTGAACCGCGATTTATCGTAAGTATGATTAAACATGCAGCAACGCCTAAGTGATAAACGATAAGCATAACAGGGCATCGAAAACTACTCAAATAACAGACGATCAAGTCCACTTAAGGCGTTAGTAGTAAGATAAGGTGCGTATGATATGGCCCCGGCTTGATCCGGAATATGTTTAGATCTACATATAGTGATGATCGCTCTTTTCGCCGTCTTGATTTCGTTCTTGATCCTGTTCGTGCGGCGAAAACCAACCGGCAGTCCCGCCCGGGCGGGACCGGGCGAGCAACGAGCCAGGGGGCGAGTTCGGCCCTAAGTCGCGCCTTTGTCTTGCCCTCATCTTCTCCTGATCGCCCTAAAATCTTTAAGGGCATTGAGAAAGAGAGAGCGGCCATCTTGCCGACGGTGATCGGTGTGGCTGGTCGCGCTTTTGTCTGGATCGGGCCGGGGGGCGCGCCGGGTGCTTTTATCAGGCCGTGGCCGCTGGGTGGGGGCGACTCGCCTGTTTTTCCCGCCCGCTATTCCCCTCCCTGGGGCGCCGTTTTCTTCTGCGAGCGGATCGTTGGCAAGCGGATCGCTGGCGGCCTATGATGGTGTCGTGAGCGGGGATCGCGGATGACCGGGCAGGATCGATGATGATGGGAAAGTGGCTTGGGGTGACGCTGGTCGCGCTGGGGCTGGGGCTGGCGGGATGCGCGGGGCCGGCGGGGGGCCGGCACTCCACCTGTCCTCAGGCGTGTAACCGGGACTATGACGTGTGTGCCGAGAGCGCCAGCGCTTCCCGAGGGGGAGCGTCGTTTTTTGGCAGCGGGGCCGTTTGTCAGCGGGAAGTGTCGGCGTGCCTCAAGAATTGTGAGTTGACCGTCGTTCAAACCAAGCCAGCCGCCAAGGATTCGGCCAAGCCCGCCGCTAAGTCCCGCAATACTCCTCCGGGTTCGGCCCCGGTCGCCGCGCCGGAGCGGCCGTGACCTTGTTCTCGTCCCAGGCGCCGCGGCCCCTTGCCGATTTGTTGCGGCCCAAATTGTTGGGGGAGGTGGTTGGGCAAGATCATCTGCTGGCGCCCGATGCCCCGTTGGGGCGGATGGTCGCGGCGCGGCGTCTTGTTTCCATGGTGCTGTGGGGGCCTCCCGGTTGCGGTAAAACCACCATCGCCCGCCTGCTCGCCGAGACGGTGGAAATGGCGTTCGCACCGCTTTCGGCAGTGTTTTCGGGCGTGGCCGACCTGCGCAAGGTTTTTGAGGCGGCACGGGCGCGCCGGGCCGATGGGCGCGGTACGTTGTTGTTTATCGATGAAATTCATCGTTTCAATCGTAGCCAGCAAGATGGTTTTTTGCCCTACGTTGAAGACGGTACGGTGACCTTGATTGGCGCCACCACCGAAAACCCGTCGTTTGAACTGAACGCGGCGTTGCTGTCGAGGGCGCAGGTGTTTGTTTTGAACCGGCTCGATGAGGCGGCGCTGGAAAAGCTGCTGGTCCGGGCCGAGGCCGAATCCCGGCGGGCGCTGCCGCTGGATGTCGATGCGCGCGGTGCAGTCAAGGCGATGGCCGATGGTGATGGCCGGTTTTTGCTCAATTTGTGCGAGGAACTGTTTGCGCTGGCGCCGGGCGACGTTCTCGATACCAATCGGTTGGCCTCAACCATTCAACGCCGGGCGCCTCTTTATGATAAAGCCCAGGAAGGGCACTATAACTTAATCAGTGCTCTGCATAAGAGTTTGCGCGCGTCCGATACTGACGCTGCTCTTTACTGGTTGTCGCGGATGCTGGTGGCGGGGGAGGACCCTCGTTACATCGCGCGTCGACTGGTTCGATTCGCCAGTGAGGATATCGGGCTCGCCGATCCCGAGGCGTTGGTTCAGGCGCTCACGGCTTGGGAGGTTTATGAGCGCCTCGGGAGCCCCGAAGGGGAACTCGCATTGGCCCAGTGCGTTATTCATCTTGGCACTGCCCCAAAATCCAACGCCACTTATGTCGCTTACAAAGAAGCAATGAAAATGGCGCGGGCCAGCGGCTCGGTAATGCCACCAAAACACATCCTTAATGCACCGACGCGGTTGATGAAAGACATAGGTTATAGTGCCGGTTATGCCTATGATCATGACTCACCCGAGGGATTTAGCGGACAGAACTGCTTCCCCGATCAAATGTCCCGTCAAACTTTCTATCGTCCGGTGGAGCGCGGATTTGAGCGGGAAATCAGAAAACGCCTGGAATATTGGGAAAAGCTTCGCTCACGAAGGGGTGCGCAAGCGGAATAAATGAGATTGTGCGCGCGGCGACCTTGGTCAGTGAGCGGTCTTTATGATATAATGTTCCTGATAGAGTGATATGGAGCCGGGCTAACGTGACGGCAGGGGAGGGGCAGATGCGATTGTTATTGGTTGAGGATGAGGGCGAACTGGCCGAGTTGGTTCGGACTAAGCTCGCGGGTGAAGGATTTACCGTCGATATCGCCAATTCCTCTGAAGAGGCGCAAGCTGCCCTGCGCGCCACCTGTTACGACGCCGTGGTGCTTGATTTGCGCCTGCCCGATGGCGATGGGCTTGAGATTCTGCGCGGGGTGCGCGACTCCCGCACCCCCACGCCGGTGATCGTGGTGGCTGCGCGCGACGCGCTGGGCACTCGTGCGGCGGGGCTCAACGGCGCCGCCGACACCGATGATTACATGGCAAAGCCGTTCGCGCTGGAGCAGTTGGTGGCGCGCGTCGGCGCGGTGCTGAAGCGGCCGGGAGCCGCGCTTGGGATGCGGCTAGAGGTTGCCAATGTGGCCTTCGACATGGCCACGCGCGAGGTTGCGGTGGACGGGCAGTCGTTGGTGGTGCCCCGACGCGAGCTTGCGGCGCTGGAGTTGCTGATGCAGCGTGCCGGGCGGGTGGTGCCGAAGGATGCCCTTGAAAGCGCGGTTTATTCCAAGGGTGAGGAGACCGAATCCAACGCCATCGAGTCTCACCTGTCGCGTTTGCGCAAGCGCTTGCGCGAGGCCGGGGCAGGGGTGTCGATTCTCGGGGTCCGGGGCGTCGGCTATATGTTTCGGGCGGCCGAGGCGTTTTAGAGCGGGTCGCAGGGGGGCTCACCCAGGAGCGTTGATCCGCTCTAAAACACGCGGGGCTTGGCACGGGGCCGGCGTGCGCTAAGCTGTATCCTTACGCTCTCAGTAAGCGCGGTGATTGTGCGCGCATGTGGCGTTTCCGGAGCCGGTGTGCTCGGGTTCGCGCAGATCCGGGGAACCGCTGGTCTGTTAACCCTGGTGCGCCCGACCGCGATTTATGGGTGCATATCGTTTCTGGGCGGGTTATCTTGCCAGTGGCGATGAGAGACGCTCACAGCCGGTCGTAGGTCAGGGAGGGAGAGGTCGAAATGTCAACCGATGCGACGGACACCGCGCATGGTCTGGGGGGGAATCCCACCGGGAAATGTGTTCTGATCGTGGAAGACAACGAACTCAACATGAAGTTGTTCCACGATCTGCTGGAAGCGCATGGCTATGCCACTCTTCAGACCAAAGACGGTATGGAAGCGTTGAAGTTGGCTCGGGAACACCGCCCGGACTTGATCCTGATGGATATTCAGTTGCCGGAAGTCTCGGGGCTGGAAGTGACCAAGTGGATCAAAGAAGACGAGGAACTGAAGTCTATTCCCATTATTGCGGTCACGGCGTTTGCCATGAAGGGTGATGAGGAAAAGATCCGCGAAGGCGGTTGCGAGGATTATCTCGCCAAGCCAATTTCCGTCACAAAATTTCTTCAGGCGGTGCAACGTTTTTTAAATAACTGACATCCGGTTTTGCGGGATGGGAAGTTGATCTGAAATGTCAGCGCGCGTGCTCGTCGTCGATGATGTAATGCCAAATGTGAAGCTGCTAGCGGCAAAGCTGACCCGCGAGTATTTCGATGTATTGACAGCCTATAACGGCCAACAAGCGCTGGAACTGGTCAAGAGGGAAAGCCCCGATATCGTCCTGCTGGATGTCATGATGCCAGGCATGGATGGTTTTGAGGTCTGCCAGCGGATTCGCTCCGACCCGGATACCATGCACATTCCGGTGGTTATGGTCACGGCGTTGTCCGACATTTCCGATCGGGTGCGCGGGCTGGAAGCCGGGGCGGATGACTTTTTGACCAAGCCGGTCAACGATATCGCGCTGTTTGCGCGGGTGCGCTCGTTGGTTCGGCTCAAAATGATGATGGATGAGTGGCGCCTGCGCGAGACCACCTCCGGTCATTTTGGGATGCTGAACAGTGGTGTGAGTTTGTTATCCGAGTCGATTGAAAAGGCCCGGGTGCTGGTGCTGGAAGATAGCCCGCTCGATTTGGATAAAATCACTGAAACCCTTAGGCGTGACGGCGCCGATGTTTATTCGGCGGCAAATTGCGCGGGAGCGCTTGAACGGGCGCACGGCGAAGAATTCGATCTGGTGATCGTGAGCTTGACCTTGCTGAACGAAGATGGGCTGCGTCTCTGTTCTCAGTTGCGCTCCCACGAGCGCACGCGCCAAGTGCCGATTTTGTTGATGGTCGATGATGGTGATCTTCAGCGGGTGGCCAAGGGGTTGGAGCTGGGGGCCAACGATTATGTGATTAAGCCCATTGACCGCAACGAGTTGCAGGCCCGGGTCCGCACCCAGGTTCGGCGCAAGCGCTATCAAGATCGGCTGCGCGCCAATTATGAGCAGAGCTTGTCGCTGGCTCTGACTGATTCGTTGACTGGGGTGTTCAATCGTCGTTACGTCAGCGCTCATTTGCCGCGTTTGCTTGACCGCGCCATCGATAGCAATAAGCCCGTGTCGATTTTGATGTTCGACATTGACCATTTTAAGCGGGTTAACGACACCTTCGGTCATGATGTTGGCGACGAGGTGTTGCGCGAGGTCGCTATCCGGTCGGCTCGTAACCTGCGAAACTTTGATCTGGTCGCGCGCTTGGGTGGCGAAGAGTTTGTGGTGATTATGCCGGATACCGATGGCGAGGCCGCGGTGATGGTCGCCGAGCGGTTGCGTCAGCGCATTGGCGACACCTCGTTTCTTATCAGCGCGACCGTTGGGGAGATCACGGTTACGGTGAGCGTTGGCGTTGCGGTTGGTGGCCGGGTCGGCGATACCGTTGACACTTTGATCAAACGCGCCGATGAGGCGCTTTACGAAGCAAAACGATCCGGCCGTAATTGTGTTGTTCCCGATAAGCGCGATATGCCGCCTGGTGCCCTGTTGAGCCTGCAACAACACGGGGCGTGAGGTGGGGGGAATGGAGGACGAGATTACCCGCAAAAGGTCGTCACCCTCTCGTGATAGCCTTGATGTTCTTCGGCGGGTGGAGCCGGTGTTGTTGCGGGTAGCATCCGACGTTATCACCTTGCGTCAAGGGACGTTGGATTTACTTGGGGCGGCGGCCGCCCATAATGGCGGTAGCGGTGGTGCTGGTGCAGGCCTTAACGGCGGGGCGGCATCGGTGAATGTTAGCCGCGAGATTGCCGAGAGCGCCCTGCGCCTCAATCGCGGCCTTGAAGAGCTTGCGGAAACGCATCAGCAGGTGCGCCGACTGCTCGATCAGGTTCACGAAGAGCAG
>CAIZDL010000175.1 GCA_903931735.1 uncultured Rhodospirillales bacterium
CATAGAGATACCGGGACATAACGCTGATGATAAGGACCTCCTGAAGCCTCGATGGCCACCCTTACGGACTCGCTGAGCCTTGCGGCACAAATGATCGGCAGGCTGGACCCCGATCTGATCGCCATTGTTTTTCTGTCGCTTCGGGTCAGCCTGACCGCGGTGACCATCGCCACGGCAATCGGCCTGCCGTTCGGGGCGCTGCTGGCGCTGGTGCCCTTTCCCGGCCGGCAAGGGGTGATCGTGCTGTCGAACACCCTGATGGGGCTGCCCCCAGTGGTGGTTGGGCTTTGCGTGTACCTGATGATTTCCCGGGCCGGGCCGCTGGGCTGGCTGGGGTTGCTCTATTCGCCCACCGCCATGATCACCGCCCAAGCGGTTCTGGTGACACCAATCGTGATCGCGCTCACCCGCCAGATCATCGAAAGCCTGTGGGAGGAATACGACGAGCAACTTCGCTCATTCGGAGTCGGCCCCGCCGGGCTGGTTGCCACCCTGCTATGGGAGGGCCGCCTGGGCCTGATGACTGCGGTGCTGGCCGGATTCGCCCGCGCCAACGCCGAGGTGGGCGCCGTCATGATCGTGGGCGGCAACATCGATCATTATACCCGGGTCATGACCACCACCATCGCCCTCGAAGTGAGCAAGGGCGACTTGCCTCTGGCCCTGTCGCTCGGCATAATTTTGCTTACCATCGCGTTGCTGATCAATGCTGGCGTCAGCGCGGTCGTGCTGCGCAGCCACGGAAGATGACTTATGAAAACGATACTGGCCCTTGCGATCAGCCTCGCGGCAATACTGGGTGGCACCCCGGCCGTTGCCGATGACAGCTTCATCACCCTGGCATCGACCACCTCAACCGAGCAATCGGGGCTGTTCCGCCACTTGCTGCCGCTGTTTACCGCCAAAACCGGAGTCGGCGTTCATGTGGTGGCGCTGGGCACCGGGCAAGCCCTGCGGACCGCCGCCAACGGCGACGCCGACGTTGTGCTGGTCCACGACCGGGTGGCGGAAGAAAAATTCGTTGCCGACGGCTTTGGCATCGAACGCCACGCCGTGATGTATAATGATTTCGTCGTGGTCGGCCCGGCCACCGACCCCGCCCAGGTCCACGGGTCTGTGGACGCGGTTCAGGCCTTCCAACGATTGGCGACCGCCGGGGCCACCTTTATCTCGCGGGGCGACAACAGCGGCACCCACGCCATGGAAACCCGCCTGTGGCGGGCTGCCGGCCAAGACCCTCCGGCGGGTAAGGCGCCCTGGTATCTTTCGGTCGGCCAAGGCATGGGGCCAACCCTGACCATGGCCGCCGCCCGCGACGCCTATACCCTTGCCGACCGCGGAACGTGGCTGAGCTTTCGCAACCGCGGTCCGCTGACCATTTTGCTGGAAGGCGACCCCGCCCTGTTCAACCCCTATAGCGTTATTCTGGTCAACCCGGCCCGCCACCCCCAAGTTAAGGCCGAGATGGCCCGCAGCTTTGCCAATTGGCTGGTCTCGCCTGAAGGCCAAGCCGCCATCGGCGCCTTTCAAATCGAGGGGCAACGCCTGTTCATACCAAACGCCCACACCGTCGCCCCCCCGCTCCATCGCTAATTTTTTCGCGTCGCCGGCCAGCCCTGAGTTCGAGCGACTGGACTGCGAGGCGGGCCATGACTACCATGTCGACCCGCCATCCCAACATCGGGCATCTGGTGTCACCGTTTCCCTTCAACAAGAAGATATGAGAACCACCATGCACGTTCCTGCCGTAACATTCAAAACCCGGGTGCGCAACGAGGCTCTCGGCGGACCGAATCCCTTCGAATGGAAGGATTTGACCAGCGCCGAGATTTTCGCGGGCAAAAAGGTTGTGCTGTTCGCGCTTCCCGGCGCGTTCACGCCCACCTGCTCGACCACCCATTTGCCGCGCTACGAACAGCTCTATGACCAGTTCAAAGCGCTGGGCGTGGATAGCATCGTCTGCCTTTCGGTCAATGATGCCTTTGTCATGTATCAGTGGGGCTTGGCGCAAAAGGCCACCAACGTGTTTCTGCTCCCCGACGGCAATGGCGAGTTCAGCCGCAAGATGGGAATGCTGGTCGATAAATCCAACCTCGGCTTCGGGATGCGCACTTGGCGCTACTCGATGTATGTCAACAATGGCGAAGTCGTCAAAACCTTCGTCGAGCCCGATTTTTCCGACAACTGCCCAACCGACCCCTTCACCGTGTCCGATGCCGACACGATGTTGACTTGGTTGAAGAGCCAAGCGTAATTTCCGGCAACACCGTCCCCGGCGACCCGAGATTATATCCCGGCCGCCGGGGTTCGGTGCGTCACTCTGTCGGGCTGGGTTTTTGCCCGGCCGGTCCTACGCTGCGGAGCTTATCGCGAAAGCTTTCGTGCCGCGCGCGGTAGCCCACCGCGTCACCGTACTCCAAAAACTTCAAATAACGCTCGTGAGGATCGCGAATGCGCAAAGCGTGCTTGATCGGGCACCAATATTGCTCGGTCCTGCTCCCGATCTCCCGTACATAGGCGATCACACCGTTGGCATAGTCGCAATAAGAGCAGTTTAGTACCTCAATCCAATTGAGGTATGCCAGATGGTGGCGATCAAATACAATATATTCTCTCCGCCTGACTTGCGGGATACCATAGGCCCTAAAGCAAATACTTTGGTATAGACTAATCCAGATATCAACAAAGACCAGAGGCGCCAAAAGAGAGTAAATCACCGGAGCCGTTAAATAGGTAAGCAAATGCGATTTGGTCATATATCTCACCAACCCAAGACGCAACGTCCGGTGACGGTCGATGACATCCCGTTCAAAGGCAATGATTTTACCTTTAAGACTGAACCCGCGCAAGATCAGGCCCTTTTCCAGTTCGTCGGCCAGCTCGTTTTCTAACATCTCGATATGAGCGAGAAGGTGAGCAATACGAGGGCTCATCATCGTGATCCTTCGATCTGGGGCAAAACCCTGAAAGCAATTCAACCCGTTTAGAGCGGACCGTTAGAAGTGCCCAGCCCGCAGCCGATCCATAGCATAAATATTTATTAACCATGCGAATGAGACCCACGACCCGGGCATGAAGTGGCTTAATGTAGGCCTTTTTCTTATTATCACCAACAGGCCGCCTCGAAAATGATGATATCCGCTTGCCGAGGACGAGGGGAGTTGATCTCGGCCTTGAACCATGCCATGTTGAACTCGTGTGGGGCTCACCGAACCTACCCTGGCTGACCAACCGGAAAGCCGAGGAGCCCTTCGGGAGCGTCGAAACAATCCGGTTAAATTTGGGAGAATTTTCATGCGTAAGATCAGCATCCTGACCGCCGCCGCAGTTCTCGCCCTCTCTGGCGCCGCCTTCGCTCAGTCCTCGGGCGGGGTTTCTTCCCAGCAGAGTTCCAACCCGAACGGCGTGCAGATTCAGGGCAATACCACCATTAACGCCGCCGGCCGGAACCTGAACACCACGGCAGTCGGCCAGAACAACACTGCCGAGACCGCAGTTGGCGCCATCGGTGGCGGGACCCAAATTCAGGGCAACACCGAAATCAACGCGACCGCTCACGACGTCAACACCACTGCGGTTGGCCAGAACAACAAGGCCAAGGCCACTGTCGGCGGCATCGGTCACTGATAATTGGGTTAAGGGGCCTGGCTTTTGAGCCGGGCTCCTTAAACCGCCAAACCAAGCCCGCGGGCAACGGCAGCACTGACCACCGCACAAAGCCCCCCCCCCGCTCACTCGATCAAATCATCCAGGGTCTTTTTGACCTCAAGGACGATGCTGGCGCCATAGCGGCCAACCTCGAACCCGTGGGACGAGGCGATGGTCAACAGCTCGCGCTCGGTGGTTGGCGCGTAGTGGGCGATCTCACTGAGCAAAACATCGGGAAGGATGCTATCGCGGGAGACCCCCTCTTTGGTCGCCAACCGATCGCGCCAGCCGGCGAGGGCGTCTTTGATCGCACTCTCGATCTGCTCTGATTCTTCCTTGCGGCGGGCATCCTGGTGCAACACCAGCACATGCCACGCACCATCGGCATAGGCGGTATCGATGCGCTCCACCTCGACCGCACGCAAAAACCCGGCGATATCGGCCGTTGCCAACTCGGGACTTTCATCGGGAATGACGAAGGTGCGGACTTCGGTGGTCATGGGATCGCCCCTGAACAATAACGGTGAAACCTTACTTTGCCACCGTACACCAATTTCGGCGCCACCGCATCCCCGTGCCGTCACCGGCCACCACCCGGCCGACCGGGCAAGGCTCCCCATAAAACGCTAAAATAAAGCGCAAACGGCGTCCAGCAACCTGCCACAGTCCAGCGGCTTGGCGATGAAGGCATCGCATCCGGCGGCAAGAACGGCGTCGCGGTCGGTTGGGCCATCGTGGCCGGTGACGGCGATAATCGGCAGCCGCGCCGTCGCCGGGTCGGCGCGCAACCGGCGCGCCACGGCATACCCATCGATCCCCGGCATATTCATATCGAGAATGACCATGGCCGGGCGTTTGCGGGCAATTTCATCGAGGGCGTCCTCGCCGCAGAGCGCGGTTCGCACCTCATGGCCCTCGTCGAGCAGCGGGTCCGCGATCAACTCGACCATCAGCTCATCGTCATCGACCACCAGAATATCGGCCATCGTCTCAGCCTCGCTTCAAATGTCGTGCCGGGAGAGGGTAACGCCGTTCCCCGGCCGGCGCCAGAATGTGCAAGGCCCCCCGACGCAAATTTCAACCATAGGCGGGGGCCCAGAGTTGGGGTAGTGTCGAGCACTTTTCGCTTCGATGTCTTGCCTTGCGAGTTCCCATGCACATCCCCACCACCCGCATCGCCATCCTTGGCGCTTCTGGTTATACCGGCGCGGAGTTGCTGCGTTTGCTGCTGTGCCATCCCGCCGCCGATATCCGAGTCTTGACCGCCGAACGACAGGCCGGCAAGCCGATGGCGGATATTTTTCCCCATCTGGCGCCGTTCAACCTCCCCGCCACCGTCAAGATTGATGCCGTGGATTGGTCGGAGGTGGATTTTGTGTTCTGCGCCCTGCCCCACGGCACCACCCAGGAGGTCATCGCCGGGTTGCCGGAGCGGGTGCGAATCGTGGATTTGTCGGCCGATTTCCGACTCTACGATCCCGCCATCTACGCCGAGTGGTATGGCCAGCCGCACCGGGCGGTGGATCTCCAGGCCAGCGCGGTTTATGGGCTGACCGAACACGCGCGGCCGGCGCTCCTGGTGGCGCGGCTGGTCGCCAACCCCGGCTGCTATCCCACCGCCGCGATGTTGCCGCTAATCCCGCTGCTGCGGGCCGGCTTGATCGACGCCGGCAGCCTGATTATCGACGCCAAATCGGGGGTGTCCGGCGCGGGGCGCGATGCCAAGCAAGCCAACCTGTTCTGCGAAGTCAGCGAAGGCATGGCGGCCTACGGCATCGGCCGCCACCGGCACATGCCCGAAATGGAACAAGAGTTGGCGCTGGCAGCCGGCGGCCCGGTGCAGCTCTCCTTCACCCCGCACCTCATCCCCATGAACCGGGGCGAGCTGATTACCACCTATGTGCGGTTGGTTGGCAATGCCAACGTAAACAGCCTCCGGGCCGCGCTCGCCAAGGCTTACCAGAATGAACCATTCCTCAAGGTGGTGCCGGCCGGGGTTGCGCCCGCGACCCGCCATGTTCGGGGCTCCAACCACGTGCACATGGGCGTCTTCGCCGACCATCGCCCCGGCCACGCGATCGTGATTTCGGTGCTGGACAACTTGGTCAAGGGCGCATCGGGGCAAGCCATTCAAAATATGAACGTCATGCTCGGGCTGCCCGAGACCATGGGCCTCAATCAGGTTGCCCTGTTCCCGTAAGCGGGGATGATTTACCAGTCGGAGACGATTAGCATGAGCGGCATCATTCTCCCCTATAAGGGCATTCGGCCG
Organism: uncultured Rhodospirillales bacterium; assembly: GCA_903931735.1. Lineage (GTDB taxonomy): Bacteria > Pseudomonadota > Alphaproteobacteria > Azospirillales > Azospirillaceae > BOG-933. The sequence continues at coordinate 5,921 of CAIZDL010000175.1, forward strand.
ACGATCCACCCCACCGCGTTTATCGCACCAACCGCGGTGGTGACCGGGGACGCCGAAATCGGCGAGGACAGCGGGATCTGGTTCGGCTGCATCCTGCGCGGCGATGTCAACGTCATCCGAATCGGCAAGCGCACCAACATCCAGGACGGCACGATCATCCATGTGGCCAGCCGGGGCCAAGGCACCTTCATCGGCGATGACATTACCGTAGGCCACATGGCCGTTCTCCATGCCTGCACCCTGGAAAGCGGGTGCTTTATCGGGATGAAGGCGTGCGTGATGGATGGCGCCTGTGTCGAGAGCGGGGCGATGGTGGGGGCGGGCGCGCTGGTCACACCCGGTAAGCGGGTTAAAAGCGGCCAACTCTGGACCGGCAGCCCCGCCAAATATCAACGCGACCTGACAGCGGCCGAGATCGAGTTTTTCCCCGAATCGGCCCGGCACTACGCGGTGCTCGGCCGGGATTATCGCCTTGCCTGAAAAACATACGATCGTATGCACGCCTTGCTTGTGACCATCTGACGCATCGCTCGCTATTTGCGAATAGTCTCAGAACACGCTACCAACCACCGGAACTTAAGGTGGGGAGGGCGGGCGATGGGGTCAGGCTGGCGGATAGTGGCAACACTCGTAATCGGGGCGGTTTTGATCTGCTCCGACGCCCAAGGACAAAACGCGGCGCCCGACCCCGCGCTGGGTGCTTGTCCGACCGCAGATTTGGTGCTGGAAAAAAACCGGCTGCCCGCCAATGCCCGGCCGATGGTTCGGCTCGACCCGATGACGCTGGCCCAGCCACGCGGCGGTAAGGCGCGAATAATTATCAGCAATTGGCCGGGGCCGGTGTTTCAAAACTCCTTTACCGTCTGCTTTCGCTGGCGGTCGGCGGGCGAGACCAACTCCGAGATCATGGCAACGCCGGTTCCGGTACGCATCGAGTCCGTGACCGGCAAGGAAGTCACGATTTCGGCGATGATCCCCGATTTGCCGGCGACCTACACCCGGGTGTGGGCGATGCTGATTTCATTGGGCGTGATCAAAGACCCTGCGCCGGCAGCGGACACGTGCGGCCACACCATGTCTAATCTGGTCCCAATCGCCGATATTTTGGTGCGAATCAACGACGATGCCGGCAATCATTTTGATGCCATCGTCGGCGTCGGCATTACCAGCCACACCTTCGCGGTCGTGGTGACGCTGCTCATACTGTCGCTTCCCATGCTCTTTATGTATCGCTTACGAAAATTTGGCGAACTCGACTTGTCCTCTGTCAATGTATTCCTGCGAATGATCGCCTGCTCCACCGGGCGTGCCAGCCTTTCTCAATTTCAAATGATGCTGTGGGCATTTGTGGTCGGTGGCGGCGCGATCTATGTCATGATGCTGACCGGTGGATTGATCGATATCAGCACGGGGACCCTCGTGCTCCTTGGCATTTCCGGCGGCGCTGGCCTCGGCTCCGAACTGGGCAAACCGCGCGACACCGGCACCACCGCCGCCACACCGACTCCGGCGGCTCCGTCCGTCGTTCCGCCAACCCCCTGGGTTCCGCGTTGGAGCGACATGGTGCTCTCGGCCGACGGAACAGAGATCGACGTTACCCGAGTCCAGATGTTGTTCTTTACCGTCATTACCGCATTGTTCGTGACGTTAAAGATCATTACCGGCTACACCATCCCCGAAATCCCCGATGGATTCCAAATATTGATGGGACTCAGCAACGGCGTTTATGTGTCAAAAAAGTTTATCTGATCGGGGGCCGCAGGGAAAGACTGCGGCTCATACGTTCAGCAGCAAGTTTTCCCGCTCCCATGAACTGATCACCCGTTGGTAGGCTTCATATTCAGCGGTTTTCACGGCGGTAACGGCGTCCTGGAAATTTTCGCCGATGATTTCCCGCAGCGGCTTGCAGGCGTTGAACTTGTTGAGGGCGTCCATCAAGTGGCGGGGTAGCGTGAACGCCAACCGGTGGGCGGTGCCCTTGATCGGGTCCGAGGGCTCCATCTCGTGAACCATGCCGATGTAGCCGCAGGCCAGGGACGCCGCCAGCGCCAGATAGGGGTTGGCGTCGGCGCCCGCGACCCGGTTTTCCACCCGGCGGGCGTCCGGCTCGGAAACCGGCACCCGGAAGCCGACCGTGCGGTTGTCGCGGCCCCAGTGAACGTTGATCGGCGCATCCGAGCCCGGCAACAAGCGGCGGTATGAATTGACGTTTGGCGCCAACAACGGCATCGCCGCCGGCAAGAACTTCTGCAACCCCGCGATAAAAGAAAGAAACAACGGTGTATCGCGCCCCTGTTCATCGGAAAACAGGTTGCGACCGGTTTTCGTGCAAATCACCGATTGATGAATGTGGAGCGCGCTCCCTGGTTGATCCTGCATTGGCTTTGCCATGAATGTAGCATAAACCTGATGCCGAATTGCCGTTTCACGAACCGTGCGCTTAAAGAGAAAGGTTTGGTCAGCCAGTTCTAGCGCATCGCCATGATTGAAGTTGATCTCGATTTGGGCAACCCCGGCTTCATGGGTCAGGGTGTCGATATCGATGTTCTGCGCCTCGCAAAAGTCGTAAACTTCTTCAAAGATCGGGTCAAACTCGTTGACGGCATCGATCCCGTACGCCTGCCGCCCGCTCTCGGTCCGGCCCGACCGCCCAACCGGCGGCAACAAAGGATAGTCGGGGTCCTTATTGACCTGGACCAGAAAAAACTCCAGCTCCGGCGCGACAATCGGCTTCCAGCCCCGTTGCTCGTACAATTCCAGCACCCGGCGCAACACCCAGCGCGGCGAAATATCAACCGGTCTGCCATCGGCATAATAACAATCGCTGATCACCTGGGCGGTCGGTTCTTTATACCAGGGCACGAGGCGGATCGTTTGCTCGTCGGGCACCATATAAATATCGCAGTTTTCGACGCTGGTTACATCGTCGTCTTCCGGAAAGTCGCCGGTTACCGTCTGCACGAAAATCGATTCCGGCAGCCGCAAGCCGCGATCACGCAAGATGCGCAGAAACTTTTCGGCCGGCACAATTTTGCCGCGCGCGATGCCCGACATATCGGGAACCAAGCATTCGACCTCGGTGACGTGGTTAGAGGCGATGAACTCCGCAAGCTGGCTCATTTTTCCTGCCCCGGCCGGCTTCAGGAAAGAAGGCCGCCGGTCCTTTGACTGTGGCAAACGACGGCCAATATGCGCCAGAAGCGGCACGCGCGAAATGGGGGCTTTTGCCACGCAACCGTGGGCCGCGTCAAAACCACCCCCTCAGACTTCAGGAATCGGATGACGCGGCGCAATAGTGTGGTATCTATGCTGGCCATTGCACGCGGTTGCCGGGAGAGGAATGACGTGAGCGAAGCCGATCGGGAAGCCTTGGTGCTGGCCCTGCCCAAAGGCCGCATTCTCGACGAGGTGCGACCGCTCCTCGACCGGGTGGGCATTATTCCGGAGCCGGAGTTCGATAACGAACACAGCCGGTTGCTCAAGTTCCAAACCAACCTGCCCCACCTGAGTATTATTCGGGTGCGATCGTTCGATGTCGCCACCTTCGTCGCCTTTGGCGCAGCGCACCTTGGTGTTGCCGGCAACGACGTGATCATGGAGTTCGATTTTCCCGAGCTTTATGCACCGCTTGATCTGGGCATCGGCGCCTGCCGGCTCTCGGTGGCCGAACCAGTGACCCTGAGCAAAGCCGACGACCCGGCCCGCTGGAGCCATATCCGCGTCGCCACCAAATACCCCGAAATCAGCCGCCGCCACTTCGCCGCGCGCGGCGTGCAAGCCGAGTGCATCAAGCTCAACGGCGCCATGGAACTCGCCCCCGCGCTAGGCCTGTGCTCCCGCATCGTCGATCTGGTCTCCTCCGGCGCGACCCTGAAAGCCAACGGCTTGGTGGAAGTAGAAAAAATCGCCGACATCACCTCCCGCCTAATCGTCAACCGCGCCGCCCTAAAAACCCGGCCCGAAGAAATGAACGGATGGATTGGGAAGTTCAGGGAGGCGATTGATGCGTAAAATCGATTTAAGAAGCCGCGATATATCTGAATTTACCACTTGGTTAAATCGCGAAGCTACTGCCAAAAATTTATCTACACTCGCAATCGAGAGAAGCAAAGCGGTAGCCGACATAATTTTAGCCGTCGTCGAACGCGGTGACAGCGCGCTCATTGAGTATACTATTCAATTCGACCGGCTGCCGGGGCTCATCTCCGCGACGCTGCGGATTTCTGAAGCTGAGATCGATGCTGCAATCGCTCAAGTAAAGGCGGAAGATTATGAGGCCCTGAAGCTAGCGGCAGGGCGGATTCGCGCTTTTCACGCCAAACAACTGCCTCCGGGCACCGACTATACCGACGACCAGGGCGTTCGCCTGGGCGCCCGTTGGACGCCGATTGACGCCGTGGGCCTATATGTCCCCGGTGGTACCGCCTCCTACCCAAGTTCAGTGTTGATGAATGCCATTCCGGCAATCGTTGCCGGCGTCAACCGATTGGTGATGGTGGTGCCAACGCCGGATGGCATTCTCAACCCGCTGGTGCTGGCGGCGGCTCGATTGGTCGGCATCACTGAAATTTATCGGATCGGCGGCGCCCAAGCTGTGGCAGCACTTGCTTACGGCACCGACACTATTGCACGCGTTGACAAAATCGTCGGCCCCGGCAATGCCTATGTCACTGAGGCCAAACGGCAAGTCTTTGGAATGGTCGGAATCGACATGATCGCCGGCCCCTCCGAAATAATGGTCGTTGCTGATGGCGCAAACAACCCCGATTGGATTGCCGCAGACCTCCTGTCCCAGGCCGAGCACGACGCCGAAGCGCTCTTGATTTTAGTTACCGACAACGAAGAATTTGCGGATTCTGTGATTGCCGCAGGGGAGAAGCAGCTCGAAGACCTGCCTCGATCCACGATCGCCCGGAGGAGTTGGAGCCTGGGCCGCGCATATACAATAAAAGACATCAAAACCGACGCCCCCCACCTCATCAACCTTTTCGCCCCCGAACACCTCGAACTTGCGGTTGAGAACCCCGATGCGATCATGGCGAAGGTGCGGCACGCCGGGTCAATTTTCCTTGGCCGGCACACGCCTGAAGCTTTGGGCGATTATGTGGCGGGGCCGAATCATGTGTTGCCGACCTCGCGCAGCGCGCGGTTTTCTTCGGGGTTGAACGTTCTAGACTTTATGAAGCGCACCACCTTTATTTCCTGCCCTCCTGAAGGCTTGCGCGCCATCGGCCCGGCGGCGGTGACGTTGGCGCGGGCCGAGGGGCTGGAGGGACACGCGCGTTCGGTGCAAATGCGCATCGATTACCTTGATAAAAAAGGGAATGAGGACGGATCGACATGACCGACATTTCCCCACCGCCCGGCGACCCAATGCGCCGAATCATCTATGTCCAACTCGACGAGCGCACAGTCGTACGCCGCAAGCCCGAAGTTGAGCACGAACGGGCGGTGGCGATCTTCGACCTGCTGGAAGAAAATCAGTTCGAACCAATCGGGTTTGCCGATGACGGGCCGTATAACCTTCACCTGAGCGCCGAAGAAGGCCGCCTCACCTTCGACATTCGCACCCAAGATGGCATCGAACTGACCCGGGTTTTGCTTCCGCTCAGTCCCTTTAAGAGCATCGTCCGCGATTATTTTATGGTTTGCGAGAGTTACTATCACGCCATCAAGCGCTCGACTCCAGCGCAAATCGAGGCGCTGGATATGGGGCGGCGCGGCCTGCACAATGAGGGGTCTGAACTGCTCCAGGAGCGACTCGCCGGTAAAATCATCATCGATCACACCACCGCACGCCGCATTTTTACCTTGGTGTGCATTCTGCACATCCGCGGCTAACGCCGGTTCGGGCCGTCCGATGGTCGAATTCTCCCCCTGGAACGGTATTAGCAGCGTCCTGTTCGCCTGCACGTTTAACGCCGTGCGGTCGCCGATGGCGGCGGCGCTGTTCAAACGCCGCTTTGGCAAACGCTTTTACGTCGACTCAGCGGGGTTACGTCAGGGCGAAACCGACCCGTTCATGGTCGCGGTCATGGCCGAACTTGGCGAAGACCTCAGCCGCCACCCCCCCAAAAGTTTCGACGAGTTAGACGACACCTCGTTTGATCTGGTGATTTCCCTCTCGCCCCAGGCCCACCACCACGCGGTGGAATTGGTGCGGACCATGGCTTGCGACGTGGAATATTGGCAAACCTTCGACCCGACGATTTTGGAGGGCAGCCGGGACGCACGGCTTTCAGGCTATCGCCAAGTTCGCGACGCGCTCTCAGCCCGGATCGACAAGCGATTCCCCGTGTAGCGTCCCCTCCATCGCCGCCGGCCGCCGACAGTACGGGGTTTCCCCTACTCATTACCGGCCGCCCCGCCCGAATGCCGGATAACTTATTATTAGTTCTATAAAACACCCCCTCCGCATCTTGCTGCATCAATGTTACAGCTCGGGGATAGGTGTCAGTTTGGGCGTTTTGGGGTTGACATCAGAGGCCTGCGGGAGTGATCGTCAATCAAATAGCTACGGGCTCGTCAAGGGGTTCGGCGTTAGTTTCCTAAAGGTGTCGCCGGTGCGCGCTTCACAACGCTGGGAGAAAATAATGGAACGGTTTTCGATTCGACTGCTGTGAGCGACTGCTCTAGTGTCATCGAGCCTGCTGCTTTCGACTGGAATAGTTTGGGCGCAAGACGCAGGACAAAAGGGGCAAAATCAGTCCCAATCACAAGGTCGCCAGGACGACCAGGGCCAAGGCCTTTCGGTTCAGGTCCGCAGCGATATCGCGACGGCTGCGGCTTCCGGTAACACGGCGGCGCTGGATAAGATCATCGCCCAGCATCCAGACCAGGGCCCGTTGATCGTGTCGTCGATCATCGCCGCCGCGAAAGCTGCGGTGGTCGCCAATCCGAAGTTTGCGGCGTCAATCGCACTCACGGTATCTCGTTCAATTCCGGCAAGCGTCGCGAGCCTCGCCACCGCGATTACAACTGCCGCGCCGGGTCAAGCCGCGATTATCGCATCTGCGATGACCACCGGGGTGCCTGGCAGCGCGGCAGCGATTGCGCAGGCTGTAACAACAGTATCGCCCGGACAGGCCGCCGCCATCACCACGGCAATCACCACCGTAGCGCCCGCTCAGGCTGGTGCGATTGCCTCGGCAGTGACGACCGCAGCACCGACCCAGGCAGCCGCGATCGCCAGTGCGGCGACAACGGCGTCGCCCGGTCAGGCCGCCTCGATCGCAGCATCGGTTACAACGGCGGCGCCTGGCAGCGCGGCAGCGATCACCTCGGCGATCACCACAGTGGCACCCGCTCAGGCTGGCGCGATTGCCTCGGCAGTAACGATCGCAGCGCCTGCTCAAGCGGCGGCGATTGCTAACGCCGCAACAGTCGCATCGCCCGGTCAGGCCACGTCGATTGCAGCGTCGGTCACTCTGGCGGCGCCTGCACAGGCTGGTGCGATTGCCTCGGCGATCACAAACGCGGCACCCGCTCAAGCGGCGGCAATTGCCTCTGCGAGCACGACCTCGGCTCCCGGTCAAGCGGCGGCGATCGCCTCGGCGGTCACAACTGCGGTGCCTTCGGCTGCGGCAGCGATTGGCAGCGCGGTTACCAACGCCGCGCCGAGCCAAGCCGCCGCAATTGCGACCGCGACTATTTCGGCAGCGCCCGCCTCGGCTGCGGCGATCGTATCCGCAATGGTTGGTGCGGCACCAAGCCAAGCTGCGAGCATTTCCAGCTCCGCTAACGCGGCAGTGCCAAACATGGCCCAGGCAATCCAGGCAGCAGTGGCCGCCCCCGTGGTAATCACGGCACCGCCACCGCCACCTCCGCCACCGCCACCGCCGCCGCCGCCGCCGCCGCCGCCGCCGCCGCCGCCGCCTCTCCCGCCAGCGCCGCCGGTTGTAACTCCCGTTGTTCCTCCTCCGCCGCCACCGCCACCGCCACCGCCGCCGCCACCTCCTCCTCCGCCTCCTCCTCCCCCGCCACCACCGCCACCTCCTCCGCCACCACCGCCACCTCCTCCGCCACCAC